>CAIKBD010000211.1 GCA_903825565.1 uncultured Anaerolineales bacterium | reverse complement strand
TTGTCCGACGACGACGAATTTTATAGCATACTTGTCGAGATACGTCAAAAGTTCCGGCGCATCGAGCGTTTGGTAGATGCGTTGCACGTCCTCCGCGCGATCAATTTCTTCCGCATCGTTCTTGAAAAAATTAGCATTGCCGCGCCACTGCGATTCGTGCCCCGCCCACCCTAGCACCGTCGGCAAGCCGGTCGCCATTGAAATCCGATTCTCGTACGAGTACTCCGCGCCGGGCGCTTCGAGCGTCACCGCGCCGCGCGGCGCGTTTGCGTTCAGCCATTGAATCGCGCCATAATCGCCGGGATTGATTTCACGGATGAATGCAATCCCGTCGAGCGTGGGCGCGCCGCGAAAATCATTCGCACGACTGGGAATCGCCATCGCCGGATAAAACAAGCTGGCGAACAACAACAGCGCGAACGCGCTCCACCACACCGCGCGCACCACGCCGCGCAAGCGATGCGCGAGGTAAAACACCGCATACGCGGACGCGACCGAGAGCAACGTCCACACCTGAAAGTAAAATTTGAACACGGTATTCATCCGCGTCCAGAATTGATCTTTGAGATAAACGAACTCGACGCCGAACGTCAGCAGAAACGCGGTGAACGCGAGCAACAAGACGAACAGCGTGGCGGGCGCATCGAAAAATTCGCGCGCCACCACAACGAGCGTGGCGAGCAACCCCGCGAGTAGCACGAACAACCAGGGATCGCGCAACCAGGGCGTAAAGAACGCGGCAAGCGCGGCGAGCGGAATGTTTTCGCCGACGTTTGGAAAAATGACGCGCGCTTGATCTTGGATCGCCGGGCTAGCCACGACGATGATGAACGCGAACAAGCCGGCAAGCAGAGGAAAGATAAATGCGGCGAGCAACGGCAGCGTCGCGCGATCAAACCACGCGCGCACGCCAATGCCGCGTTCAATCAGCAAGCGTGCGGCGAACGCGCCGCAGAGAAACACGAATAAGCCGAGCATGATCAAGTACTGATGCAACCGCGTTTTGACGAACAGCACCGGCAAAATGCCACCCGCTTGCGATTGAAAGCCGAGGTAAAACGGGAGGTACAGCACGACACTCGCCACGCCCAGCGCACCGACGAACGTCGCGGTGTCGCGCACGGCGGCGCGATCCCAGGTTCCGCTCGCGCGGTATCGCGCGACGGCAAACGCCGCGACGAGGATAAAACCGTACGGCAGAATGTCCCAGGAGTTGAGCACGAACAGCCCGCCCAGCACCAGCGGGTAGAGCCACTCGAAATGCGTAATTCGCAATTCAAAATTTCGGATGCGCCAGGTGAATTTCGCATCTTGGATTTCGAATTGCGAATTGAGCAGATTGAGCGCGACGGCGAGCGCGAGCAAAACGAACGGCAATGCCAACACGTGCGGGTGTAGATCACCCAGCACGAAACTAAATTGCGGGAATTCGTCAATCACTTCTTGCGTTTGCCCGTTCACCACATCGTGGATGACGCGTGACGCGCGCCACCACCACCAGTTGTCCGTCGGCGCAAAACTGCCGGTCGCCGGCGCGTTCGCCAGCCCTTTCACGTCAAGCCACTGCCAAAATTCCGGCGCGCCAATACCGAGCGCGCGCACCGATTCAAAAAATCCTTCGAGGTTGCCGATCAGTACGAGAAAGATCGGCGCGAACAAGGCGAAGAGTTGCGCTGTCGCCGGGCGCGCGGCGAGTTGCGCTTGGCGGATCAAATTATGGGCAAGACCGAACGCGCCGGTCGCGCCGAGCGCGAACAGCAACGCGATCATCAAGTTGAACGCGTAACTCGCCGGCACGCCGCTCAACTGGGTGAGAACCGCCGTGACCAGATAGCCAAAGTAATAGTAACTGATCGCGTAACCGGACAGCCAGGGATCGAGCGGCGGAAATTTCTCGCTTTGCAAAATGCCGTTGAGGAACGCAAAATCCATCGGCTTTTCGGTCGCGGAAATTTCCGGCATGAACGCGCGCACGTATGCCCACGCCAAAAACGCAACGGTGAAAACGAGTTCGGTGACGACGACGACGGAGAGATTGTGCCGCAACCACGCGCCGAGAGCCGCAGCGTGATCCCGCGCCTGCCACCAACTCGCCGCCGCGACGACGAGCGCAACGCCGACAATCGCGCCGCGCGTGTTCGTCAGAAAACCGAATGTCGTGAGGAGCCAAAACGGGTACGCGATCAGTAGCAAGCCGAGCGGCTTGGTGAACGCATAGCCGCGATCCGGCAAATGCCGAAAAAAACGAAACGCAAGCGGCAACACGGCGATGCCGATCAATTCGAGCAAAACCCACCAAGTTAAAACGTAAACCATAATCAACCTGATTGACGGAAACATTTTTCCGTGTTATCTTTTGGGCGAGGTGAACGATGCTTTCGCACAAACAAAAAATTCAAGGACTCGTCCAAGTTCCTAACGGCTACTATGATGTCGAGTTCGAGGCGCTGACCGAAGGCGGCTATCTAGCGCGCGTGCCGGCGTTGGAAGCGAGCACTTTCGGGCAAACCCTGGACGCGGCGCAAGTAATGGTCGCCGACTTGGTTGCCGGTTGGCTTGCCGTCGCGCAGGAAGACGGTTTGGTGATCCCAGAGCCGAAACCGCTGATTCAGATCACGCCGCGCGTCGTCTTCGCCCAATGAGCCAGCGTCTCCCCGCGCTCCGCGCGAGTCAAGTGATCCGCGCCCTCAAGCGCGCCGGGTTTTACGAACGGCGGCAAACCGGCGCGCATATCATTCTCCGCAAAGAAGGGCTGCCGCGCCCGGTTCCCGTGCCAATGCACCCTGGCACATTGCCGCGCCCGCTCTTGATCGAAATCATCAAAGAAGCCGGCCTCACCCCCGAAGAATTTCTGGCTCTGCTCTAACTACTCCACAAACTCCAACACATCGCCGCGCGGAAAGCGCATCAGCGTCGGCGCGGTCACGCTCGGCGCGACGACCGGCGCGGCAGACCCCGGCGCGGGCGTCGCGCGCACCGCCGGCGCAAGCGGCACCTGCCCGAACGCGTCGAGGTTGATGATGTTCGTCCCCACCACCGTCGAGTCGCGCGATTGGTTGAACGCGTCGTCCGCGCCGATCTGGCACTCCCAGCGATTATTCTGAAAACTGACGACCGAGCCGCCAACCCAGAACGGATATTTGCACGCCGCGCCGGTTTTGGGATCCACCGTACTCACATTGTTGACAAGCAAGTTGCCGCGCGAAAAAGTGATCTCGTAGCAATTGTCCGTCGCGCCCGCACAATAGTTGGCGATGAACCGGTTGTCGTTGCTCGGCAAGTTGCGGTCGCCGTTGATGTAGAAACAATTCGCGCTCAGTTCGCATCGGTTGCTGATGATAAAATTTTGATTGCACCCCAAGCACACCCAGCCCGACGTTTCGCACCCGTGCGAATATTTTTCGCCGGCAGGCGTGACGCACGCGTGGTTGTTGCGATGCCATTGATTGTTGACGAAATACGCGCCCGTGCTATTCCAGTTGAACGAACCCCACCCGTTGAGATCGTTCAATTCGTTGTCGAGCAGATTGTTGCCCTTGCCATCCACCGTCGCGATCCCAATCGTGCCGCCGCGCACCGTCACGCCGCGCACCGTCGAGTTCGTCGCGCTCTTGAGCAGAATGCCGCCGCCGTACCGCACGCCGCCGTGCAACGGCACGATCCCAGTTTTCGTTTGGAACAAGCACTCGTCGTACAAACACAGCCACGCGTTCACATCTTGCGGATCGGCGCGCGCCGAAATCACCAGCCCCTCGATCCAAATGTTCGCGCCCTCCGCCGTCACCGCGAATTGCCGCCCCGTGCTCGTGACCACCGCCGAGCGCGCATCGTCCGCAAACAAGGCGATGTTGTTGCCGGCGATCTTGAGCGGCGGGTAAATTTCACCGGGACACAGTTTGATGCTTTGCGTGATCGTCGCCGGGATTTGTTTCGCCGGCGTGCAATTTGCCGGTCGCGGTGGCACGGTCAAGCGCAACGCCTCCACGCCGCTGTTCGGCGGAAAGTTGACGACGAGCGAACTTTGCCCGCGATCAAACGTTGTGTTGGACGACGCCTGCGGCACGCTGACGTTCAACTGCGCGACACTGCTCACCGCTTCGCCGCTCACATCGAGCCGGTACTGAATCGGAAAGCCGTTACGATTTTCGACAACGACGCGGTACGTGCCGCCCTCGCGCAACGTGCCCGACCAAAAGAGATCGGCTTCTTTGCTCGGCGTGCCGCGCCCAATCGGTTGCGGTTGCTCGCCGCGCCCCATCGCCGCGATCTGGCTCGGCGTGTAAATCCACAGACCCAGGTTCTGCACGCCGGGCGCGCTGAGCATCACACGCATCGGCGAATTGTCGCCGCGATAATCAAAGCGATACTCGGCTTTGGCGTTCGGCAGCAGCGTCACCACCGTGCCGACTTGTGCGCTCACTCGCGCCGTCAGCGCCAAGCACAAGCCGAGCGCCAAGATCACCGCGCGCAAATCTAAAATCCGAAATCTGAAATCTGACATGCGCTTCATCGTCCCTGCCACCAATCGTCGCGCCACCGCGGATCCATAAAGGTCCCCGTGTCGCGGATCGCCACGCCCAACGTCGTCGTGAGCGCGCGACCAACGCCTTGCCCGGCGGTCAACGCCGGCAACTGCGCGCGCCCCGCCGCGTTCAACGTTTGGTACGCGCCGAGCAAGTACGGATCAACGCAAATGTTTTCGAGATGCAGCGTGTAGCCGAACACCACATTATCTTCGCGCGTGTACTTGAGCGTGAGGCGCGTTGCGGTTGCGTAGAGCACCATCACTTCGTAACCCGTCGGGCGCAAGCCAATGTCATAACCGGACGCCGGCACGCGGATCACTTCGCCCGGCGCAACGCCCATCCCGGCGAGCGTCACCGTTGGCGTGATCAACAGCGCGCCGCGCCGGTTATTCGCCCAATCCCAATCGTACACTTGGTAGACCGCCGTAAAGGTCGGTACGCGTTGATCGCCGAACAGCCCCGCCAACTGCGGCGCAGACGTATCCACCGGGTTGATGCCGGGAATCAAACCCAGGGTGCCAGTTGTCGGCACGAAACCGCGCAAGGTCAAGTTGATGTCGGGGTGCGTTTCCGCCGGCGGATTCGTCGGCGCGGAGAGGATCGTCACCGCGCCATACGTTTCGCCGACCGGCGCGCAATCGCGCAACTTGCCAATTACCGGCAAAAAATTGGTGTAGGTGATCGCCCGCGCCGCGCGCACACCGGCGCGCGCCGGCGCGTCAATCGCCGCCGCAAGCGCGCCGCGCGCCCCAGCATCGTGCGGCGGATCGGCGCACAGCCCGATCAGCCCACCGACCAGCCACACGCACGCCGCGAGCAAGCGCACGCCGCACCTACTCGCCCAGTTTGAAAATTTTGACTCGGTCATTTTGGTACGCGAGTTGCAATTGCCCTGCCCGCGCCATCGCGTCAAATTTGGCTAATCCCGCCGCCTCGTAAAAACCGCGCTCGACATCGCCGACGTAAATGTACGTCACGCGAAAACGTTTGAGTTGCGCGAGCGCGTCGTCCGCGCTACGCGTGTTGTAAATTTGTTTCACCGCGTCGAGCCGGCGATCAATGATCGCGCCGTCCACAATCGAACGTTGTTGCTTTTGATGCCAATCCCAACCGATCACCGTCGGCAAGCCGGTGTAGATCGCAACGCGCGAACCCCAGCGATACAACGGCGTGTTGCCTTCCACGATCACCGGCGAGCCGGCGACGTTGGCGCGCAACCACTCGATCGCTTGGCGATCCGCTTCGAGGACGAGATCACCACCGCGTTCTGCATAGATCGCGGTTCGCATGTAATCCATGCCGTTCAATCCCGCCGGCGATCCGAACGTATACCGATCCGTCACCTTGGCGCGCGTTGCGGTGATCGGATAGAGCAAGCCGATCACGACGAGGACGCCGAACATCGCCACCCAGCCGTTGGCAAAAGCGGTGCGGCGCGTGTTGGGCGTTTCATCCTGGGTTTGTAGCATCGTCAATGCGGCGGCGGACGCGACCGCAAAGAACACCCAGACCTGGAGGTAGAATTTGAACACGGTGTTCATCCGCCCGATGTCGCCCTTGTAGGTGATCACCTCGACCATCAGCGTCATCGCCAAGCCCGCCGCGATCATCAACGCGATCATCCGCGTCCGCGCGTCGCAGTCGGGACGCAAAACCAAAATGCCGGCGAATGCGAGCAAGGGGAAGCCAAGCGCAAACGCATACGCCTTGGCGATGATAAACACGCCCTCGACGGCGATGAGCAGAACGACGAACAGCGGCATCCAATCGAAAAGGATCGTGCGCCGTTCTTTGGTGTCAAAGGTTTTGGCAATCAAAAACGTGACGATCACAAACAGAAAAATGCCGTGCACGACCAAGTATTCGGCAAAGCCGGTGCGTTCGCCGCGCCACATTTCGACGCTGAGGTACGCACTGGCAAAACTTTTGACGAACGGCAAATACAGCGCCGTGCTGAACACAACGACCGCGCCGAAACGCCACGCGACTGCCAAGATCGCATCCCAGTTTATTTTTTGCCAGCGCGCGTATTCGCCAATCGCGAGCGCGCAACCGATCAGCAACAGGTACGTCGGGTAATCGGCAAAGTTGATCGCGCGCAACGCGCCAAATGCTAGCGACGCGAAAAGCACCTCGCCCACATCCGTCGGCGAAATTTGGAGATGGGGCCAAAACGGCAACCGCGCCGTGTCGTTGCGTTCGCGCACGACCCAGTTGACGCAAAAGCCAATTACCACCAGCGTGAACGGCAACGCCATGACGTGCGCGTGCAAATCGGCGTAGAGGAAACTGAAAAACGGAAACTCGTTGATCGTGTCGGGAATGATCCGCGTCGCGTTCCAGTACCACCAGCCAATCGGCACGTCGAACGGTTGCTGCTCGACGAGCACGCGATAGATGCCCACGCCGATGCTTGCCAACACGCTCGCCACTGAACTTTGTGGATCGCCGCCGCCGATCTTGATCAGCGTCTGCCCGATCAGAATCACTTGCCCCAGGTTGCCCATCACCGCGACAAAGATCGCGCCGAGCAAACCGGCGAACAAGCGCACCTCCGCCCTGCCGCGCGCCAAACTGAGCACGCTACTAAACGCGCCGAGCGCGGTCAAGGCAAAGTACAGCGGCAATGCCAGATTGTAAGCGACCTCGGGCACGATGCCGGAAAATTTGATCAGCGTTGCGGTGATCAGTTGCCCGAAATAATAATAGTTGAGGTACCCGCCGGCGAACCAGGGATCGTACGGCGGCATCCACGTGGATTTGATCACCGCGTTGAGCAACGCAAAATCCATCGGCTTTTCGCCGCCGAACCATTGATGCCAGAGATCGGGATTGCCGTAGCGAACCAGCAAGAACGCGGCGAAGAATAGCAGGAACAATAGCTCTTCGATCAGCACGACGAGACCATGCGCGCGGAAAAAGTCGCGTAGCTCGCGCCGGGCACGCCACGCGGCAAACACGCTGACCAGCGCGACGCCGGCGATCACCAGCGCGATGCTCGCACGCCCGAACGGCAACACGTAGTAACTCGCCAGCGTCCACGCGCCCCACGCCGGCAACAAAATGCCCAGCGTTTTGGCGAAAATGTAGCCGCGATCACTCAACGCGCGAAACACGACAAAGGCGAGCGGGAACGTGATCCATCCTAGGATTTCGATCAGCGCGAGCCACGCCACGGACGGCATCTGGTTGACGAGATCGGCGGGATTGAAAATTTCGGACCAGGTGCCGCCGCGCATTTGCGCTTCGCGATCCGCTGGCGTCAGCAACAAAGCGGTCGGCGCCGTGGTCGCCTCGCGGGGCCAAAAGCGGTACACCTCGTCAAGATCAATGCGGTTGAAAATTTGCGCCGTGTTCGCGTGCGAATAGCGCGCCGATTTTTTATAGATCAAGACCTTGGGGTGATCGTACACGGTGAACTGCTCTTCGGCGTCGTCGTCGTTGATCGCGATCCCGAACAATTGCGGCCGCGACGTGATCTCCGCCGCAAGCTCAAAGCCGAGCGAGCCATCGAACAACGCCCGATAATACTGGGTCGTCAACGGATAACGCATCGGCAAACGCGTGATGGAACCGGACAAACGCCCGCTCGACAAGATGAGATAGTCGGCATCGTCGAGCCACTGGAGCGCCGCGACGCGTTTCTCCGGCGTGTCTTCGTCGTACCAATGCAACACGCCATCGCTCGACGAAGCGATCCCGCGATACATGCCGCCGAACGGATCCTTGCCATCCATTCGCAACGGCAACGGATCGTCCCAGTGTTCGTTACCCAACGCCGATCCCAGCGGCACGTTCTGGAAAATCCAACGCGACGCGGTAACGCGCGAAACCGGGCGCGTGTAGATCGTCGTGAACGCCGTCGCCCAAAACAACGTATAGCCGATCACGATCAACGCGATCCCGCCGGCGATGATGCGCGCGAGTGCGGGCGCAATCGTCCAGCGCGGCGCATGCTCCCACAATGCGACGAGCAAGTAACCGGCGAGCAAAGCCAGGAAGGGATAGATTTGCAAAAAGTAGCGGAGCGTCTTGACCCACTGTTGCCCAGTGTACGCAAACGTGATCCCGACCCAGACCAGAATCAAGAGGTGTTGCCACTCACGGTAGCGGATCAAACGGTACAACGCAAACGCAAAGCCGATCCACGCGGCAATGCCCAGCGGCAAGCCCAAGCCCCACAGCACCATGTTTTCGAGCGGGAACAGGTACGCGGTGCGATTCGTCCACTGATGACCGGGCGGATAGTCTTGGCGACCCGCAACCAGTTCGCCGATGTACGCCATATTATCGGCGAATTTCAAATTGACGCCGCCCGCCCACGACAACGCCACGTCGAACGCGAACGGCACGACGCCGCGACTGAGATCGGGCTTGGGAATGTGCGGCGCGATCAAGTTGGGCCCATTCGCCGCATACGGTTGCCCGATCCGAAAGATGAACAGCGCAACAAGCGCAGCAACCGCCAAGCCCACCAACGCGCGCGCGCCGGCGCGCCACAAGAAATCTTCGAGCGAAACCGACGCAGGCGCAGGATGCGCCACAGGCAAAATTTCCGGCGCACCGGCAACCTGGGATTCGGCGTTTGCCGCTGACAGGCCATCTTCCGGCGCAAGTTCCGCGACCTGGGTGATCGCCGCCGCGCGCCATGCCGCACGCTGGGCGAGTGCGGCGCGGTACGCGCGCACCGCCGCCGCGGCGATCAGCACGAGCGCGAACGGCGCAATGTTGATGCGCCCCGCCAACGCAACGCCGAATGCAACGCCCGCAAAAACAAACGCCGTCCATTTTTTGCCGTCCGCAATGTCGAGCGCAAACCAGAACGCGAGCAGGATCGGAATGTTGGTAAACGTATCCACCGTGAAAAAGTGCGACTGTTGAATGTCGAGCACGGACGCCGCGAGGAAGAACGCGCCGAGCAACGCGGCGCGCGTACCATACAAACGCCGCCCGATAAAATAAATGATCAAGACGGTGGAGAGATCGAACAGCGCGGAGAGCAAGCGTCCAACGATGTGAATCTGTCCGTACCCGGTTTGATCGAGCAAATCGCCGACGAGGCGCGTCACGAAAATCGGGAGCGTGCCGTAGACGAACAAGCCATAGCCGTGATTGTACGGATTGAGCGGGGAACACTCGGAATCGAAATACCCGCCCCATTTGGCGCACCCGGCGGGCGGCATACCGAGCGCATCGCTGATCCCAGGAATGGTCAACGCCGTCGTCACCATCGTGAGGAAACGTTCGTCGGGATGCAAATGCTGATCCTCATCCCAGTTGACGCCGGTGAAGCGGAACAACGCGCCAAGGATCAAAATCCCGGTGAGCAAAAACGGCGCGAGCCACTCCCATTTGCGCGAAGCGACACGTACTTGATTCTGAATTACGGTGTTGTCTTCCACTGTTCGATCCAACTCGTCAAGATTTCAAGAACCGTTATGGCTCGCCTAAAAATCCGTTCGCGCCAACGGTACCCGGAGCATAAAACACAACGAACGCGTGATCGGGCGTGCGCGCATGGTACAAGCGCTGTTGCCCGTTCGGAAAAATTTCGCGCAAACGCGTGAGGTTCTCGGCGTCGCTGGGATGCAAAATGTACAATTGGTTCGCGCCGTCAATCTGGTGCGCGCGCGCGCCGTCCGCATTCGGCAAGACTTGCTCCCAGCCGATTTGGCGCATCGCGATCCCGACGTTGCGCGCATCAACCCAATGCGGGTACACCACAATCCACGCGTGATCCAGATCGCCCACACTCGCCGCAAAGCCGCGCAACACACTCGCGATCTCGTCGGCGTTCCACGCCGCTTGGCGGTAATGCGCCGCATACTCGCCAAAGTAACGCGTGTAATTCACGCGCGCGCTCGCCGCAACGATCACGCCGATAACAATCAGCGCGGCGAGTTTGCCCCACGCCAAATTCGACAGGGCTTGCCAAAACGCCCGCGCCAGCCAAGCCGCCGGCAACGCCGCGAGCAGAAACACGAACGGCAACGCGCCACTCGCACGCGTGATACTGGGATTGTCGGCGGACGCCGCCGCACTGAACGCGGAGAGCAACACGGGCACGACAACGCCCAGCACGGCGAACGCGTACGCGCTTTCGCGGCGCGCGACCCAGCGATACAACGCCAGCACAACGCCGAGCACGAACAAACCGCCCGTGACGTAATCGAGCGCGGGATCGTTCGGCAACGCGACGAACCACGCCGCGTCTCCCGTCCAATTGAACATGGCTAACGCCGCGAGAAAATTTCGCCCCACGAGTTGTGCTAGATTGTCAACCCGCGTCGCGTCGCCGAGGACATGCGTCGCAAAAAATTGCCAAAAGATTTCCGGCGCTTGGGTCGCGTAGCGCACCAAGGGCATTGCCACGATGAGCATCAGCGCGAACATCAGCACGACCTGCGCAACGAACTTTCGATCACGCCGCACCGCGCGGTTGATCGCGAACCACCCGCCGATAAAAACCAATGCCAACACCGGCGTCAGGCGGAATGCGTCGTTACCGTACAGCCCCACCCCCAGCCACAGACCGCTCCACAAAAAATCGTTACGCCGTTGATGCTTGAGCGCGCGCAAAAGAAAACCGAGCGCGAACGCCGTGAACAATGGCGCAAACACAAAGCTCAAACCGATGCGCGCCAACACGAGCGTCCATTTGCTCAACGCGGCAAAGAGCGCGGCGAGCAACGCCACCTCGTCGTCGAACAGTTCGCGCGCGAGCCACCACACGCCCAAAACAAGTAACCCGCCGGCAAACGCCGTGATTTGCTTCAACGCCAAAAAATCGAGCGGTCGCCCAGTCGCGCGCACCAATGCCGCAGTCACATAAAATTCGAGCGGCTCGCGCGAATTGCTGCGTTCGAAATAAATCGGCGCAGAATTTTCCGCCACAAGATCGTTGACCGCCAGGATCACTTCGGCGTGCTCGCTCAAGAGATCCGCGGGCGCGCGATCCAATTGCCAGTAATTCAGCCCGCCACTCACCAACAAAATTCCCAGCAACGCCAAGCCACGCGGCGAGATCAGCGCGCCCTGCGCCAGGCGTTCCGCCCACGCGCGCGTTCGAGCGCGCCAAGCTTCCCAGGTTTGTAGCGGCACGCCGAAGGTGTACAGGCACGTGGCAATGCCCAAGCCCCACGCCAGCAAATTGTCCGGCGTAAATTCGTTGCCGCCGGCAAACAGAAAGGTCAGCACGGCGAGCGCACCCACGCTGATCGCTAACGCTGGGGAAGGCCGCGGCGCAACCTCGGCAACCGGTGCGGCATCGGCGAGGCGCGTGTTGAGCGCGACCGGCGCAACCCACAACGCGGCGAGCCATAGAACAATCGCGCCCGCAAAAACGATGAGCGCGATCAGGTCGGCTTGGCGATAGGTATGCACGTTTTGCGCAACTGCCGCGAGCACAATCGCGGCAAGCGCCAACACAGGTTGCGAATACAAACGGAAGCGGTTCACAGGAATCGGATCACATCTCAAGCGCGATGCTAGACATCGCGGAAAATATCGTTCACCGCAATTTGAAAACCAGCCAGCGCGCGCGCCGTCGCCGTTTCGCCCGCGCCCCACTTGGCGATCAAAGTGTATAGCCCGTTTTCCAAAACAAACACCTCGACGGTTTTGGCGCGATAATCCACGATCCAATATTCGGACACGCCCGCCGCTTGATAGAGGGTGAATTTTTCGCGGCGATCAAAAATCCAGTTGCTGGGCGATAAAATCTCGACGATGAGCGCCGGCGCACCGGCGATGTACTCGGGTCCGATGATCGTGCGTTGCGCCGCCGCGACGAACACAATGTCGGGTTGCACGGGAACCGTTTGCGTCGGCAACAGCACGCCAACCGGCGCAAAATAGACATATCCCAATTGCTGGGCTTCCGCATAAAACGACATCGCTCTGGAAAGATACATACTGGCGGACTGATGTCCCGTGCCTGGGGGTGGCGCCATAAACAATGCTCCATCAATGACTTCGTAACGCGTGCCATCGTCCGGCAAACGCGCCCAGTCGGCGTACGTCCATTTACCTTGCTCGGGTAAGGCGGACGCCACAGGCAACGTTTGCACTGCCGTCGCACGCGGCTCGATGGATTTCTGCGCGGCGGGTTTGGCGCGCGCGCGATACAGAGCACGCGTCTCGCGCGCCGGTTTCGTCTTCGCCATCACGAACTCGCTTTCAAGTCCGCGAACAAGGATTCGTACGCGCGGACGGTTTGCTCAAGCGCAAACAGGTTTTCGATTTCGCTTCGCGGGCGCGTATAAGTGGGTCGCTGGTTCACCACCTTGACGATGGCGTCCGCCAACGCGCGCGCATCCTGGGTCGGCACGATCTCGCCCATGCCGGTCACGCGCGCCGGCTCGCGCACGCCCGGCAAATTCGACGCGACGACGGGACAGCCGCTCAAGAACGCCTCGACTTGCACCAAACCAAACGACTCGGTCGAGTTGATGCTCGGCACAGTTAGCACATCGCACGCGCCGAAAAAATTTCCCATCTCGCGGTTGGGCACCGGTCCGAGGAATTCGAGATATTCGCGGTACTGCTCGATGAGTGGCTGGAGCCGTTGCCACACATTTTCGCCGATCACGTTTTGGTATTCGCCGGCGAACAGATACTTGACGTTCGGAATTTTTTCGCGGACGAAGGGAATGGACTGGAGCAAATAGTTGACGCCCTTTTCCTCCGCAAAGCGCGCGGCAAACCCGACGATGGTGTGACCGTCCGCGTGGTATTTCCGCTTGAGCGCGGCGACGGCTTGCGAGTCCGGCGCGGGCATCTCGACCGGCGGGTAGATCACCTTGATCTTGTTTTTGAACTGCGCGAGGAGCGGCGAGTTATCGGCATAATCCTGGGTATACGCGACGATGCGGTTGGCGAATGTGCCGGCGATCCAGTTCGACGCGAACACGGCGCGATCAATCGCGCGATTCAAAATACCGGGGGGCAGTTGCAGATCGCAGTGGTACGTCAGCACCACCGGCTTGCGCGCCAGCGCGCGCCCGATCAGCGCGAGGGGCCCGGCTTCGGCTTGCGGCAGGTGCACACTTACAACATCGTGCGCGCGCATCGACGCCCAGGCGCGCGACAAAAAGCCAGGCATGATGCTCCCCTTGCTAAAGCGAAACGCGACTGGGTGGCGAATCACCGTAACGCCTTCAATCTCCTCCCGGTACGCCAAGCCCGGCAAATAGTGCGACGTGAGCACCGTCACCCGATGCCCGCGCGCCGCGAGCGCGGCGGCAAGCCGTTCGACGTAGATGGTAAGTCCGCTAATGTGCGGACGATAATAGGTGAGGGCAATCAGGATTTTCATTCGACATCAATCATTTGTTGCAAGGACCAAATGAATTCTCGTGCGGTAAAAGGATCGGTCAATTCGACGTGTTGTTTGTCCCGGCTATGCTTGTGCGGGATTTGCTCTTCGAGATGCCGCCGATAATCGCGGCCATACTTGGCTTTGATGGCGTTTAGGTCGGCATAATTGTCAAACCCGATAATCACACGACCCGCACGGAGCGCGTAGTACGCATATGAATCACCGGCATCGGCGCGAATTTCTTTTAACCGCACAGCCCAATCTCCAAATTGGGCGTGGATTTCCAGAATCGCACGGTTCGATGTAATTTCGTTTTGAATGATCACCACGTCCGACAAATAGTCGAATACCAGATCGATCACTCTGCCAAAATGCGATCTAGTATCGCGGTCCATTCCTCAACCTCGGCGAGCCGGTATTGCCATTCCATCGCATCGGCTTCCCACGCCGGGTTCTTGGCTTCGGCGCGCCGCAAGAATTGGCTGTCCGTTTTGACTTGGCGCGCAAACACCGGATACGCGACGCGATATTTTTTTTCATACGCGCGAATTTTGGCGCGCGCTAGCTCGATTCGCTCCACACAGCGTTCAATCGTATAGCGCCGCAAAGCATCGGAAACTATTGTATTCGGATCGCCGAATTTCTTGGCGATCTTTAAAAGATCACTTCGCACCGCCACAGCAGACATAGCGCACTCCTCGCCGCTCACCCAAAGAGGGCGTTGTTCGCCGCAACCCAGCGATATAATTTTTCCACGCCGTCCGATACGCTCACACGCGGCGTCCAGCCCAGGTCGCGGCGCGCTTTGGAAATGTCATAGACGCACACTTTTTGGTCGCCGGGTCGCCAATCGCCGCGCGTAAACGGGATTTCGCGCCCGAGCAATTTTTCGAGCATCGGCGCAAATTCCATCCACACCGAAATCGTGTTCGCCGGTCCGCCGCCGATGTTGTACACTTTGCCCGCCACGTGCTCGATCCGCGCCGTCGCCGCATCGTACGCGTCAAGCAAATCGTCAATGAACAGCATATCGCGCACTTGCTTGCCATCGCCGTAGATCGTGATCGGCTTGCCCAACACCGCGGCGATGATGAACCATGCGAGCCAGCCCTGGTCTTCGACGCCGAATTGCCGCTGACCGTAAATGGCGGATTGCCGGAACACCACTGTGCGTAAACCGTAAATCCGCTGATAGTCGCGCACGTATTGATCCGCCGCGCCCTTGCTACACCCGTAGGGTGAATGGAAATCGAGCGGTTGCGCTTCGGATGCGCCGCCGGTCAGATCGCGGTATGCGTACCGCGTGGCGCGTTCGACGACGATGACCTCCTCCATTCCGCCGTACACCTTGTTCGTGGAAGCGAACAAGAAAATCGGATTGCGCCCAGAGGCGCGCGCCGCTTCGAGCACGTTGAACGTGCCGAGCGCATTGATCTCGAAATCGGTGCGCGGATCGGCGACGGAAGTGGTGACAGCGACTTGCGCCGCGAAATGATAGATCGCGTCGGCGTCACGCGCCGCGTCCGCAATCGCGCGCGCGTCGCGGATGTCGGCTGGGATCAGTTCAAAGCGCGCGCCATATTTCGCGCGCAACCATTCGGCGTTTTTCTCCGCGCCGCGCCGAGACAAGTTATCGAACGCGACGACGCGTTGTCCGCGCGCCAACAAGCGATCCACATAATTACATCCGATGAAACCGCAACCGCCGGTAACAAGAATTTTATCCAAAGAAAACTCCGCCTAATTGATCAACACGGCAAGCCGGCAATCGGCGACTAGCCGATCCCTGGTCGCCCAATCACCCATTGCTGGTCTGAATCGTTTGGAGGCGCTGGTACGTCAGCCCTTCATGCCACATCGAGTACACGCCCAACACGATCAACCAGATGTACGTGAACGCGTGCGCGACCACAGCGTAACTCAACGCGTCCGCCTTGTCCACGCCAAAGACGCCTGCCAGCGTCAACTGCGCGACGTAATGAAAAACGCCGATGTAACCGGGCGAGGAGGGCACGACGACGACGAGCGAGGTGACAATCATCACGAGAAACGCCGCTTGCATTTGCAGTTCGAGGTGCATCGCGCGCATCACGACCCAGTAGAGGATGCCGCCGGTGATCCACACAAAGAGACACCATGCGCCGACGCCAAAAATTTCGCGCGGCGAACGCAGAATCGCAAAGCCGTCAATCAATCCTTCGAGCGCGCGCCACAAGCGCGGGTGTTGCAACAGCGGCAGGGGCTGGGTGAGACGGCGCAAAATCGCCAAGCCGCGTTCTTTGTGAAGCGAAATCATGAGCAAAACCGCCACGCCGATAATTCCCA
>CAIKBD010000210.1 GCA_903825565.1 uncultured Anaerolineales bacterium | reverse complement strand
TAGGATTCCAATAACGCTACTTGGGTGATGAGATCGCTTTTTTGATCGTGGCTGGAAACGCGGGCATAGCACAAGGTGGCGCGTGATGACGCAGTAGCGGCGCGTGGACGGAGACCTTTAATGCGAAGCGTGGCGAGGTCGTAACGACGATGCCCGCGTGGAGTGCGCTCAACTTCAATCTTGCCCGCCGCTTCCCAACGACGTAGGGTCTCAATCGCCACACCCATTTCTTTGGCGGCTTTGCTAATGCTGACTTTCATGCCAATAGTATATACAAATTGACAAGAAAAGTCAAGAAAAGTAGAGATATTTGTTTGCAGAAACCAACCCCTGCGTTGCCTTTTGGCGGCGCGGGGGCTTGTGTTTTTTCCAGGAGGAAAAGATGGCGCACGACTTGTCTTTGCCCGGTCTGGGACGAGACCGGGCAATCTGGATGGACATCCTAATTTCCAAGATGCCCCAACAGTTCAAAGCGCTTCCGCCACGTACTCAGGCGGAGATGCTCAATGGAATGATAGATCAAATCGTCGAGGCGCTCGACGCCGCGTACACCATCGGCGTGCGTGATGGCGGCTACGCCCGAAAGGAAATAGCATGAAAACGGGAGCAATTAGGTTTTGTATCCAAGCGCAACACGGAAAAGAAGATTACGACGAAGCGCGAAAAGAATTGAACGCACTACTTGCTCGTCTTGCAGAACTTGAAGCCGCCCAACTGAGTTACCAGGTTGTTTCGTTGAACTGCGGTCACAGCGCGGAACTCGAGGAGTCTTTGAACGAATTTAGCGACGCCGGCTGGCGCGTTGTGGCGGTCCTGGGTGACCTGGACCATACGCAACACGTCGTGCTGGAACACGTCGTGCTGGAAGGCAAACCGGTCGCCCCGGTATCCCAACCGCACATTACCAACTGGGAAGTCGTGCCTGAAATCTCTGCGGATGACTATTCCGAAAACGCGCCGATGCGATATTTCTTGCGCGTTCAATTATCGGATGGGCGCGACGCCAAAATTGTGATCGGGCCGTATGACGCCGAGCGGATCGCGCAAACTGAATATGTCGGCGGCATCATTGCCCCGATCGTCAATCGGCATTTCGGATGCACGATCAGTAGCGAGGACTGGTAATCATACACTCCCTGAAACATCGGGAGTCAAATAGTGCGAGGCATCAGCGCGCAATCAGAGCGCCGACGCCTCGGCCAAAGGAGAACCAACGATGACCCAGGATTCAATTCGCGCCGCGAACTACGTCGGCTACGCGACAGTGGAAGAATGGACGAAGTCCGCCAACCCAGGCGAGCCGGTGTACTGCATGTTGATCACCGAACCGGGCAAAGCCACGACGCATGGCATGCGCGTGGACAACCTGGTCATTGCCGTCGCGCAAACCGACGCGCGTGGGGATGTGCATTACGTGCGGCTCCCGGTCGGCGCGCTCACGTATCTCCTGACCGCCGACGGCAAAAAACCGTGGAACTCAGATCACGCCGAACGCAAAGAGCGCGCGGAACAAGCGCACCGCATCGTGGTGGAATGGTTGACCGAACGTTGCGCGGTACGCGAAGCGACGATTGCAATGCCGACGGGCTTCCGTCTGCTCGACGGTTGGGCGAATTTTCTCGGCTGGGACAAGGACACCCAAAAATTCTATCGCCAGGATGAGGTGAAATGAGTCGTCCGACCATCTTCGCCCAAGTCCGGCGCGGCGCGAATCCGGCGCACAATCTCCCGGACAACTATCGCTCCCCCGAAAGATCGGGAGTGAAATGGTACGAGCGATCGTCGAGCGATGCGCCGTTGGTGGAACTGACCAGCGCCTTACTCTCCTGCCGCGTCACGCCGACCGACCGGCTGAACGGCGAGTGGCGCGAGTTCGTGTGTCCGCAATATCACGACGCGGCGCACACGACCCGCGCTGCGCGGATCGGTCCCAACGGACGCGAAACCGAAAACCGCGAATGGGAACATCGCGTCCTGGTTCTGGAAAAAGATTGGCAACGTTTGCTCGCCAAAGTCGAAGCGGCGAAAAATCCCCAAGCCCACAAACCGAATGCGAGCGAAAAATTCTTCCAACCGCGCCGCGTCCAGGTCGCACACTATTTCGTGTCACGCTACAACCACAGTTGCGATGCCCGTTACGCCGTAATCGTGCGCGACATGACAACGCGCGTCACGATGGAAAGTTTGCACCAGGGCGGAGAGTGGAAATCCATCATCGGCGCCGAAGCGGAACACATCCCCGGCGAGGCGTTCACTTCCAAGACCGCCGCGCTTGACGCCGCAAAACGCGCGGCGCTGGAACGGCAACTCGCGTTCGATGCGCGGCTCGACCTGGTCGAGTGGAAAGATATTTTCCTGGGTCCCGCGCAACGCTGTGCCGCGTGCGGCGCTGAGACGGATCAACGCGGGGGCGACGCGGTCGTGTGCCCCGATTGCCAAGTGACGCTCGACCTGGGTCGGCACGCGCGCGCCGAATGCGTCGCCGTCGAAATCCCGCTGGAAGGGGTGATGCCCTGGGGATGTTTGCCGACGTACTTGCGCGAGGACGCGGGCGGACGCGAATCGCGCGACGAGGTTGAACAGCAATTGCTCGCCGAACTGCTGGGGCTGTGCGGCGTGCGATTCGACCCAGAAAACGCGCCTCACCTGGTCGATCCGAAATTTCAATTGTTGCCGATGGGTCGCCAACCGTCGTTCAGTTCACGCCAGACTGGGCGCGTCCTGATGACCCAGGAGCATTTTGAGCGGCTCGCGCGCGCGCTCGAAATCATGGGACTGTTGCTCAACACGGCGTCCGCGTACGGACACGCGAACGGCAGCAGTCTCCTGCGGTCGCTCGCGCAAGGATCAGTCACCGCCGACGAATTTGACGAGCGCGTGGCGGCGCGCGCGAAAGAGATGCAGACGCGCGCCAACCGTCGGCAGGAGGCAACGTGAATCCAACACTTGCAACGTTTGAACAATCTGCCGTCCGCAAATATCCCAAACGCGGCCGGTGTCCGCGCTCATGTTTCGCGGATGGCTCGCACCGGGTGGGTCTGATTCCGGTCATGAGCGTGCTCGATGGCGGCGCGCCCGGCGATGTGCTCCAGGAGTTTTGCCTGGAGTGCGGCGCGGCATTCGAGCGACGGGGTTTCGTGCTCCGGGAGCAACCGCGCACACTCGCGCGCTCCCGCCGGCGCAAGCCCGCCCTGCGGATCGAACCGCTCGGCAAATATCGCCCCGAACTGCTGGACCCCGCCGATGCCGCCGAATACGCCGGTCTATTCGGTGCGCCGCATGACGACGCTGACCGGGCGTCAACATGCTAACACTCATGCCTACTCTGTTGGTCGCTCCCGAGGCGACCGAAATGCCGATTGACGCGATTCGCGTCGTCAGCAACGTGCGCGAAGAGGTCGGCGATCTGCGCGCGCTCGTCGCCTCGGTGCAACAGCACGGCGTCATCGAGCCGCTCATCGTCAAGCCCGATGGCGAGTTGATCGCCGGGCAACGGCGGCTCGCCGCGGCGAAAATTGCCGGCTTGACGCATGTGCCGGTGCGCGTGTGCGATGTGCGCGACCCGCGCGTCGCGCTCGAAATCGGCTTGATCGAAAATGTGCAACGCCGTGACCTTGATCCGCTCAGTCGCGCGCGCGCGTATCACGCGCTCATCCACGAACACGGCGCGGCGGTGGAGGAGGTCGCGCGGCTAGTCGGGCAGGGCGGCGCGCATGTTTATCAGCATTTGCAGTTGCTCGACTTGCATCCCGATGTGCAAGCCGCGCTCCGCGCCGAGAAAATTTCGTTCGCCGACGCGCGCGAACTCGCGCCGCTCGCGCCTGAAGACCAGGTCGCGGTGTTGGACGAAGTTCTCTCACTGCCGAAACGCCCAACCTCGCGCCAGGTCAAGCAGATCGTGCATGCCCGGCGCGCGCTCGCGGCGGCGCGTCGTCAAGCCGCCAATCCCGCGGCGGACGACGATGGCGGCGACGCCTACGGCGACTTGTTCGCGCACGACGCGAACGCGGGCGAACCTGCACCGTCTCTTGATGCGGCGAGTGAGTTGAACGCTGTCGTCGCGGAGATGCTTGCCGCGGCGCAAGGCGAAGACCAATTGCGCGCCTGGGCGCGGCGGTTGAATCGCATTGCCGCGGCGCTTGGCGCGGAGGAGAAGTAAGTGGCAAAGCAAGTATCGTGTTACCGCATGGCGCATCCATGCCGTAAATGTCGGCGATTGCACAAGTGGTTTGTGGAGTGGTCGCGCGGGGGCAACCATTCATGTCTCCCATGCTGGGCAAAACGTTCCCGCCGTAAACCCACGCCCGCCGGCGGGCCGCGACAAAAAACGTGGCGCGTGCGTGGCTTGTCGGTCACCGAACGAAAACACCTGTTCGACGCGGCGGCCGATCAAATCCGCGCCGAGCACGACTAGACGAAGGAGGAACAAATGAACATTGGTGATGTCAAAGTCGGTGCGCGGGTAATCTGGCAAGCGCCCGGCAAAAAGAAAATTTGCGGTACGGTGGTCGGAATGGATTCGCGCAAGGGCGTCATCCACTTGCGCGAGGACAAAACCGGCAAAACGCGTTATCCCATCGTTGCCGAGGTGGAGTTGGAGCGTGCGCAATCCACCACTGTGCGGCGAACGCGCAGGACGCGCCGCGATACCGAATGGGAACGTTTGTTTACGGCGGAATAAGGTGGAATAAGATGCCGCAAAAAGAAATCACATTCACGGTTCGCGAGGTCAAGAAGCGAGCCATCGAAGTTGTGTGGCACATCGCGGATGTCGCCACTCTGAGCGACTATCTATACTGGGCGTTCGAGCGCGGCGCGCGCTATCAGTTGCGCGTTGCGAAAGAGCGCCCGTTCGTCGTCGAGCTCGTGTCCGAATCAGGCGCGGTCGGCGAATATTCGCTCGGCTTGTTTTGGGATTACGAACACGGCACCGTGTACCGGCAATTTATCGCTGGGTTGCATTACGCGACCCAGCACGCGTTCGACGGGATGCCGTTGCAGGTATTCGATGCGCTGGAGCGCGCCGCACAGATCATCCGCGTTGAAATCCCCGGCGGCGGGTTGTTCGCGCTCTCGCTCGACGAGTGGTTCGATTACCGTTCGTCGGGCCGCAACGACCAGCGGTTGAGCGCGCTGAGTATGTCACGCTCGCGCGGTGGGATTGCGCTGGACGCGCATCTCGAAGAGAGTTGTCCATGCGCGGCAAGCGCACCAACGGTCGAATGAAAATTGCTGGGACGCGGACGAGCACGGACTATTTGTTTTTATCTGCGTTCATCCGCGTTAATCCGCGCCCTATTTTCAGAGGAGTAAAAATGAAAACAAATCGGAAGAAAATCGTTCGAAAGAAAATCGTTCCGGTGTATCGAAACGACACCACCTGCAAGTTGGCTTGCGGGTGCGAGATCGTTTGGTACGATGGCACCACGCTCGCCAAAGGCGCGTATGCGTGGTGCACCACGCATCAGGACACCCACGTCAAACACATCTATGCACGTCCTGATCATTACCGCGAGCTTTAGTTTAGCGCCTTGCATGTGAAATGCGCAAAGATGTTTGGAACGCGGATGAACGCGGAAAACGCGGATGAATTTTCGCAAACCGTCTGCGCTTGTCTGCGCTCGTCCGCGTTCCATAAAATGAATTCGGTTTGTCCGAGTTAGGAGAAAGTAAAATGAACGTAGTGATAAACTTTTCGCACCCGGTCGGCTCTCGCCAGAAAGTCGAAATCGAGAGCCGACTCGGTGAGGTTGAAGTGATTGAGATTAAGGCGCAGTTCGATCTTGATGCGCCAACTCTGCGCGACCAAGTCGACACGTTGATCGCTGACGCGCTTGAAAAAGCCGGCGGCAGGCCAATCGTCGCGATAGTCCCGCCTTCCCTCTCCAGCGCCTCTTTCTGGGTCGGGCAGGCGTTTGCGAATGTGCCGGCAATCTGGATGACGCGGGAATCAACACTCCCGCCATCCTTCCGGTTGGGGAACATCGAATGAGTACCTCACCGTCCGCCGCACCCGACATTCTCGTCTTTCGCGGCGAGAAGTATTGGGCAACGCCGGAAGAGGTGATCCGCGAGGTTCACGCGCAAGGGTTGTCGGTCCGTATCCCGCGCAACAACATTCCGGCAGGAATGGTCAGCGGCTTGTCGCGGATCGCGCTCGCGCACGTCAAAGCCGTGCTGACGATGGAGTGCGGCACGGCAGAGGACTTGCGCGCCGCGTTCGCGGAACTGCACGACCCGGAAGTGGACGCCGTGCTCGCGCGCCGATACGAACACGCGCCGTCGCGCTGGCTCGAAATGCCGGCGACCGACGCGACGCGCGAGATTCTCAAACGTTTCGGCGTCAAATTCGCGCCGGGGATATTCGCGTTCTGCTACTGGACTGGCTTGGCATACTATGCCAAGCCAGGCGAGGACGCCGCGCCGTCCGATCTCGCCGCAAAAGGCGTGCAAGCGGTGCGTGGTTATAACGCCGAAACCGGCGAAATGCTGTTGCCGGCGGACGCGGCAGACACGGAGGATTAGGCGATGGAAGAGCGTTTCGTCAAGCCCCGTAAATGCGGGTATCCCAAACCCGGCGGCGTCTACCTCGAATCCATCGGTGACGCCGGCGGCACCTTGCCCATCATCGTCGTGCTTGATCCACCCATCCCGGTGGACCACTTTCACAGGGGCTGGGTCTACGTGGATCTGAGCGGCTCTATCGCCGCGGGCAACGTGCAGTACGTCGGCACGTCCGTCGAAAGCGCAGAGGATTACAAATTGCGCTCAGCGATGGATAAAATTGCGCACGATATTTTCGGCGACGACGCGCGCGTGAAACCAGGTCAGGCGACCAAGTTTCACGATGCGGCGTTTCGGATTTTGGAAGCCGCCGGTTGGAAACCGGGCAGCACGGCGGCGGCGCTGCAGGCGCGCGGGATTCTGCGCGAGCAAGTGACTGTGCTTGCGCCGATGGTGGAAGTGGTATGAGCGCGCAACTCAGACGACGAAAAGTGCGCCGCCAGGTGGAGGCGATCAGTGTCGGCTACCACCATCGGCGCGGACTGTTCGTCAAAATCATCCGCCGCGATCCGGAGGATCACAACTTGTCCGCGCGGCGGGTGAGGGCGTTCAATCAGTTCGGGCGGCCGAGTTTCCGGCGCGTGTTGATCCAACTGCTCGCGTTGGAAAAACGTGAGCGCGCAACCCAGACGACGAAATCGAACGGCGAAAGAACTTGAACAACTTGCCGCAGAACAAGAGGCAGAACGCCGGTGGGGAGCCGCGCAGCGCGACGGCGAGCTCACGGCGTGCGCGCGGCTTATCATAGCCCTGTGCATTGGTCTCGTCGTGGGACTGCGCCTGGGTCTCATTTTTTGATAAAAGGAGAGTGACCGTGGATCAAGCATCCGTTATCGCGCTGATCGTGCAAGCCGGTTTCGTGAGAGAAGAACATTTGAATTTGCCGACGTTCGCGCGCCAGTTGCAAGGGGGCGCGCGTTCGGTCTGTTGCGGCGAAATCGGCGTGACGATCACCGACATTCCGAACGCAACGCTGGCGCACGTTCTAGCTCCGACCAGCGTTACGTTCGAGTATGCCCGAATGGACGAAAGCCGTTTTCGTCTGTATCTGAATTGGCCAACGGCTAGAACGAATCCCACGGGTCCGCGCGCCACGACCGCTTGATGGGGGCTAGGTGAAAACAACCAATTCGGCCCGGTCACGGTTGCGGAACGCCGCGCGCCGCATTGCGGCGAATCGTGGAGAGCAACCCGCCAATGGGTTCGTCGCTCTCCGCAAAATTTTGATTCAGGAGCGCCGCGACTGGAGACGCGCCGGTGCATTCCTGGGTTGGAAACGCGGTGAATTGTTCGAGTGGCTCGCCGCGCGAACAACTGCCGAGCGCAACGAGGAGTGGGGCGACGTAGGATACTACGTCGCTCAAACCTGGGTGTGGCTGTGGTGGTTTTACGCCGCCATCACCTCCCCGGCGATTATTGCGCGCGCGGTGGAAAAATTCGAACGCCGCGCGAATGCAAAGGATTGACCATGACCCAGACAATTAACGTCGTTGACCTTTTCGCCGGGGCAGGGGGCACTTCGACCGGTGTTGTCCAAGCCGCCGAACGACTGGGGTTGCCGGTGAGCCTGGTCGCGATCAATCACTGGCAGATTGCGATCGCAACGCACAAGGCGAATCACGTCAACATGCAACACTTGTGCGCCAAGGTTGAAGAAGTCAATCCGCTGGAGGTTGTCCCCGGTGGACGTTTGCGGTTGTTGGTCGCCTCGCCCGAGTGCGTTCACCACAGCCGAGCGCGCGGCGGAAAACCGCGCAACGATCAATCGCGCACATCAGCGTGGCACGTTCTGCGTTGGATGAGCACGCTGTACGTTGACCAGGTGTTGATCGAGAACGTCCCCGAATTCCAAAACTGGGGACCCTTGGGCGCGGACGGTTGCCCGCTCAAATCAAAAAAGGGCGAGACCTTCCGCGCGTTTTTGGAGGCAATCCGTTCGCTCGGATATGCGGTTGAGTATCGCGTGCTCAACTGCGCCGATTACGGCGCGCCGACGACGCGCGAACGACTGTTTATCCAAGCCGCGCGTGGGCGGCGCAAAATCGTGTGGCCCGAGCCGTCGCACTCGCGCGACGGCGCACCGACTCTGTTCGGCGCGCGGAAACCCTGGCGCACTGCGCGTGAGATTATTGACTGGAGCATCCCCGGTCAATCCATCTTCACGCGCAAAAAACCGTTGGTTCGCAATACGCTGCAACGCATCTTCACGGGTTTGGAAAAGTTTTGCGGCCTGGCGTTTGTGCTTCCCAATGAGGGCATTCATCGCGGCAACGCGCCACGGTCGCTCGATCAACCGGTGCCAGCCGTCACCTCGCGCGGTGCGGGCGCGCTCGTGGAACCGTTCCTCGTCAAGTTCTACGGCGGGCACGACGCATGTTCGCTCGATGCGCCGTTGCCCAGCGTCACCGCGAATTACGAGCACTTTGGTTTGGTGCAACCGTTTATCCTGTCCATTCGCGGCGGGAACGATGGATACGTGCGCGGCAATCCGGTCAGCGAGCCAGTCCCAACGTTGACCGGTGAACCGCCGTTGGCGCTCGTCGAGCCGTTTCTGGTGAAAACCTGTCACGGGGACAAGGGGCGCGGCTTGACGCGGGCACACTCGTTGCGTAAACCCGTGCCGACGGTAACCGGGACGAACGACCTGGGTCTGGCGCAACCGTTCCTCGTCAAGTTCAACCGCACCGGCGGCGCGCAGTCGGTGGACGAACCGGTGGACACCGTTACCGCGGTGGATCGGTTCGCGCTCGTCACCGTCGAGATTATCGTGGGCGGTCAGACCCAAACCGTTACGGGAATCCCGGTGGTGTTCGAGGACGGCACGCGCGGCGTCCTCGACATCCGCTTTCGGATGTTGACGGGACGCGAGTTGGCGCGCGCGCAGTCGTTCCCGGACGACTATCAATTCCTGGGAACGCAAAAAGAGCAAACCCGGCAAATCGGCAACGCCGTGCCGCCCGCGATGGCGGATGCGTTGGCGATGGCGGCGTTGCAGGAGTGAGGCGGCGCGATGTCCACATTCTCAAAACGCGCGCAAGCGGAAGAGGTTGCCCGCGCGCTCGTCGAATCCCAGGAAACCGACGTGGCGTCGGGTGACATGGAAATCACCCCGGCGCGGTCTTGACAGGAGCGTCGTGGTGATGTACATTAATTAACGTTGATGCTTTAGATAAGGAGGTAAAAATGGCGCTGGCTCGAGGAAAGCGCGGCCCGTCTCAAACGATTCCCGCAACGAAAGCGCGAATTCATTTTGGCGAATTGCTCAGACGGGTCTACAAGAACGGTGAACACCTGACCATTGAAAAAGATGGTCTCCCGATTGCCACCTTGCTCAGCCATACTGAGTACGAACAACTCCGGCGCTCCGCCGCACTCCGAGAGTTGGACGGGTTGAATCGCTCCATCAATCGAGAGATGCAAGCCAAGGGGATCACTGAAGAACAAGCGCTCGCAGATTTCGAGAAAACCAAGCAACTGGTCTTTGAAGAGAAATATGGTCGCGCCGTCAAAAACCGCAAGCGCAAAGCCTAGAGTGTTTGTGGATGCCACCGTTCTCTTCGCGGGGATCGGTTGGCCACGCTGGTCGTACCAAGTCTTGCGCCATGCGGCGCAGGACGATTTCGAGTTGGTTCTGATCCCGCTGGTGATTGAACAAGCGCGGCGAAATCTCCAGGCCAAGTTGCCGACCTTCATTGCCGCCTTCGATACCTGGCTCAGCCACATCGCTTGCGAGATCGCGCTTGATCCTGAGCCCCATGCGGTTTTGGCTCAGCTCGATCTCATGCGCGATGTTGACGATGTTCCCGTGGCCGTGGCGGCGCTGGAAGCGCACGTCGATTACTTGGTCAGTGAAGACAAAGACTTTACGGAGGAGTCTGCGACTCAAGAGTTACGAAAACAGGTTACCATCATGCGACCGGTCATCTTCTTGCGCGAAGTGATGGGTTGGTCAAGTCAAGAGTTGGAGGAAATCCGTAGACGCGACTGGCCTCTCGAATAGCGATGACCAAGACTCAACGCCGTTATCTTTGAAGACGCGGTACTTTCACAGTACCGCGTCTTTGTTTTTCTCGCGCGGATCGGGGTCTATTTTCGCAACGCGTGCGCTCTGCCCGGAATGTCGCGCAACGTTGCCGCGCGAGCAATCGTAAAACGCGTTGACGTGCGCGGCGCGATCCGATATAATAGACGCACCGGAAAGGAATCTCGTGGTTCAAGAAATCGAACAGTGCCGCGCGGCCTTAGTTGAGTTGTGCCGCCGTGACGCTCTATCTGCAACTGACCGGCAAACAACCTGAAGACGGTTTTCCGAAACTGCGTGAGTTGTAACAGACCTAAAGTCAGTGACAACCGTTTTGCAAAACTGGGAGAGACCCACTGGGGTTCTCTCCCAGTTTTTTTCTACGCGCGTAGAAAAAAAGGAGACCCCATGACAACGACGCTTGACGAAACGGCGTGCCCGCAATGCGGGGCGCGCGCGTTTGTCGAATTTAGCACCCGGACACTAAGCGAGGAAATCGCCTGTTTCGTGTGCGGGTACACCGAACGCACCGCGCCGACGCGCCGCCGAACCCAGTCCGGCGACGCCGTATTGCGACGCACCATGCGCGTCGGCTTTGGCGCATACCGGCTCACCCAAGTTGGCGGCGGCATTTCCCAGGTCGGCGTGTTCGCCGCGCCGATCACGCGTGCGACGGTTGCGCGTTTCAAGCGCAACCTCCGGGCGGCGCAACTGGATGCGCGCCAGAGTTATCTAACGCGCTGGAATCGGCGCACGCGCCGGGTTGAGACGCTGGTCGGAAAAACGCCGCGCGAGTTTCTGGCGCACGCCTGAGCCAACGTTTAAGCCATTGCCCGGTTCGGTGAAAGAAACTGGGCAATTTCCTTTGACAAATTGATAGTATAATTCAAGTCCGAAAATTTGTGGGGAGGTTCTGATGCAAGTCTCTACCCGGACTTTGGAACTGGCGCGGCGCTACCTGGACATTGTCGATTCCGGCGATCCGACGCGGCAAGGGGCGGAGCGTCAGCAGGCGCACGAAGCCTTGCTGGACGCCTTTGAGCGGGAGCGCATTCCCTTCCACTCGCGGTTCGAAGCGCGTTGGATTGCACGCTGGTTGCTCGCGCGCGACCGGACGCCGACTGCCGAATTGCCCGATACGGTCTTGATGTTTGCCAAACAAAACATACACAATGGCGCGCCGGAGGAATTGTTCTTTACACCGCCGGACGATAATCGCGCGGGGCTGATGCCGGTCATGGTCGTGCTCATGCCCTTTACCATGCAGTCGTTTGTGGCGGATCGGAGTGTGTGATGCCAATCAAGCGAACATCCCCGTGCACTTGAACGACAAACCGAGTCAATCGTCTTGCCCGGCGATTTGCCCGGCTTGGTTCGGACAAAAAATCGAGCTGGTCAGTGAGTCTTTTGCGACGCACTGACCAGTTTTGCTTTTGCGAGGTTCTATGGAACTCGTCGTCAACTTCTCCGGCGGCAAGGATTCCTCGACGCTACTCGCCTACCTCTGCGAGCGATACCCCCACCTAAAAAAACACGTCGTCTTTGCCGACACCGGTTGGGAACATCCCGATGCCGCGGAATGGAATCGCGCGCTGGTTGCCCAAATCGCTCCCGGCGCGCGCCTGAACATCGTCCGCAATCCCCACAAGGATTTCTTCGCAATGGTGCGTCAGCGCGGCAAATTTCCCTCGCCCCAGTTTCGCCAGTGCACGAGCGACCTGAAGCGCGGTCCGATCCAGACCTGGATTCGCCGCAACGTCGCCGATCCCGTCGTGATCAACTGTCTGGGTTTGCGCGCCGAGGAAAGCCCCGCGCGCGCGCGGAGGCCCAAGCTCGCGCGCGACCGCACGCTGACCAATTCCAAGCGCACCGTCTGGAATTGGTTGCCGATCCACGACTGGTCAGAGACCCAGGTGCGCGATTATTTGGCGGCGCGGAACATTCCCCTGCATCCGGTGTACCGCTATCTCAACCGGTTCTCGTGCCGCGTGTGCATCTTCATGTCCCGCGCCGACCTGGCGGCGGTGCGCGCCAACGACCCCGAAGCGTTTCAACGCATCGCCGACCTCGAACGCGAGATCGGCTTCACGCTGCAAAACGGCCACGCCCTGGGTGGGTTGGGGGGGCATCGAGCGCACCCGCAATTGACCGAGTTGCAGCGCGAACTCGGATTTGCGTTGCAGGTCGTCTTGCAGACCCAGTGTTTTCAGTCTGGGCTGTACGCGCGGCAAATCGCCGAGGAGTGGCGTTTGCTCGTGCTCATGGAGGAAAAATGTCAATCGCCTGCGCCAATATCGTCCGAGTTTTAACCGCTGGCGTGCATCCAGACATTCCGTTCGACGCGTGATTCTACGCGCGTAGAAAATTCGCATCAAGCCCAGCGCGAGCGTGGCGTCCACTATGGATACCGCGCTCGCGCCTTTTTTCGAGGAGCACACTATGCCCAGTAATAGAAAAACGCCCGCCGCGTCCGTGCTCGCGGCGACGCCGACCCTGTGCGGATCGGCGTCATTCAACGGCTTGCGCGCCTACTGCGCCGGCTATGCGGTGGACGATATGGCACTTCGCGAGTGCGTCGTCTACCTGTCGCTGCTTGGCCCGCGCGCCGCGGTCCGCGCAGTGTGGGCGGCGCTGATGGATGACGACACCATCGAGATCGGGCGCCAGTCGTTTCGCCGGCTGGAGGGCGCGTATGTGACGCGCACCGTGCGCTTGCCGGAAAACGGCGCAGAGCACATGGTGCTCATTCATCATCAGGCGACCGTGCCCAACCTGCAAGCCGGGCAAAATTTTTACGTGCTGAACGACACCGGCAAAACGCCGCCGGTTGCGCGGTTCCTCGCCATGTTGGACCGCGCGATTGCCACGCCGCTCCTGCCGGCGTGGGGACCGTTGTTGTGGGAACACGGTCGCCGCAACAAATTGATCATCCCGCTCGAAACCGCGCGGGGCGTCAAGGCGTGGTGGGTCAGCGCGGATGACGAGCTGTGGCGCGCGCTGATCCAGAAGGGCATCGCGAAAAACAAACTGCCGTGCGACGCGCGCAATGCGCCAACCTGTGATATAATTGAAGTGACGACTCCGCTACCTAAAGGCAAGCGGCTTCACGGGAACACCCGTCCATTGACAGGCTTGTTACCGTCGGCTCCGTCCGAGCCGTCTCCAGCAAGGCACGATGCAAGATATTTCGTGCGGCGTTCACATCTCGATCCAACACCACGCCGCACTCAGGACAACAATGCACCCGCACACTCAAATCTTTCGGAACGACACAACCACACTGGCTACATACTTGGCTCGTGAGCCGTGGATCAACCAACACCACCTGACTACCAGCGTTTTCAGCTTTGTAGGTCAGCAGTGCGATGAGTTGTCCCCAGCCCGCATCGTGAACCGATTTTGCCAAATGCGAACGCGAAAGACCCAGGATGTTCAGGTCTTCCAACGCAATCAAACGATACGTGTCCGTGAGTTGCCGCGAGAGTTTGTGGTGCCAGTCCAAGCGTTGGTTTGCCACTTTGCGATGCAGCGTGGCAACATTGCGCACCGTTTTGCGCCAACGTCCAGAGAATTTCTTACGCCGCGAGACGATGCGTTGAGCACGCACCAGCTTCGCTTCGGTCGAACGATACCAACGCGGATTCTCCATCGTCTGTCCGTTCGACAAAGCGACAAGCGAGTTCAATCCGACATCAATACCCACTGCCGAACCTGGGTGTGGCGCAGGTGTAACGTCAGGCAAGTCCAAAGAAAAAATCACGTACCAAGCAGCAGCATCCCGTTTGAAATACGCACACTGAATCGTGGCTTGTGCTGGAATCTCCCGATGCCATTTCACTTTGAGATTGCCGATGTTCTGCACGTAGAGCCGTTTGCCTTTGAGCCGCACGCCGTCACCCCAACGATACTCGACGGTGGTGTACCGGTGGCGGCTTTTGAAACGCGGATATCCAGCCGATTTCTCACCCGCTTTGAGGCGGCGAAAGAACGCTTGAAACGCCTTGTCCAGCTTGCGCAAGGTCTGTTGGCACGACGAGTAATTCAGTCCGGCCATATCGCTATCTTGGGCACGCAACGCTTTGAGTTGGTTCGCTTGGTCGTAGTAGTTGAGCGAGATGCGACACTTGCGATATGCCTCGCGGCGTTCTTCGAGCGCAGCATTGTAGAGTTGATGATGCAGGTCGAGGATGCGCTCCAACGCAAGACCCTGGGTTCGGTTTGGATAGAGGCGGTACTTGAAGTTGCGATTCATCGGCTAGGAACGCCCCTTCTGGGATTCGATATAATGCTTGACGGTTTGTTCCGAGGCTTGACCGATACTGCCAACGTAATACGAGCGACTCCATAGCGTGGGCAAACGCGAACACAAATGCGCGTGTTTCCGACGAAGCATTCGCGAGGTGAATCCCTTGAACTGATTCGCTAGTCGTTGCGGGGCATCGGTCGGGTCGGCGGAAATAAACAGGTGAACGTGGTCGGGCATAATTTCAAGGGCTTCAATCGTCACACCCAGGTCTTGCGCTTTCTGGGTGAGCAAAGTGCGGAGATCTTTGGCAACCGCGCCGACGAGCACAGCCATTCGGTATTTGGGACACCAAACCAAGTGATACTTGAGCGAAAAGACACAACCGGCATTGCGGTGATAGCGTTGATCTGTCATGGTGCCAATATACCACAATGTTAGTTATTTGTCAACAGTATAACAATCCCTCGGAAAAGAGGCGCGGCTTCCGCTGTCGACTTTAGGCGACAGCGGAAGCCGCAGTGGTTCTATGGAGAAATGCCATGCCCACGATTAGCGAGTTCTACGGTCTCAAGATTATCATGCGCTTCAAAGAAAAACACGGTCCGCATTTTCACGTTGAATATGCGGGTGACGAAGCGCTGATTTCCATTCGCAACGGTCAAGTGCTTGGCGGTAAATTACCCGGCCGCGCCCACCGGTTGGCGCTTGAGTGGTTGGCGTTGCATCGCGATGAATTGATGGAGAACTGGGAAAACGCGCGGCGGCATAAGGAACTCAAACCGATTGACGGTCTGGAATGACCGCGCAACGAGGAAGACAGACTATGGATATGGTTATTAGCAAGTACCCCGATCTGGTGCGTGTTCGTTCCGTCCAGCCCCGGACTGGCTTCCAAGTCCATGTCGTGTTTACGGATGGGACTGAACGTGACATTGATTTCGGGCCCTATCTGAAAGGCCCGATCTTCGCGCCCGTCCGTCGCGACCCGGCGATGTTTCGACGGATTTTTGTGGATCACGGCGCGCCCGCCTGGCCCAACGGTGCCGATATTGACCCGGATACGCTTTACTATGGCGGTCCCCCGCCGTGGGCGCAAGATGAAACCGGACCGCAGTCGAAGCGCGTTGATCGGGCGGTGCGCGTGCGCGCGCGGCGACTCAACGCGCGAACCCGCCCCGCGGTGCGTTAGTCTGCTCGCGCGCAATCGATCATGGTTTCAAACGTTTCAAAACCGGCGTCTCCAAGTGGAAACGCCGGTTTTGTTTTTTCTGTATCCGCTACGGGAGGTAAATAGCGCATGACCCGATTAGCTTCAACGGCGAAAGCCGGTTTCTTTCCAACTCCCGACCGCGTAACCGACCTGGTTACGCGGTTTGTCATTCCGGCGCCCATTGCTCAAGCGGCGACCGCCGCAACGCCGCGCGGCCGCCTGCTCGATCCGTGTTGCGGCGAGGGCGTAGCGGCGCAGAGTGTCGCGCACGCGTGGCAGCTCGACGCATACGGCATCGAACTGGATGCAGACCGCGCGCTCGAGGCGGCCGGGCGTTTGACGCGCGTGCTCCACCTCGATTTCGCGCAGGCGCGTGCGCCGCACGGCGCGTTCCAGGTTCTCTACCTGAATCCGCCGTACGACTACGAGGCAGGCGAGGGCAAACGTCTCGAGTACACGTTCTTGCGCGAGACGACCCGGTGGGCGCAAGCGGGCGGGCTGTTGGTCTACCTCGTCCCGCAGTACCGCGTGGAGGCGCGGATGGCGGGCTTTCTCGCCGCGGCGTATCACACGCTCCGCGCGTATCGGTTTCCCGATCCCGAATACAGCGCGTTCAAACAATGCGTCATTTTCGGAATCGCGAAACGCGAACCCGCGCGCGACGATGCGGCGGCACTGGCGCTTCTACAAGCGTGCCGCAACACGTTGCCGGTTTTGCCTGACGCGCCGCGCGACGATGAACGCTACCCACTCCCCGCGCCGCCGCCCGAAAGCGCGCAACGGCTGTTCTACTTTCGCGGCAACGAGCTCAACCCGGACGACGCGCTCGCGGAAGCGTTGACGCGCGGCGTGTGGGCGTCGAGCGAGTGGCGCGATCTGCTCGAACCGCGCCGCGACCTGGACGGTTTCCGTCCGCTGATGCCCTTGAAGAAAGGGCATCTCGCAACGCTGATCGCCGCGGGCATGATGCAGAACATCCTGCTCGAACGCGAGGGTGAGCGCGTCCTGGTCAAAGGGCGCACCTACAAGGTGCAGGACGAGGTCGAGCCGGGCGAGGGCGAGGATGCGGAAATCCTGCGCGACCGTTTCGTGACAGAAATTGTCGCGCTCGATTTGAACACCGGCGAGTCTACCTTGCTCAATGAGCCGGTCGCGCTCGCGGCGTTCATCGAGAAATGGCGCGACGCGCTCGTGGCGAAGGTGCAAGCGACGTTCACGCCGCGCTACGAATTCGACTTGGACGCGGAAGGCGCACTGGTGAACGCGACGCTCGCGGCATTGAGCCAACATTCGCGTTTGCCGGGACGCGCCGAGACCGGTTTGTTCGCGGCGCAAAAGCACGTCGCGGTCGCGTTGTGGAAACGATTGCAGTCCGCGGACAGCGCGATCTGCGTCGGGGAAATGGGCACCGGCAAGACAAAAACGAGCATCGCAATCTCGGAACTCTTGCGCGCGTGCACGCTTCCGCGCAACGCGCGGCCGACCATCGTGTTATGCCCGCCGCACCTGGTCGCGAAATGGATTCGGGAAATTCAAGAGACCGTGCCAGGCGCGTTCGCGATGGAATTGCGCCGCATCCGCGATATGGCCGATTTTGCGCGGCGCGTGCAACATCTCGCGCCGGGCACGCCGGCGTACGCAGTCGTCTCGCGCGAGATGGCGAAACTGGGGAGCGGTTGGCAACCGGCGTACTCCAAACGCCGGCTCGTGCGCCGCGAAGAAACGCGCGCGCGCGATGAAGGTCGGGACTGGGGCTGGCATGACGTTGTGCGGTGGGTGTCCGACGAGGTATTCGCGTGCCCGAACTGCGGACATCCGGTTTCCGTAGTCGAGGGCGGTCAGGAAGCCGGTTTCGTGCGCGACCCTGGCTATTTCTCAAAGCGCAAGCGGTTCTGCTTTGAGTGCCACGCCGCGATGTTTCAAATGACGCATCTTGGCGGCGCGACGCGCGGGGCAAGCGCGGAACTAAGGGTCACCGAACGCTATCCGATTGCCGACTATATCGGCAAGCATTACCCTGGTTTTTTCAAACTCTTGATCGCCGATGAGGTGCATCAGGCAAAGGGGCAGTCCACCGATCAGGGGTACGCGTTCGGCGCACTCGTGCGCGCGTGCGCGAAAACGGTCGCGCTCACCGGCACGATCTACGGCGGGCGCGCGACATCGCTCTTCTTCCTGCTGTATCGCTTGTCGCCGCAGGTGCGCGCCGAGTTCAAGTGGACGGACGCGCAACGCTGGGCGGAACGCTACGGCATCCTGGAACGCGTCACCAAGCGGGACCAGGGCGACGAGGGCAACGGTGTTTTTTCGGCGAAACGTCGCGGCAAAACCTATGTGCGCGAATTGCCCGGCGCATCGCCCGAGCTCGCGGCGCGGTTGCTCGACAGCGCGGCGTTCCTCACGCTCGCCGACCTGGGTTCTCCTCTGCCCGGGTACGCCGAGTACGCGGAGGAAATCGAAATGTCGGAACCGCAACGCGAGACGTACGCGAAACTCGACAAAGAACTCACCGAGGAACTCCAAGATCGCTTGAAGCGCGGCGATCAGTCGCTGCTGGGTGCGTACCTCCAAGCGTTGCTCGGTCGCCCCGCCGCGTCATTCCGTGAGGAAGTGGTCACGGACAAATTGGGCGAGGTGATCGCAACCGCGCCGGCGATTGACGAGCCGATGTTTCCGAAAGAAAAATGGCTGGTCGAATTGTGCCAGGCGGAACACGCACGCGGTCGCCGCGTGCTGGTGTACTGCCGCCAGACCGCGACGCGGGACATCACGCCGCGATTGAGCGCGCTCCTGACCGCGGCTAACCTGCGCCCCGAGGTGCTCAAGGCAAATGTGGATTCGGGTAAGCGCGAGGAGTGGCTGCGCAAGCGCGTCGGGCGGGGCGCGCTCGATGTGCTGATCGTCAATCCGAAATTGGTCGAGACCGGACTGGACCTGGTGGATTTCCATACGGTCGTTTGGTTCGAGACCGATTACTCGCTCTACACGGTGATGCAAGCGGCGCGGCGCACGTGGCGCTTGGGGCAGACGCAACCGGTCGAGGTGTGGTACGTCGTGTATCGCGACACGATGGAGTATCGCGCCGCGACGCTGATCGGGCAAAAACTCGCCGCGGCGAAACTGCTGTATGGCGACGCGGTGGAGGGCGCGCTGATCCAGAGCGCCGATGTCGGGCGCGGCTTGCTCACGCAGTTGACGCGCGATGCGATTGACGGCGCGCAGGTGACGGACTTGCACGCCTACTTCAAGCGCGCCGCCGCGCACAATGGCAACGGGCATGCGGTGCACGGAAACGGCAACGGGCAGGGCCATGCGGTTGCTCCAGTGATTCGCCCCGCGCCGTTCGTGCCGGTGATGCCGTTGGCGTTGCCCGAACTGGGTGTCGCGTCGAACAGCAACGGGCAGGGACAAGCGGCTGTCCCGGTGGTTCGCCCCGCGCCACGCGTAGCGGCGCCGGTGATGCCGATGCCGTTGCCGTTTGCCTCGGTGGTGAACGCGCTGGACGCCGGCGCGCTGGATGCGCTCAATGCGCTGCCGTCCATGAGCATCCCGGTTAAATCGGCGCGGCAGTTGGCGTTGTTTTAGCAACACGCCGATTGTACGCGCGTATAAAAGTTGGCGGGGCGGTGGGTTGACCATCGCCCCGCCGGGAGAAATGACAAAAAAATGCCGAAGAGAAAAACGAAGTCCCGTCAACAATTCACCCTGCTCTGGCAGGCAGACGCGTACAATCGCACGGCGCGTTCAGCCGCCGAGGAATTTGCGCGAACTTACTGGGACAAGCCGCGGCGCGTCGTCTGGGGTGAGGGGGGCACGTTTCAGGTCGAGGACGGCGTGCGGACGTATAGCGTTCACCTGCAACCCGCACGGGACACCACGCCGGCGATCTATCAAATCGGGTGGATCACATAGCGCGGTTTTCTCCGCGCGGACAAAACCCATCAACATGCCTTGGTTAAATAAACGCCGGGCGATGAACGTCGTTTGTCCATTGTGCGGCTCACCCGACTACATAATCGGACTGCCGTACCAGGGCGGGACACAGCCAATCATAAAATGCGCTTGCGGTCACGCGTGGCGATGTGGGTGCGATGCTGGTATCTACGCCCAGTATCTGCCCGACATCCCTTATCTCGGACTGGCGCACAGGGAGGAATCATGCCTCGTTCTCGTTTAAAGAAATTCAAGCCGGTGTATCGTTACCGGCTTACAAACACCAACCATTCGTCGAGTAAATTCGGCCCATGCGAAGTTTGTCAAAAGCACGTTTCGGAAGTGTGGTTTCAAGTCGAGGAACGGTCATATCAACCGTATCCTGACGATGACCCATCCACTCCCTGGACCAGAGTGGGTTGCACAACGCTGTTCGGACATCGCCGATGTTTAGTGGCGAAACGGCGCAAGCCCGCGCGCAAGTGGATGCCGTAAATAATCGAACTTTCCGCGCGGTCAACGACGGGTAGCGATTCAAACGAACCGCTACCCGTTTAATCTTTTACACCAGGAGTGAATCAAATGACTGCAACAGTTCAACTGCCCGAGCACGGCGGCATTATTCACCTGACCTCTCCCGCCACAGACCCGTATTGCGTCAAAACGGAGCCGGGCGAATGGTTGTTGCTCATCATGGGCAGCACAAAGCCGATGCCGGCAAATTCGACCGCCAACGCAATTCGTTGCATCACGGCGCAATTCGAGTTCAAGCATTCGCGCCGCGACGGTTCCAAGTCCTGGACATCCCAGGACGGTTGGGAATATCCGTTCGCCGTCCGCAAAGCGGACTTGGCGCTACTCGACAAGCAAACCTGTTCCTACCCGGTGCTGGTCTTGCCGGGCGGTGAGCAAATTACCACGAACGTCAGCGGCGGATCGACGCCAACGGGTGGGTGGTGCGACTTTCTGCCCAACATTACCCACACCTGCGTCAACCATCCGTCCGCGGTTTGGCAGGCGCTGAACGCCATTGCCGTCAAACACGGTTCGCCGTACGACGACTACCAGACGTTTGCCGAACGCGAAGCCCGGTTCTATGCCGAGAATCGCGGTCGGTGGATGGGAGTGTCGGCCAGTCGGTCGGAACAATACGCTGGGCTGACCGAGGTGACGTGCGCCGTGGATGCGAGCCGTGATCCGCGCGCCCGCCGGCGGACGTTCCTGGTGCCGCAAGCCCAGTACCAGTCCGGCGGATTGCCCTGGGTTTTGCCGGAGCCGAACGATTTTCGCGAGCTGGCGTGACGCATCCAGCAAGCTCGCCCGCGTGCGCAGTTGACGCGCTCGTGCTCGTGGACATTTCACCACGCTGGCTGTATGGGCATACGGGCGTGGATGCCGCGCCCCCGGCATCGTTTCAAACCTGGGTAGATAACCTGGGTCACCTCACGCGCCGGTTGCACGCGACGGCGCGCTACCTGGAAGAACGTCAACCCAGGATACCGCTCATCACCGTCGAGACGACCAGCCTCGCCTGGTTGCGGATGCGGCGCTGCGGGATGACCCTGGCGCTTGCCGGTCTGTACGGCGATGCGTGCGTGCAACACGTCGCCGCACGCCTCCAGACGCGCGGGCACGCGGTCGTCGTCGTGCGGGATTTGTGCGTGTGGGATGAGTTCCCAGTGGCGGACTATCCCGTGCCCGTGTGCGGCGCGGACGAGCTGTGGCCCAGTCTGAGCGCGTGGATCGCGGACAACTGCGCCGCCGATCCGGTGACGTGGGACGGGCAACCGCTGTGGACTGGAAAGGAAAATGTGGGATGGCAATTCGTAAAAAACAACCCGTGACTGCGTCTGCTTGCGGCGCGGTCGCTTTGGACAACGCGCACATCGCGGATGTGCTCACGCGGGTCGAGACGCACTTGCTCGACACTCTGGCGGATGGACAGGTCAGTCCCGCCGATCCAACCGCGCCCCTGGCGGCGACTGTCCGCGAATTACATGAGGTGATTCGCGCCTGCGACCCGGCGCACCGATGCGGCGTGGACGAAGCGGCGCCAATCCACCGCCCCGTCGGGAAAACGAGAATCCCATGAATCCCATGCTGGACAACGTGGTGGCCATCAAAATTGGCGCGAGCGCCGCGCCTCAGTTCCATACCTGGGTCAAAATCAAGCGGCGCACGCGCGGCAAACAAAAATCGGAGAGCTGGGTCTCTTCGATCCGGGTGTACCACAACGTTTCGCGCGCCAGCGTGGTGCGGGCGTTGCGTTGTCAGTGGGCGTTTACCAGGACCCAATGCGGCATCGCACGGTTTACCGAAATAGACGGACGGATTCGCTATCCGCCCGAATCCCCGGCGCAAAAATGAGCCGCAAGCCACCGCGCCGGCGAACTATCAAATTTTAACGGAGGAACGAATGGCAAATCCAATTGTTTTGCAATTACACCTCGCCACGCGGGGTGACACCGAGGAAATCGAGGACCTGGTCGCGTCCATCCTGGCGCGCCACGGTTATCGCGGGCACATCGAATCGAACGCCACCGGCAATACGACCCAGGTGCAGGTTCGACCCCAGGTGGACGACGGGCGCGGCTATCCCCGCCCGACGGGCGTAACGCGCGGCGAACCCGCACACGCGTTGCTGGAGCACCCGAGCGCCGGCGAACACGTGTTTACCTTCGCGTACCGCGACGGCGAAATCACGGCGACGGTCACCGCTGCCTCGTCAGACGCGGCGTGGGCCAAACTTCGCCGCGCGGCCGATGGCGTGGACGAGCCGGGCGTGACGTTCACGCTGGGTGACGCCCAGTTGCACACCTGCTACTGGACCGAGACAACGGATGACGACGATGCCGACGCGGATGACGAGGGCTGGCGCGATGGAGACGACGACGAACCGGCTGATCCCATCGTTGATCGCTCGGACGATTGGCTGGGATACGCCAGCGCCGATTCGGTGGACATTTAGAAATGCCAACGACGATCTACGGCATTCTCGACCAAGCCGCGCGCGCATGGTGGTATCACCGCCAACTGCGCGCGCAGGGACGCGCGGACGAAGCACGCCGCCGCGAACGAGAGAGTATTCACGCGCGCGTGAGTTCATTGAATCAAGCGCGCGCGAACGGCGGTTTTGTAACGATGGGGCGCGGCGGGTGGACGTTGCACATCGAGCGGAATCACAAACTGCAGGGCTACGGTGACCTCAGCGATCCGGTTCCGCAATGCGCGTGGTTGCTCGGTTTGCCGGTTTTGGATTCGACGACGATCCCGGACGAAAAAATCCATCTGACCATACCGTTGCCGTTCCCACAGGTCGGCGCGATCCCGCGTGCTGAGTATGGTTCGTTCGATGCCGCACCGATCGAGGTCGTCGCCTGGATGTATGTAGACCTGGGCGCGACGGTTCGCAATGTCCGGCGAACCATCCCGGTTTTTATCGGTGGGATGTTCCGCGGTCAGTGGCAATGCTACGACACCGTGGAGCGACAATCCTGGGATGGATGCGCGTACCCAACGCGCGCGGAGTGTCAGGGAGCGTGCGACGATATTGATCGCGATGAACCGCGCGACTATGACAACGGATGGAATCCGGTCGCAACTGCTTGAGCAACTCGAGTCCTGCGGCAAGAAAACAGGTGCGTCGTGCAATCGGCGCACCTGTTTTTGCGAAATCGCAGAAATCGCCGAAATCGCCCGGCAAATCGCGTAAGTGGGTGGGGCGGTGGGTTGACCATCGCCCCGCCGGGAGAAATAAAAGTCAACTACCACCCGCTAAAGCGGGTTGGCTTGTAACTGCACTCGACCGTAGTTCTCTTGAGACAGATTGCATCTCAACAGCTTTGGCTTCAGCGTGCGCTACGTTTGGCAGGTTGACAACCGCCCGGCTCGCAATATTGCGAGCCGCGATGTGGTCAGCGAATCCAGAGTAACCGCAGACCACACAGGAGAATTGGCTTTGCGAGGGACGATTGCGTTTATCGACACAGCCGCACTGGGGACAAG
>CAIKBD010000209.1 GCA_903825565.1 uncultured Anaerolineales bacterium | reverse complement strand
GGCGTGATCCTGAACACGGCTTGCACCGTGGATCATCATTGTCAGATCGGCGCGCACGCGCACATTGCGCCCGGTGTGCATTTGGCGGGCGGCGTCCGCGTGGGTGAAGGCGCGTTGATTGGGATCGGCGCGGCAGTGATCCCGCAAATTCTGATCGGCAAGTGGGCGACGATTGGCGCGGGCAGTGTCGTCGTCCGAAATGTCCCCGATCACGCGACGGTGGTCGGTGTGCCCGCACGAATTTTGAAGCGAAAGGATTGAGTATGGCAACCCAGGTTCCCATGTCCTCCCCGGATATTACGCGCGCGGAAATTGACGCGGTGAATCGCGTTTTGCAAACGCCGTTTCTCAGCATCGGACCCGTGATCGAAGAGTTTGAAAAAGAATGGGCGCAGTTCGTCGGCGCGCGGTACGCGGTGGGCGTGTCGAGCGGGACGGCGGGCTTGCATCTGGGCGTGATTGCCGCGGGCGTGGGCGCGGGCGACGAGGTGATCACGACGCCGTTCAGTTTTGTCGCCTCGGCGAACATTATGCTGTACCAAAATGCGACGCCGATTTTTGCGGACATTGATCCCAAGACGATGAACATCGATCCTAATTTGGTCGAAGCCAAGATCAAGGAACGCCGCGCGCTGGGCAAACGCGTCAAGGCGATTTTGCCGGTGCACGTGTTTGGGCAACCGGCGGAGATGGACGCATTGGTGGAATTGGCGCGGCGCTACGATCTGGCGTTGATCGAGGACGCGTGCGAAGCGGTCGGCGCGGAATACAAGGGGCGCGCGGCGGGCACGTTTGGCAACGCGGCGGTCTTTGCGTTTTATCCGAACAAGCAAATGACGACCGGCGAGGGCGGGATGATTGTCACGGACAGCGCCGAGTACGCGAAACTGTTTCGCAGTTTGCGGAACCAGGGCCGCGACGAGGACGGCACATGGTTGCGCCACATTCGGCTGGGATACAATTATCGGATGGACGAGTTGAGCGCGGCGCTGGGTCTCGCGCAAGTGCGCCGGATTCAAGAACTCCTCGCCAAGCGCGATGCGGTCGCGCAGCTGTACAATCAGCGGCTGGGCAAGATGCCAGGCGTGCAAATTCCGTACGTCGCGCCGGCGACGACGCGCATCAGTTGGTTCGTCTATGTGATTCGGCTTGCGCCGGAGATTGATCGCGATGCGGTGATCGCCGATTTGGGCGCGCACGGGATTCCGGCGCGGCCCTACTTTTCGCCGATTCACCTGCAACCGTTTTACCGCGAACAGTTCGGTTTCCGCGAAGGCGATTTTCCGATCACCGAAGCGGTAGGCGCGACGACGATAGCGTTGCCGTTTCACAGCAATCTCGGCGAGAGCCAGGTGGATTTGGTGACGGAGACCTTGTCCCAGGTTCTTGCCGCGCGGAAAAATTTGCGATGACCTTACGCAATCGGTATTTCTTGTTGCTCGACCTCGCGCTGATTGGGCTGGCAGTGTTTGCGTCGTTCGCCGTGCGGTTCGATACGTTGAGCGTGTGGGATTACATCGCGCCGAATTGGTTTTTTCTGCCGCTCGTGTGGTTGATTCGCCTGCCGATTTTTTACGCGTTCGGCATCTATCGCCGGCTGTGGCGGTACATGAGCGTGAACGAAATCGTCGCGGTGATCGAAGCCACACTGTTGGGGTCGGCAGTTGCCGCGGTGGTGATTTTGCTGGGGTTGCCCGCGCTCGATCTGATCCCGGGATTTCCGCGTTCGATCATTCTCATCGAAGGTGGGCTGACACTGTTTCTGATCGGCGGCTTGCGCTTTTCGTTTCGCTTGACGCGGCATTGGCAAAAGGGCGCGAGCGGCGCGGACGAATCGCCCGCGGAGACCAAGCGGCGCGTGCTGGTGTTTGGCGCGGGCGATGCCGGCGATTTGATCGTGCGCGAGATGCGAACCAACCCCGCGCTCGGTTTGGAGCCGGTGGCATTTTTGGACGACGATCCCGGCAAACGTGGCGCGACGATCCAGAATTTGCCGGTGCTGGGGGATCGCCGGCATCTGGCGGACGTGGTCGCGGCGCGCAATATCGATCTCGTCGTGATTGCGATGCCGACTGCGCCCGGGCGCGTGATTCGGGAAATCGCGGAATCGTGCCGGCAGGCGGACGTGTTGGTGAGAACGATCCCCGGTTTGTACGAAATTCTCGGCGGCGCGGTCAAGGTGAGCGCGATTCGCCAGGTGCAACTCGAAGATTTGTTGCGCCGCGATCCGGTCAAGATCGATCTCGATCAAGTCGGCGGGTACATCGGCGGGACGCGCGTGCTGGTGACCGGCGCGGGCGGCTCGATTGGTTCGGAATTGTGCCGCCAGATCGCGCGTTTCAAACCGCAAAAATTGATCTTGTTCGATCTGTCGGAGCACAATCTCTATCAGATTCACCGCGAGTTGGGCAAACAATTTCCGGCGTTGACGCTCGCGCCGATCATCGGCGATGTGCGGAATCGGGAAAAAGTGGATGCGTTGTTCGCGCAGGAACAACCGCAAGTGGTCTTTCACGCGGCGGCGCACAAGCATGTGCCGATGGTCGAGTGGAATGTGGCGGAGGCGATTGCGACGAATGTGTTTGGCACGCGGAATGTGCTTGCCGCGAGCGCGCGCGTTGGCGTTGGGCGGTTTGTGTTGATCTCGACCGACAAGGCGGTGAACCCGCGCAGTGTGATGGGCGCGACGAAACGCGTCGCCGAGTTGTTGGCGCGCGATGCGGCGGCGCAAGGACCGGGCGTCGTCGTGACGGTGCGCTTTGGCAATGTGCTGGGAAGTAGTGGGAGTGTGGTGCCGCTGTTCCGCGAACAGATCGCGGCGGGCGGACCGGTGACGGTGACCGATGCCGAAGTCGAACGCTATTTTATGACGATCCCCGAAGCGGTGAGTTTGATCATTCAAGCGGCGGCGTTGGGCAAGGGCGGGGAACTGTTCGTGCTGGATATGGGCGAGCCGGTCAAAATTAGCGAACTCGCGCGCGATCTCATTCGGCTGTCCGGTTTCGAGCCGGGCGAAGATATTGCGATCACGTACACTGGGTTGCGCGTTGGCGAAAAATTGCGCGAGGAATTGTTTGCTGCGAACGAGCAACCGCAACGCACGACGCACGCGCAAATTTTTGCGGCGCGGACGGAACAGCGCGATGGCGCGATCTTGCATCGCGCGCTTGCCGAACTCGAAATGCTGGTGCGCGCGGGCGACGCGCCGGAACTGCGGCACAAGTTGGGCGAGGTGGTGCCGGAATACACGGTCGGTTAGACGGATGGTTCGCGGTGATGTTTTGCAGCGGCGCGTTGCAAGCGTGTAGCCGAATTGTTTTTTGGCGACGACGCTTGCGGCGACGAGAAGGAGTGTGTTTGATGCCCAATCGGTGGCCCAAGGCGCTACCTACTTTGACGCCCGAGCAAGAGCGCATCCGCGAGGACTTCCACAAACAATGGTTGCAGACGCTTCCACGCCGATTCGGTTTGATCGAGCAGTTCAATCAGCGTTATCCGCTACGGACGTTTACGCCGGGCGCGCGCACGTTGGAAATTGGCGTTGGGCTTGGCGCGCATTTGCAATTTGAAGATCTCGCGCAGCAAGAATATGTGGCGTTGGATTTGCGCGCCGAACTGGTGCAGCCGATTCGCGCGGCGCATCCTGCGGTGCGAGTGCTGGTCGGCGATTGCCAAACGCCGCTCGATTTGCCCACTGGCTATTTTGATCGCGTGTTGGCAATTCACGTCTTGGAACATCTGCCCGATTTGCCGCAAGCTCTGGAGCAAGTTCGGCGCATCCTTAAACCCGAGGGTGTGTTGACCGTGGTCATTCCGTGTGAAGGCGGGCTGGCGTATACGTTGGCGCGCAACCTTTCGGCGCGTCCGCTGTTTGAACGCTTGTATCACCAGAAATACGATTGGTTCGTCGCGGCGGAACATATCAATTTGCCGGACGAAATTTTCGCCGAACTGCGCGCTCGCTTCCGAATCACCCATCAAATGTTTTTTCCGTTATTCGCGCCAGTCGTCACGTTGAACCTGGCGATTGGCTTGACCCTCACTCCGCTCCCCACTGCTCGAGTTTAGCGGCGCACCAGGAAATCTTTATGCCTGAACCGATTGACATTTCCCTGATCATCCCGGCGTACAACGAAGCCGCGCGCATCGCGCAAACGATCCACGAGGCGCAGACTTTTTTTGGCGCGCGGGGCTACGCGTACGAAATTATTGTTTCGGCGGACGGCACCGATGGCACGCGCGAGTGCGTCGCCGAATTAGCGCGCACTGACCCGGCGTTGCGTGTGATCGGGCAAGCGGCGCGGCGCGGCAAGGGGCGCGGCATTCGTGAGGGGGTGGCGTTGGCGCAGGGCGCAATCATCGGCTTTGTGGACGCCGACAACAAGACGCCCATCGCCGAGTTCGATAAATTTGCGCCGTATTTGCGACAAGGGTTCGCGGTGGTGATCGGTTCGCGCGGCTTGCGCGATTCGCAGATCGAACGCCGCCAACCCTGGTTCCGGCAAATCGGCTCCAAAGGGTTTGCGATCTTTATGCACACCGTCGTGGGGCTGAACGCGATTTCGGACACGCAATGCGGCTTTAAATTTTTTCAGCGGCGGGCGGCGCAAGAATTGTTTGGGCGGCAACGCATTGACGGCTATATGTTTGACGTGGAGATTCTTTTTCTCGCTGACCGCTTGGGTTATCGGATCGCCCAGGTGCCGATTCGCTGGCGCGATGATGGCGACAGCCGCTTGGTGTTGCTCGGCGGGAACATTCAGAACGTGAAAGATATTTTTCGCATCCGTTTCGGTTTCTAAGGGGAGGGTGACGCGTGCGTTGTTTGGTGACCGGCTGCGCCGGTTTTATCGGCAGTAACTTGGTGGATCGCCTGGTGCAAGAAAATCACGAGGTCATTGGGTACGATAATGGCTCGACCGGGCAGTTTGAATTTTTGGCGGCGGCGCACCAGTCGCCGCGGTTTCGCTTAGTGCGCGGCGACACGCTCGACCTGGCGGGGCTGACTGAGGCGGCGCGCGGCGTCGAGCAAGTTTTTCATCTCGCCGCCAATGCGGACGTGCGTTTTGGCACCCAGCATCCGCGAAAGGATTTGGAGCAAAATACGTTGGCGACGTTCAACGTCTTGGAAGCGATGCGCGCGAACGGCGTGAAACGCATTGCCTTTGCTTCGACCGGCTCGATCTATGGCGAGCCAACCATTTTTCCGACGCCAGAAGCCGCGCCGTTTCCAATTCAAACTTCGTTGTATGGCGCGTCCAAACTTGCCGGCGAGGGATTGGTGCAGGCGTATTGCGAAGGGTTTGGTTTTACCGCGCATATCTTTCGCTTTGTTTCGATCTTGGGCGAACGGTACACGCACGGTCACATTTTTGATTTTTACAAACAACTCCGCGCGCATCCCGATCACTTGAACGTATTGGGGAACGGCGCGCAACGCAAATCGTACCTGTATGTGCAAGATTGCATTGACGCGATGCTGTTGGCGATTCGGACTGCTTCGGCGCGCATCAATATTTTTAATTTAGGCACGGATGAATATTGCCAAGTCAAGGATTCGATCCAGTGGATTTGCGATCACCTGGGTTTAACGCCGCGCGTGGTTTTGGCTGGCGGCGAACGTGGCTGGATCGGCGATAGCCCGTTCATCTTTCTCGATTGTGCGCGGATGCGCGCGCTGGGGTGGCGACCCCGCTTGACGATCCGCGAGGGCGTCATTCGCACGCTCGACTATCTGATGCAAAACCCTTGGGTCTTGGAACGCCGCTGATGCCTGAATTATTTGCTCTCACCGGAAAACGAATTTTTCTCACCGACGCATCGCGGGGCTAGGACGCGCGATCGCGCAAGCGTGTTGGGCGCGCGGCGCGTTGGAGGCGTTACGTGCTGAATTGCTCGCGGCGGCGCAACCGAGGCAAGCGGTTCAAATTAAGGTACCTCGAAGGCGTATGATTTGTTAATGCGTGTAACCCATGTTTCGTAACGGACGCCGGAGAGCGTGTGTCGACTCGTGGCGCCCCATCTCGTCAACCGTGTGCGTGCTACGAGTAGCCGTTTGAGGAAACTGCAGGAACAGAACGCTTCGCGCTAATCTGATAATCTGGCGTTGCCAGTATAATTACAACTATGCATATATCCTTCCTCCATTTTTTTCGCAAGCATATATGGCTGATTGGGTTGATCGTATTCGTAAATCAGGCGATTTTACTCGATCGGTACATTCGCACCGATCTTGCGCCGTACTATCCTGGTGCGTTCGATCAACTTGTCACGTACGATGCGGTGTATGAAGCGCGCCTTGCAATTCAACAGCATGGGTTGGGGTACATTATACACGGCGATTTGTCTCTTTGGCGTGGTGCGTTCAAAGGATGGTTGATCCCGATGCTTGGCATGCTCTCTGCGTTGTTTTTTGGACCGCAACGCGAGGCAATCGTTTTTGTCAATTTTGCGCTGTTCGTTTTGGGCCAAATTTGGATTTGGCATTTCTTCGCGCAACGCGCCGGGCGAGTAGGAGCACTCCTCGCCTACGGCTTGTTTTTATTGAGCGGGGTGCATTATTATATCGCCGGTGGCATTGATGATTTGCGCTTTGACTATGCGGGCATGATTGTATTTGGCATTGCCATTTGTGTGCTTGTTACCTGGGTTGAATCACTAGCGTGGAAGGATTTTTGGCTATTTGTCTTGCTATTTGGCTTTGCTATTTCGACGCGCACGACCACGATGGTGTACTTGGCGCTTACCCTGGGCTGCTTATGGTTGTGGTTCGGCGTGCAGTGGCTGCGACAGCGCGATGTCGAAGAAAACAAGCGCCGACTGGGACGCTTGACTCTGTTAGGCATGGTATGCCTTGTCTTCCTGCTGACTTTTTTTGCGTTGAATTGGGGCGGCTTTGCCAATTATTATCTCAATATGAAAATGTCTCCGGAAGATAATTTCCGGCGTGCAGAAGCAAATGTGAACAACCTTCTCTCATTGTTGCTCTACTACCCGATCCGTGCAGGGATAACGTTCGTATACTATGTTTTGCTTGCGGCGATTTCTACTTTGGCGTGGTTGTGGCTCTCTCGCAAGCGTGCCCAAATCCATTCGGCTAAACGAATCAACTGGCGTAAAATTTTTCCTATGCTCCTCGTTCCAAGTGTGGCTTCGTTGGCAACCTACATTGCAACTACCGCATACGCGCCGTCGCCGGTTGTGATTGGCGTGTTGACCATGCCGTTTGCGATGATCATGACTGTCGTGTTGCTCGAACTGTGGACGCCTATTGGGTCGCAGAGATTGTTGTATGGCTTGGCAATGTCGGTTGTTGTGCTGGGTTTGCTGAACTATGGCTTTGCGATGGTTGTGCCAAAACGTCTGCGAACAGAGGTGTACGGTGACGGTGTGCTGGCAAATGAATTTTATCGCGACCTTGCGCAAATTACGAACACCCGTCCGGCGACGACGATCTACTGGATGCTGATGCATCCAAGTTTTCATCCGCTCGCCTATAATATCTATCAGTATGAGCACGGTGCAGGAAATAACGTGGCAACGCTTTACCAATCCGGTCCGCAAGTCGTACCCACTGCCGAAGTCGAGATCATGGCGCAGCTTGATCGCGCCGATGTGGTCATCGCCTTCGACGAGCTACCGCTCAATGTTACGCTCGAGTACGGATTTCATCAAACGCTCCGCGAGACGGAGTCGATCTGGCGTCCGTACCTGGGTCGGCATTTTCGCTTCGTGCGCGAGTATCCGCTTGAAGGCAAGCGATGGCTTGTCGGCTTGTACGTCCGCCAAACAGACGGAGGCAAGTAATTGTGTGACTTGCTTGATCATACTACTCAAGACACTCCCGACACCTGTACCGGAGCAAAAGTGCATCTGCAGGGATGGAATGTAACATCGACTTCTAAAAGCGTTGGAGCTTGGCGCGGTTTGGGCGCGCATTGCGAATGTGAGAATTTAGCTCGACAGGAATGTGCAACACCTGAATTGCTCGCCAAATTTTCGTGATCAGCCGAATTTGATGATGCACCGACGTGCCAGTGGAGTCGTGGCGAGTTGGGGACACTTTAAACTGATTGAACTGCAAAGCGTGAGGACGTTCTGTTCGTGCGCTTGCGCCGTAGAAAATGCGTATGCCTGAATTATTTGATCTCACCGGAAAACACATCCTCCTCACCGGCGCGTCGCGGGGGCTGGGGCGCGCAGTCGCGCAAGCGTGTTGGGCACGCGGCGCGCACCTCTTTTTGTTCGCGCGTGCGCGCGACGCGTTGGAAGCGTTGCGCGCCGAATTGCTCGCGGCGGCGCAACCGGGGCAAGCGGTTCACATTGCCGACGGCGATTTGGCGTTGCCGGCGAGCGTGCCGGCGTTGATGCGCCAAGTGACGCAGACTTGGACGCGCGTGGATGTTCTGATCAACAATGCGGCAATCGTCGGCGCGATTGGGCGTGCGTGGGAAAACGATTGGGCAACCTGGGAAATGACATTGCGGGTCAATCTGCTCGCGCCGGTGGAATTGTGTCGCGCGTGCGTGCCACTGATGCTGTCCGCCGGCGAGGGGAGCATGATCAATTTGTCCGGCGGCGGCGCAACCAGCCCGCGCCCAAATTTTTCGGCGTATGCGACCGCCAAGACCGCACTCGTGCGTTTTAGCGAAACGCTGGCGAGCGAATTACGCGGGACGGACATTCGCGTTAATTGTGTTGCGCCCGGCGCGATGAATACCGCGATGCTCCAAGCCGTACTCGACGCCGGTGCAGACCGCGCCGGCGACGAGTACGCACGCGCGCTTGCACAAGCGCAACACGGTGGCACTCTGCCGGCACGCGCGGCAGAGTTGATCGCTTTTTTGGCATCCACCTCAAGCCGGGGCATTACCGGCAAATTGATCAGCGCCGGCTGGGATCGCTGGGAAACATTGCCCGTGCATCTTGCCGATTTGCAGGATTCGGACATTTATACTTTGCGCCGCATTATCCCGCGCGAGCGGGGCAAGGACTGGGAATGACATGAATGTTGGCATCGTTGGTTGCGGTTTGATCGGCGGCAAACGCGCGCGCGCACTTGGCGACGCGCGGCTCGTCATCTGCGCCGATGCGGTGGCGACGCGCGCCGAGGCGTTGGCGCGCACCGTGCCGGGCGCAGTGGCGACGGATGATTGGCGGGCTGTCGTGGCGCGCGCCGAGGTGGAGATTGTGATCGTGGCGACGACACACAATTGGCTGAGCGCGGTGACACGCACGGCAGTTGCGGCGGGCAAGCACGTCTTGGTCGAAAAACCGGCGGCATGCCGCGCGGCGGAACTGGAGCCGGTGATCGATCTCGCGCGCGAGAAAAATGTGCGCGTGCGCGTCGGTTTTAATCATCGCTATCATCCGGCATTTCGGCGCGCGCGCGCCTTGTGCGATGCGGGCGCGTTGGGCGAGTTGATGTTCATTCGCGGACGGTACGGGCATGGCGGGCGCTTGGGGTACGAACAAGAATGGCGCGCCGATCCGAAATTGTCCGGTGGCGGCGAATTGATGGATCAGGGCGTGCACCTGATTGATTTGGCGCGCTGGTTCCTGGGTGATCTGCCGCACGTGACGGGATTCGCGCACACGTTTTATTGGCAAATGCCGGTTGAGGATAACGGCTTTATGCTCCTCCGCACGGCAAAAGACCAAACGGCATTTTTGCAGGTCAGTTGCACGGAATGGAAAAATCTCTTCTCGTTTGAAATTTACGGCCGCGCCGCCAAACTGGACATTAGCGGCTTGGGCGCGAGTTACGGCGTCGAGCGGTTGGCGTACTATCGCATGTTGCCGCAGATGGGTCCGCCGGAAACGACGATCTGGGAATACCCGATGGCGGATGATTCGTGGCAGATCGAGTTCGCCGAATTTTTGGACGACATTCGCTTGGCGCGCGAACCTGCCGCGAACTTGCGCGATGCCCATGCGGCGTTGCGCGTCGTCGAGCAAATTTACGAGGCGACATCAGAATGATTATCACGCGCAGTCCGTTGCGAATTTCGTTGGGCGGTGGCGGAACCGATTTGCCGTCGTACTATCGCGAACACGGCGGATTTGTGATCGCCGCCGCGATTGACAAGTACGTGTACATCACCTTGCATCAAACTTTTGCGCAAGAGCTGATTGTCAAGTACTCCAAGATGGAACGCGTGGCTTCGGTCGCCGAGATTCAGCATCCGCTCGTGCGCGAAGCGTTAAATTTGGTGGGGATTACTGAGCCGCACCTCGAAATTACGAGCATGGCGGATATTCCGGCGGGCACCGGCCTGGGATCATCCGGCGCGTTTACGACGGCATTGCTCAAATCGTTGCATACGTTCAAAAAAAACTTGGTGCATCCGCAGGAATTGGCGGAGCAAGCCTGCCACATCGAGATCGAACGATTGCGCGAGCCGGTAGGCAAACAAGATCAGTACATTGCGGCGTATGGCGGCATCACCTGTTTTCAATTTTTGCCGAACGATCAGGTCGAAGCCAAACCTTTGCAGATCGATCATGATACGCTGTACAGTTTGGAAGATCACCTGCTCTTGTTCTTCACCGGCTTTTCGCGTTCGGCGTCGGATGTGCTACGCGATCAAGATCAAAAGAGCAAGCAACACGATTCGGAAATGATTGCGAACTTGCATTTTATCAAAGACCTTGGCGTGGAAAGCCAAAAGGCGTTGCAAGCCGGCAACCTGACGCAATTTGCGGAACTGATGAACGTGCACTGGGATTACAAAAAGCGCCGCTCGCCGAACATGAGCAATTCGCAAATTGACGTGTGGTACCGATTGGCGCGCGACCATGGCGCGCGCGGCGGTAAATTGATCGGCGCGGGCGGCGGCGGCTTTTTGATGTTCTACGCCGAAGATCAAATGCGCTTGCGCCACGCGTTGCGCCAAGCTGGTTTGCCCGAAGTCCGTTTCCGCTTTGACTTTGGGGGCACTCAGGTGGTCGTGCAAGCATGAGCGACACAATGTTTCCCGTGGCAATTCTGGCGGGCGGTTTGGCGACGCGCCTCAAACCGCTCAGCGACGCAATTCCCAAAGCGCTGCTCGACGTGAACGGGATGCCTTTCATCGCGCAGCAACTCGGTTTGCTGCGCCGCAATGGTATCACCCAAGTCGTCGTCTGCGCCGGCTATTTGGGCGAAATGATCCAAGCCCGAATCGGCGATGGCGCGGCGTTCGGCGTGCGCCTGCATTTCGTTTTCGACGGCGCGCGGTTGTTGGGCACGGCGGGCGCGCTCAAGCATGCGTTGCCGTGGCTCGGCGAAAATTTTTTCGTGTTGTACGGCGATTCGTACCTGCCGTGCGATTATGCGCGTGTGCAACACGCGTTTCGGCAACAGGGCAAGCCCGCGTTGATGACGGTGTTCAAAAACGACGGACGCTGGGATCAGAGCAATGTCGAGTTTGCCAACGGTCAAATCGTGGCGTATGAAAAACATGCGCCGACGGCGCGGATGGAATATATTGATTACGGTCTCGGCGTCTTTGCGCGTGCCGCGTTCGATCTCGTGCCGGCAGACCAGCCATTCGATCTGGCAGTGCTGTACCAAACCTTGCTGCGGCGCAAGCAATTGGGCGCGTGTCAAATCGCCGAACGCTTTTACGAGATCGGATCGTTTGCCGGGTTGGAGGAAACCCGGCGCTATTTGGCGCAACAGGAGTTGGGCAAATGAATTTTACCGAGCAGTATCTTGCCGAAGCCACCCGGGTTCTGCGCCAACTCGATGTGGCGATGATTGAACGCGTGGTGGCGTTGCTTGCCGAGACGCGCACGCGCGGCGGGCGCGTGTTCATCCTGGGTGTGGGCGGTAGCGCGGCGAACGCGTCGCACATGGTCAACGATCTGCGAAAGCTTGCCCAACTTGAAACGTATGCGCCGACGGATAACGTGTCCGAGCTCACCGCGCGCACCAACGACGAAGGGTGGGCGAGCGTTTTCGTCGAGTGGCTCAAGGTTAGCGGTTTGCGCGCCAGCGATCTCGTGATGGTCTTTTCGGTGGGCGGCGGCAATTTGGAGAAGAACGTGAGTCCCAATTTGGTGATGGCGGTGCAGTACGCCAAAGACCGCGGCGCGCGTATCGTCGGCGTGGTGGGGCGCGACGGCGGCTTGACGGCGCAACTCGCGGACGCGTGTGTGATCGTGCCGACGATCAACCCGGTCCATGTGACGGCGCACACCGAAGCGTTTCAAGCGGTGATCGCGCATTTGATCGTTTCGCATCCCGCGCTCAAAATTGCGCCGACCAAATGGGAATCGGTGCGATGACCGCGCAGTTGCGGCGCGCGGTTTTTCTAGATCGTGACGGGGTGCTGAATCGGGCGATTTGCGAAAACGGCAAATCGCGTCCGCCGCGCAATTTGGCGGAACTGGAAATTCCGACAGGCGTGGCGGAGGCGTTGTGTGCCTTGCGCGCCGCGGGCTTTTTGTTGATCGGCGTCACGAATCAGCCGGATGTGGCGCGCGGCGAAACGCCGCGTCACCTCGTCGAAGCCATCAACGCGCAACTGCAAGCGCAATTGCCGTTGGACGAAATCCGGGTGTGTTACCACGACGATGCCGATCAGTGCGCTTGTCGCAAACCGCAACCGGGAATGTTGCTTCAAGCGGCGGCGCAGTCCGCGATTGATCTATCGCGCAGTTTTATGATCGGCGACCGGTGGAAGGACATTGAAGCCGGGCGGCGCGCGGGGTGCCGAACCATTTGGCTGGAGCCGCCAACCAGCGAGCCGTGGCACGGCGCGCCGCCGACCCACCGCGTTGCGTCGTTGCGCGAAGCCGCCGCGTGGATTCTGGCGCGTGTGGCTGGCGAAGCCGAGTTGACAAACCCCTTGCATCAAGTACAATCTGCCGCAGAAAAACTCTTGGATGAGTGAGGAGCTTATGTCTGTTTGGGATTCTCGTCGCATCGTCGTTACCGGCGGCAGCGGCTTTTTGGGATCGCACGTCGTGCGCCAATTGCGCGCCGAAGGGTGCCGCGAGGTGTTTGTGCCGCGCAGTCGGCAGTACGATCTGCGAACCCAGGAAGCGATTCGCCGGTTGCTACAAGATGCTCGCCCAGACCTCGTCATTCACATCGCGGGGGTTGTTGGTGGAATCGGCGCGAATCGCGCCAACCCCGCCAAATTTTTCTACGACAATTTGATGATGGGTGTCCAGTTGATCCACGAGGCGTGGCAATTCGGCGTCGCCAAATTCGTGGCGATTGGCACGGTGTGCGCCTATCCCAAATTTACGCCCGTGCCGTTCCGCGAAGAAGATTTGTGGAACGGTTATCCCGAAGAAACCAATGCGCCGTACGGGCTTGCCAAAAAAATGTTGCTCGTGCAATCGCAAACGTATCGCGCGCAGTACGGATTCAACTCGATTTTTTTGTTGCCGGTCAACTTGTATGGACCCGGCGATAATTTCGATCCGGCGTCGTCGCACGTCATTCCGGCGCTGATCAAAAAATGCGTGGACGCCAAACGCGCCGGCGATTCGGGAATCGTCGTGTGGGGCGATGGTAGTCCAACACGCGAATTTCTGTTTGCGCCGGAGGCGGCACGCGGAATCCTCTTGGCGGCGGAACGCTACGACGCGAGCGAGCCGATTAACCTGGGGAGCGCGCATGAAATCAGCATCAAGGATTTGGCGGAGTTGATCGCGCGCCTAACCGGCTTTGAAGGCAAAGTGGTGTGGGACACTAGTCAGCCCAACGGTCAGCCGCGCCGAAAATTGGATACGACCAAAGCGGAACAGGCATTTGGTTTTCGCGCGCACGTTTCCTTTGAAGAGGGTTTGCGGCAAACGATTGAGTGGTATCGGCGTGCCCATTCATTGACGGGCGCTTAGCCACTTGCGCTTTGGGACGACGCATGAAATCACTTTCGGATTTACGGATCAAACTTTTTGCGGATGGTGCGGAGCGAACGCAAATGCTTGCGTTGTACCGCAACCCGCTGATCAAAGGATTCACGACCAATCCGACTTTGATGCGGCAAGCCGGGGTAGTGGATTACGAAGCATTTGCGCGCGAGGTATTGCAGGCGATTCCAGACCGACCGATTTCATTCGAAGTGTTTTCGGACGAGTTTGCCGAAATGGAGCGGCAAGCCCATCGGATTGCCGCGTGGGGCGAGCATGTGTTTGTCAAAATTCCGATTACGAATACACGCGGCGAGTCTTCGCTCGATCTGGTGCGTCGCTTGGCGCAGGCAGGTATCAAGCAAAACGTGACGGCACTGTTGGCGCTCGATCAAGTGCGGCAGACGTGTACGGCATTGGCTGGCGGACCGCCGGCTTTTATTTCGGTTTTTGCTGGACGGGTTGCCGATACCGGTCTTGATCCGACTCCGTTGATGGCGGCGGCAGTGGAGTTGGCGCGCAACGATCCAAATCTTGAATTGATTTGGGCAAGTCCACGCGAATTGCTCAACATCTTTCAGGCGGATGCCGTGGGGTGTCACGTCATCACGGCGACGGTGGATATTCTGAAAAAATTGCCGCTTGTTGGCAAAGATTTGCGCGAGTTCTCGCTCGACACGGTGAAAATGTTTCGGAACGATGCGGTCAACGCGGGCTACACATTGTGAGGTGCCGGCATGGGTACGGTATTGCGCAGAAGCGTGAGGAAACGCGAGTGGGACTATCGTCCTATGCGACTGTAATCCTACTTGAAGTATAATTGCGATTAGATTATAATACTGCTCGGATAGTGTGGGGGGAGATTGTTCTATGGTTGGGAGGGAAACATGAACATGACGATGAAATTATCTCTGCTTGCTTTGTTAGGTCTTGTAGCACTGGGGTTGTTGAATGCGAGTACGGCGTCAGCCGCTAACGTGTTCCTTCCTCCGCGCGGTGGCTCCCAAGTGCTTGCTGCAGCTGAAACAATTACACCGACCAAAACATTGACGACTACTGCATCGATGGCGCAAGCAACCGTGACGATCACGCCGACGGTGGCTAAACCTACGGCGACGAATACATCACCTGCGCCGACGGCTACGGCGACCAAGCCCACACCGACGAACACATCGCCAGCCCCAACGGCAACCAAGTCGATCACTGCTTCGGTGCCGACGGCAACCAAGACTACCGCTGCATCAACCGCGACTGCCACTCGCACGGCGACGCGTGCGGCGGTGACCAACACGCCGACCAAGACTCCCACTCGCACGGCTACCGCTGTGGCGAAAGCGGCTAGCGCACGCGCGGCGGCGGCGGCATCACTCTCAACGATGTTTGTCGTGCAAAATACAGATTCCACAAATACAGCGAGCATCACGGCAACTTTTTATGATACGAGTGGTAGTTCAACGGGTACCAGTACGGTCGTTCAGTCTATTCCGCCTTTCCGTAACGCCATCATTGATCAGCGTTCCGCGGGTGGTGGTTTGGATTCGCAAACTAATTGGCAGGGCGCGGTGGTGTTGAGTTCCAATACCACACTGGCGGCAGTCGTCAATGAATATGCTGGAAATGTGGCTTCGTTGGGTAGAGAGTTCCGTGCCGATAGTTATGCCGGTATTTCTAGTTCCTCGGCAGGCAAAACTGTTCTGATGCCGCAATTGCTCAAGAATGCGGTGGATCCAGGCACCAACTCGACCTATAATTCGCTGATCGCGATCCAGAATACGAGTCTGTCTGCAGACGCAAGTGTTTCGGTCACTTTTTATAGTGGGTCTTCGGGTACCTACACCCATGCCGGCATTGTCGTGAAAAAAGGTTCCTCTGTTTTCGTAGATCTCGCATCAGATTCATCCCTCCCGAGTACTTTTTATGGCTCTGGGGTTGTGTCTTCGGATCAAGATGTTGCCGTGCTGGTCAATCACAATGCTTCGGGTTTTTTGTCGGCTTACCAAGGCTATTTGTCTGCCACGGATGCGGCGCAAACCTTGTATGTGCCCCAATTGCTTAAAGGGGCATACGATCCAGATACGGCGTTGACATACAATACTTCAGTGATTGTAATGTCCGCCGATCGCACAGCGGCAAATGTGACTGTTACCTATTACAATTACGACGGGCAGGTGATTAGATCGAGCCAGGTTGCCGCGCCGGCAGCAACCTTTGATCAAAGAAACGATTCTGCTCTGGGAAGTTTGAGTTTCGTGTTTGGCTCGGCAATCGTCACGGCAGACAAGCCCGTAATTGCGGTGGTGCCTTTCTTCGCTAACTATGATGCGAGCCGTGGTTTGCGTGGCGAGTATTATCGTGCTTTTGCGGCTGGCACTGGTGCGACCCGGTTATTCACGCCACTGCTTTCAAAAAACGCAGCCGATTCTGGAACGGGTGTAAGTTGGGGGACAGGTGTGATCGGGCAGTACATGGGCACCGGCTCTGCTACCGTAACGATGACCTATTACTTTTCTAACGGAACTATACGCACATCTACCCGTTCGGTTTCAACCAGCAGCCCATTATTTAGTTTCGATCAGCGTACAGACACAACCCTGTCTGATCAGAGCGGCGTGGTGTTATCTGGAGTTGTAACGTGTAGTCAACCGATTGCCCTCGTGGTGCATAACATCGGCGCAGGTAGCGCCGCAGGAGATGCGACAGGGGTCTATCCAGGGATCAAGTGATCGAGTGTGCTGAAGGAGAGAAAGAGCCGGCGAAGTCATATTTCGCCGGCTCTTTTTTCGACTGGTGGAGTGAAATTGAATGATGATTTGACAAAGTAAGGGGTTGGAATAGAATTCACCGAGCGAAGAATGTCTAAAGATTGTTCGCTCATGAAAACGATCAAGCAATCCCTCGAATCCTATTTCTACTATGCATATGGCAACCAAGTCCAATTCCCAAGGACAGAGCACTGCACATAGCGTCACGCTTTCTGAAATGCCAGTCATTTGGATTCGCCCGACCAGAGGTTGGGCGTCTTTTAACCTGCGCGAATTAATTGAATATCGCGAACTGTTGTATTTCCTGATCTGGCGGGATATTAAAGTGCGCTATAAACAGACCGCACTGGGGATCGGTTGGGCGGTTTTGCAACCGATGCTCACGATGTTGGTGTTTAGCGTTTTCTTCGGTCGTCTCGCTGGTGTTCCCTCGGATGGCATCCCGTATCCGATTTTTGCGTTTACCGCTTTACTACCCTGGCAACTGTTTTCCCATGCTGTGAGCGAATCCGGCAATAGTCTTGTCATGAACCAACAATTACTAACCAAGGTTTATTTTCCGCGATTGGTCATTCCATTAGCGGCGGTCCTGGCTGGTATAGTGGATTTTGCTATTGCTTTTGTGGTACTTTTAGGAATGTTGGTGTACTATGGCATTGCCCCGACGCCCGCGTTTTTGATGTTGCCATTCTTTATTTTGCTCGCCATTGCCGCCGCATTTGCCGTGGGCTTGTGGCTCTCGGCACTGAATGTGCAATATCGAGATGTGCGTTACGTGATTCCGTTCCTCACTCAGTTCTGGCTCTTTGCAACCCCAATTGCTTATTCAAGCAGTCTGGTGCCTGACGCTTGGCGCATGTGGTACGGTTTCAATCCGATGGCGGGCGTAGTCGAAGGATTTCGTTGGGCGTTGCTGGGCACGGCGAATGGAACGGGCTCGTTAATGGTTGTGTCCACTCTTGTCATTGCGTTGCTTTTTGCCGGCGGACTAGGATACTTTCGCCGGATGGAAAGAACTTTTGCCGATGTGGTCTGAGGCATGAGCGATCTTGCGATTCGCGCCGAACATCTCGGCAAACTCTACCACCTCGGAGCGCGCGAGCGGTATCGCACTTTGCGCGACACGCTTACCGATAGCGCGCTTGCCCCATTGCGATCCATCACGTCGGCATTTCAGCGCCGAGACTCGGCGGCTCACGGTTCGGTGGCGGACAATGCCTTTTGGGCGTTGAAAGATATTGCGCTCGAAATCAAATTGGGCGAGTCGGTCGGCATCATTGGGCGGAATGGCGCGGGCAAAAGTACGCTCCTCAAAATTCTGGCGCGTATCACCGAACCAACTACCGGCTATGCCGAGATCCACGGACGCGTCGGCTCCTTGCTCGAAGTGGGCACGGGCTTTCATCCCGAATTGACCGGCCGTGAAAACATTTTCTTGAACGGCGCCATCCTGGGAATGAAACGCGCCGAGATTGTGCGTCAGTTCGATGAGATCGTAGCGTTCGCCGAAATCGAGAAATTTCTGGACACCCCGGTCAAACGGTATTCGAGCGGGATGTATGTTCGCTTGGCGTTTGCGGTTGCGGCACACCTCCAGCCGGAAATTTTATTGGTAGATGAAGTTTTGGCGGTGGGCGATGCGGCATTTCAAAAAAAATGCCTGGGCAAAATGCAGGATGTCGCTGGCGAAGGGCGGACCGTAATTTTTGTTAGTCACAACTTGGGCAGTCTCGCCAACCTGTGCCCGCGTGCGATCCTGCTCGCACAAGGCGAAAAACGCCGCGAGGGCGCTTCCGGCGCGATCATTGCGGAATATGTCGCGCTGGGCAAACAGGATCGCGGCCAAGTTGTTTGGCGCGAACTCCAACTTGCACCGGGAAACGAACGCGTGCGTCTGCGCGCCGCGCGTATCGTTGTCAATGGTCAGGTGACCGCGGACACCGACATTCATCAAGATATCCAAGTCGAGATCGAATTTTGGAATCTCCAAGACGGCGCGCATTTGACGCCAAGCATTCACCTGCTTGATAAACTGGGGAATGTGGTGCTGGCGTCGGCAAATTTGGCGTCCGCCAATTTATTTCAAGACGAGTGGGCGGGCTGCGCGTATCCGCGCGGTTTGTACCGCGCGGTGTGCACCTTGCCCGGCGATTTTTTGAACGATGGTTATTACTCCATCACCGTTGTGATCACCACCGACGTTTCACAGCCGCAAGTCTATGCCCGCGAAGTGATCGCATTCATGGTTCACGACACCGGGGCGATGCGCAAAGAATTTGGCGGCGAATGGTTGGGAGTTGTGCGCCCGCGCCTCGCGTGGCGCACGCAGCGTCTGATGGCAGAGCCGCGCGAAGGGCGTTTGGAGGAGCGCGAATGAAAGTCATCATTTTGTGCGGCGGATTAGGTACGCGCTTGCGCGAAGAAACCGAGTATCGCCCCAAGCCGATGGTCGAGATCGGTGGCCGCCCGATTTTGTGGCACATTATGAAATCATATGCGCACTATGGTTTTCGCGAGTTTGTGCTTTGCCTGGGCTATCGCGGCAGTATGATCAAGGAATATTTCCTGAATTACGAAGCGATGAATAACGACGTGACGATTGCGCTCGGCCGGCAAAATCGCATCACGTACCACGACGCCCACGCCGAACAAGATTTCCAAGTGACGCTCGCCGAAACCGGTTTGGGCACGATGACCGGCGGGCGCATCCAGCGTGCCGCTCGGTATGTGGACGGCGATCTGTTTATGGTGACGTATGGCGATGGCGTGGCAAATCTCGACCTGCGTGCGCTGGTGAATTTTCATCTCGCGCACGGACGCTGGGCAACGATTACGACGGTGCGCCCCGTGTCCCGTTTTGGCGTGCTGGATTTGGACAGTGAGGGCGCGGTACTGAACTTTTCCGAAAAGCCCCAAGTCGAGGGCTGGGTCAATGCCGGTTTCATGGTGTACAATCGGCGCGTATTGGATTATCTCGCCGGCGACGATTGTGTGTTGGAACAAGAACCGCTCGCGCGACTCGCACGCGAAGGGCAATTGATGGCGTATCGCCACACCGGTTTCTTCTTTGCAATGGATACCTACCGCGAATACAAATATTTGAACGAATTATGGGAACAAGGCCGCGCGCCGTGGAAGGTGTGGGCGTGAACGAAATTTTTTGGCGTGATCGCCCGACGCTCGTCACCGGCGCGACCGGCTTGGTCGGCAGTTGGCTCGTGCGCCGCTTGCTCGCCCTGCGCGCCGAGATCGTGTGCCTTGTGCGCGACTGGGTGCCGCACAGTGAGCTTGTGCGTGCCCGATTGATCGATCAGGTCAAAATAGTTCGCGGCGACGTGCGCGATCAAGCCGTGTTGGAGCGCACGCTGGGCGAGTACGAAGTGGACACGGTGTTTCATCTTGCCGCGCAATCCATTGTCGGCATTGCAAACCGCAACCCGGTTTCCACGCTCGAAACGAACATTGGCGGCACATGGGCGTTGCTCGAAGCGGCGCGGCGCAGTCCAACAGTCAAGCAAATTGTCATCGCTTCGTCTGATAAAGCGTATGGCGATCATGATCAACTACCCTACGTCGAAACTGTGCCGTTACAGGGTCGCCATCCGTATGATGTCAGCAAATCGTGCGCCGATTTGATCGCGCAGATGTATGCGACGACGTATGCGTTGCCGGTGGCAGTGACACGATGCGGCAATTTTTATGGCGGCGGCGATCTCAACTGGAATCGGCTCGTGCCGGGAACGATCCGCGCCGTGTTGCGCGGGCAACGCCCGATCATTCGCTCCGACGGCAACTTTATTCGCGATTATTTCTACGTCGAAGACGGCGCGGCGGCGTACCTTTTGCTTGCGGAAAAATTGGCGCACCTGCCCGAATTGCGTGGGCAGGCATTCAATTTTTCCAACGAGATTCAAATCACGGTCCTGCAGTTGACGCAACGGATTTTGGCGCTGATGGATTCCGATCTCACGCCAGTTATCCGCAACGAAGCGACGAACGAAATTCTGCACCAGTACCTCAGCGCCGAGAAGGCGCGCACCCAGCTCGGTTGGCAACCGCTCTTTACGCTCGACGCCGGTTTGCAGGCGACAATTGCATGGTACCGAAAGTTTCTGACCAATGAATAACGATGCGGGCGCGTTGCGCGGACAAATCGCCGACTTGGTGCGACAGTATTTTGCAACTGCATTTGTCGCGCGCGAGTTTGTGCCGGGCGAAACACCGATCCCCTATGCGGGGCGCGTTTTTGACGCCGACGAACTCACGCACCTGGTGGATGCCGCGCTCGATTTTTGGCTCACCACCGGACGCTTTGCCGATCACTTTGAGCGTGAGTTTGCGCGTTTTTTCGGGTTACGCCACGCGCTACTCGTCAATTCCGGCTCATCCGCGAATCTCCTCGCGCTCTCTGCGTTGACCTCACCGAAACTCGGCTCCCGGCAGTTGCGCCCGGGCGACGAAGTGATCACCCTCGCCACCGGTTTTCCAACGACGCTCAACCCGATTTTGCAGAACCAGTGCATCCCAGTTTTTGTGGATGTGACCCTGCCGACGTACAACATAGATGTGACCCAACTCGAAGCGGCATGGTCGCCCAAGACCCGCGCGGTGATGATCGCGCATACGCTCGGCAACCCCTTCGATCTCGACGCCGTAACGGACTTTGCGCGACGACATCAACTCTGGGTGATCGAAGATTGTTGCGACGCGGTCGGTGCGACGTATCGCGGCAAAATGGTTGGCACGTTCGGCGATTTGGCGACAGTCAGTTTTTATCCGGCACATCACCTCACGATGGGCGAGGGGGGGTGCGTGCTGACCGAGCACCCCGCTCTGAAAAAATTGGTCGAATCGTTTCGTGATTGGGGCCGCGATTGCTGGTGCGCGCCGGGCAAGGAAAACACGTGCGGCAAACGTTTCGATTGGCAGTTCGGCGATTTGCCGGATGGATACGATCACAAGTACATTTACGCACACGTCGGTTACAATTTGAAATTGACCGATCTGCAAGCGGCGGTTGGTGTCGCGCAGTTGAAAAAATTGCCGGGATTTATCGCGGCGCGCCGACAAAATTTTGCAACTCTGTATGCGGGCTTGCGCGACTTGGAAGAATTTTTCATCTTGCCGGAAGCGACACCGCATAGCGAGCCGAGCTGGTTTGGCTTGCCGCTCGCGGTGCGTGCCGATGCGCCGTTTACCCGTAAGCAGGTCGTCGAATTTTTGGAAGCACGTCAAATTGCAACGCGCCTTTTGTTTGGCGGAAATCTCGTGCGTCAACCCGCCTACCGCGATGTGCCGCGCCGTGTTATCGGCGATCTCGCCAACGCCGATTTCGTGATGAATCAGGTATTTTGGATTGGAGTATATCCGGGGCTGACACGTGCCATGCTGACGTTTATGCTAGAGACCTTACATTCCGCCTGTCGCACTTTTACGCAGGAGCGTCGCCCGCGATGAGTTACCCGGGCACACTGCCGCACCTCGCCTTGATTTACGACGACGCGGCTCGCCTGGCGGATACGCCGGGCTTGGCGCTGGAACGCCTGAGCGGCAAAACGCTTTTATTGACCGGCGCAAGCGGTTACCTCGCCGCATACCTGGCAGATACGTTGGTTTGGTTGAACGATCATGTCTTGACTGCGCCTTGTCACCTCCTCGCGCTTGTCCGCACGCCGGTTGCGCGCGCAAGCCGGCTGGGTCATTTGTGTGAACGGGTGGACGTGACCTTTCTCACGCAAAACGTTTCTGCGCCGATTCGACTTGAGCGGTGCGTGGATTTCATCATTCATGCGGCGTCGAACGCATCGCCGCAAAAATACTTGGCGAACCCCCTCGATACGATGGATGCCAATGTGTTAGGCACGCGACAGTTACTAGACCTGGCGAGAGAGCATCGCGTCGCCAGTTTTGTTTTTTTTAGTAGCGCGGAAATTTATGGTGAGGTTACTCAGACCGTGCCGATTGCCGAGGATTATCTCGGACGGATTGATCCGCTCAACCCGCGCGCCTGCTACACCGAATCGAAACGCTATGGCGAAACCTTGTGCGCGGCGTATTGGCGCGCCTTTCGCGTGCCAGTGAAAATTGTGCGTCCATTCCACATTTACGGTCCCGGCATGCGTTTGGACGATGGACGCGTGATCGCCGATTTTTTGCGTGATCGCATCGCCCAAAAACCGATTCGTTTGTTGAGTGGAGGGACGGGCGTACGCGCTTTTTGCTACATTTCCGATGCAACGATTGGGTTTTGGCAGGCGCTCTTGTCCGAACAGAATGGCGAGCCATTCAATATTGGCAATGATGCAGAACCAATTGCGATCCGCGATCTGGCGCAAACGATTGCGCGGATCGAACGCCCCGAATTACCAGTTATCATTGAACAGACGCATCTGCCGGATTATCTTCGCCATAGCCCAACGTACGTATGTCCCGATTTGGGCAAGGCGCGACGCGAACTGGGTTATGCGCCAAGCGTGCGTCTTGCCGACGGATTGCAAAAGACGCTTGCCTGGCACCGCGTCAACTTGGAGAGGAACACCGACAAATCATGCAACGCATCTTGGATCTCGTGAATGATTTTCAACAAGGCAATATGGCGCGCGCCGAGTACTGGACTGCGATGCAGCGTTTTCACGTTGGCTTGCAAGACTATGCCGATCTGATCCAAGATGGTCGCGTAACTCAGATCGAAATTACGCGAGCCGGCTTGCAGATCGTTTTGCCGAATGGCTTACGCATGATCTGGAACCCCGGCGATATGCGTGCCGCACCCAATGCCGTGATCAATCACGGTGAATATGAACGCGAAGAATTGGCATTGCTCGAATTTCTCGCCCGCGATTGTCGCGTGCTTTTCGATGTGGGCGCGAATACGGGTTGGTACACGTTGCATCTGGCGCACCAATTGCGCGCGTCGGGTGGCAAGGTATACGCATTCGAGCCAATCCCGCAAACGTATGCGGAATTGACTCGGAACATCGCGTTGAATCATTGTGCTCCCACTGTGGTCGCGCAGAATGTGGCGTTGAGCGATGTTGAGCAGACGATTCAGCTTTACGTGCCCGCCTTGTCCGGTAGCGCGGCGGCATCTCAGCGTCAACTGATGCCGAACGAGACAAACCAAACGTTCGAGTGCCAAGCGCTCACGCTCGACACCTTTGCGCGTCAACAGTCAATCGCTCGGCTCGATCTGATCAAATGCGATGTGGAGGGTGCGGAATTGTTCGTCTTGCGCGGTGGTCTGGGATCCATCGCAACGCACAAGCCGATGATTATGTTGGAAATGTTACGCAAGTGGGCGCGTCTGTTCGCTTATCACCCCAATGACATCATCGCATTACTCAGTCGGTACGGTTATGCGTGTTGGTCGTTTGAACAAGGGCGGCTAGTGCCGGTGAGCCAAGTGGACGAGGCATGCGTGCAGACCAATTTCTTCTTCTTGCATTGTGACAAACATGCGGATGTGCCGGCGCGAGTCAACCAGCATTGGGAAAAAGAAAGACAAGCGAAATGAAAGTTTCGGATTACATCGCCAGTTTTCTGTACGCACAGGGTGTGCAATGCGTGTTTGAAGTCATCGGTGGGATGACGACGCATCTGATTGACTCGCTGTACCGAGACGGGCGTATCCGCATTGTCAGTATGCATCACGAGCAAGCCGCCGCCTTTGCGGCGGATGCTTACGCGCGTATCACCGGCGTGCCTGGCGTTGCGCTGGCGACGAGTGGACCCGGCGCAACCAACTTGCTGACCGGCATTGGTAGTTGCTATTTCGATTCGTCGCCCGCCGTTTTCATTACGGGCCAAGTTAATCGGGATGAGCAAAAAAGAACACGCGCCATTCGCCAACTCGGTTTTCAGGAAACCGACATCGTCGCCATGGCTGAGCCGATTACCAAAGCCGCGTGGCGAGTCGAATCGCCGGATCAAGTTCCAACCTTACTGGCGCAGGCGTTTGCCCTTGCCCTGGCTGGTAGACCAGGTCCCGTATTGATTGACGTACCGATGGACGTGCAACGTGCGGATATTGCGGTGCCAACCCCAGCGCGCATCGCGGCGGCAGCCAAGCCGGCGGCGGATCTGCCCAGCGTCGAGAGTTTGTTGCGCGCATTGCGAGCCGCCCAGCGTCCGCTAATTCTTGCCGGAGGCGGGATTCGCTCGGCGCAAGCGAGCCTGCTATTCCGTGCATTTGCGGAACAGATGCGTGTGCCGGTCGTCAATTCGTTGATGGCGGTAGACGCGTTACCGTATGATCACTCACTGCGGGTTGGAATGATCGGAAGCTACGGCAATCGTTGGGCAAACCTGGCAATGGGCCGCGCTGACTTGTTGCTGGTGTTAGGTAGCCGGCTTGATATTCGCCAAACTGGCTCCGAGACGGACGCGTTCAAAAACGGACGCGAGATTTATCATGTGGATTGCGAATCCGGCGAGATCAACAATCGCATTACGGGCTGTCGTGCCCTCGTTGCCGATCTCCGCGCGTTTTTTGAAATGGCAAGCGAATTGGTGTCTACGCACGACTTGCCGGCGCGCACGGAATGGCTTGCGGAAATTCATGCGCTTGCACAAACTTGGCGCGACACAGCCGAAGTTGAGAATATTCCGGGCATCAATCCGAACGTGTTGATGCACCAACTCTCAACGAGTGCGCGCATGGCGTCCGCATTCGTCGTTGATGTGGGTCAGCATCAAATGTGGGCAGCGCAATCGTTGGAAGTGGATGGCACACAGCGTTTCTTAACCTCGGGCGGCATGGGCGCAATGGGTTTCGCTTTGCCAGCGGCAATTGGCGCGGTGTTCGCGCATCCCGATCAACCGGTGGTGGTTGTGGCTGGCGATGGCGGATTCCAACTGAATCTTCAAGAATTGCAAACGGTGGCTCATCATCGGCTGCCGATCAAGATCATTATCGTGGACAATCAATGTCAAGGCATGGTACGGCAATTTCAGCAAAGTTATTTCGAGGGAAAATATCCGGCAACGCTGTGGGGTTACTCAGCGCCGGATTTTGTGCGCGTGGCGCAGGCGTACGGCATCGCGGCGGATGTGGTGCATGCGCCGGCGGATTTGCCTGTCGCACTGGCACACCTGTGGCGTGATCCTACCGCACCGTTTCTTTTGCGGGTGATGATCGATTCGTACGCCAACGCCTATCCCAAAATTGCCTTTGGGCGTCCGATGACTGACATGGAACCGCTGTTCAAGCCATTAGATATGGAAGGCACATAATCCATGCCGTTGTTTTCAATCGTCATTCCAACTCGCAACCGCGCGCATTTGTTGAAATTTGCGTTGCAATCGGTTTTAAGGCAAGATTGCGGCGATTACCAAGTGATTGTATCCGACAATCATTCGCACGATGATACCCAACAAGTTGTTGCACAATACGCGGATCGCCGGGTCGAGTACGTTCGCCCGGACACGTATTTGCCGGTGCATGATCACTGGGAATTTGCGCGGCAACACGCGCGCGGTGACTATCTCTTGATCTTGGCGGATGACGATTGTTTGGTCGGTAACGCCTTGACGTTGTTCGCCCGCGCGCTCGAAAAAACCGGCGCGCCGATTGTGGGTTGCCGGAACGCCGAATATTTCGTGCCCAATTTTTGGGTGGCGGCACAAAGGAATACGATACGTCTCGATAAATTTACCGACGCACTCATTCTAATGGACACGCGGATGATCCTACGTGAGTGCTTTCGCTTCAACCCGGTGTTCTATCCGCGTGTGTCGGTGCCCATAGCGCGCTCTTTGGTTGAAACGATTGCTCAACGCGTAGGACGCTTTTTCGATTACCCTTTCCCGGAATATGTCGGCTATGCGATGTTCTACGCGATGATTGATGTCTACCCCCTAATTGATCGTCCGTTGGTTGTGCTGGGGCGAACGCCGGATTCCCTGGGCCCGCGTTTTTTTTGGACGAATCGTGATCCCGGTTGGAGCGAAACCGGCGAGCGACGCTTTCAGTTTGTCCCTTTGCGCGGGACGTATGTTACGAACGGCATCGCCGAATCATTTCTGAAAGCGAAACAAAACCTCGGCGAACGGTTTCAAGGAATTGAAATTTCGTACGCCGATTATTATCGCGGCTATTACACGGATCTGCTGGCGCAACGCCACGTGGGGCGCGATGTTCGCGCGGACCAAGCCGCTTATTGGCGCGCGGTTGCGTCTCTGTCGCCGGAATTGCAAAGCCAGATCGCACCGATGGCGCGAGACCTCGATCGGCAAAATCAGTTGTGGCGCAAGTGGGCACGCAAAGTGAAAAACGCGCCACGGCGCATTTGGACGCTCACGCAAAAATTGGCGCGCGCAAAACCCTCCAGTCCTGCCAAGCACAACGGCGTCGTTCGCGGCAAGGATGTTGGCGTCTCGGATATTCTCACCTGCGCCAGGTGGATCGCGTCGCTCGAACCGGATCGCTGATCGGATATATGAACGCATCGGTTTATATCATCATTCTCAGTTGGAATAGCGCGGTTGATACCGTTGAATGTCTGACTTCGTTGAGCCAACTGGACTATTCGAATTATCACGTCGTGTTGGTGGATAATGGTTCAACAGATGACACGGTTGGGCTAACCCGCGCGCATTTCCCCCAGATTCAGGTAATCGCGAATGGACGTAACCTGGGATTTGCCGAGGGAAACAATGTGGGGATTCGTTACGCGCTGGCGCATGATGCGGACTATGTTCTGTTGCTGAACGACGATACCACCGTTGCGCCGGATGCGATCACGCAACTCGTTCGCGCGAGCGAACGCGATCCGCGAATCGGCATGTTGGGCGCGACGGTCGTATCGTATGTGAACCATTCGTGCGAGTATGTGGGCGCGACGATCAACTGGGATACTGGAATGACGGCGTATGGAGCAAGCATGCCCACTGCCACGGGGGATGCGGATTATCTGGCGGGGTGTGCGCTGATGATCACAGCGCCAGCCGCACGTGCAATCGGTCTGCTCGACTCTGAGTATTTTACGTACTTTGAAGATGCTGACTGGGGAGTGCGTTGTCGGCGCGCCGGCTTTCGTGTGGTCACAGTGCCGTCGGCAAAAATTTATCACAAGGGCACGCCGGACAATGTGAAGCATGAATCGCCGACCTTGTTGTTTTACTATTCGCGCAACCAGTTTCGGTTTATGCGAAAATTTACGCATGGACGCCAGTGGCGCGCATTTCTATTCCGTTACACGCGGCGCTGTCTGACACAATTTTTTGGTTTGACTAAACGTGGCGAGATCGGGAAAGCGGACGCGGTAATCGGCGGCTTTTGGGCGGGTGTTACGGGGCGATTCGGTAGCGAGCGCCTGAACGCGCCGGCATGGTTCAAATACAGCATCTATTGGGAATTGGGATTGATAGATACTCTGCGCAGAGTTTTCAAGCAGATTGCAAAGCGCGAGGCGGTATGATGCGCGCGGGAATTGATATTACCGGCTTACACTGGACTTATCGGACTGGCGTTCAAAATATTTATTATGGTCTGATTGAAGGTTTGTTGGATTTGAATGTTGAGGACGTAGATTGTTTCTTGATTGATCGCTCAGGCGATGGTAGCCATCGTTTGCCCTTGGCATTATCGGGACATGTTCAGATGCGAGCGATTTCGGCGCTAGGATTTCTGCCGACCGGGAATTCGCGTTTGACCTTGTGGAATCGCGCCGTAAAGAGCGCGCGCCGCCGCATGGTTAATCGGCAAAGTGTACGCGATAGCCTGCTCGGCGATTTGGATGTCTTTCACCCGTGGACTTGGGATGCTATCCGTGCGCCACACGCGTGGCATGTTATCACTCTGACCGATGTGATTCCGATCTTGTTTGCCGATCTGTTTCAAAAAGAATTTGTCCGCACGACGCAAGCCGGCATGGAATTTGCGCGGCGTCACGCCGATCGGATCATTGCGATCTCCCAGTTTACGAAAGACGAATTGGTGCGCGTAGCCGGTTTGGAGCGTGATCGCATTTCCGTCATTTACCTGGGCGTGCGCGCGATCTTCAAGCCACTTGGCGCGGCGACGATCAACGCCGTGCGTCAGCGTTATAATTTGCACGAGCGTCCCTATGTGGTGAGCGTGGGCTTTTTAGACCCGCGCAAAAATGTCAAAGGTTTGGTTCACGCGTTCGAAAAACTAGTTGCCGACAGCGCGTTTCGCGATCTGCAACTGGTTTTGATCGGTCCGCCAAGTTTTTCATCGGATCAAGTTTTGGTGGAGATTCAATCCGCTCAAGTGCGCGATCGTATTCACGTCACGGGCTTTGTGCCGGACGACGATATCGTTGCGTTAGTGAATGGCGCAGATGCGTTTGCTTATTGCAGTCTGTATGAAGGCTTTGGTTTGCCTGTGCTCGAAGCGATGGCGTGTGGTACGCCCGTCGTTACCTCCAGCACGACGGCATTGGGCGAGATTGGGGGCGATGCGGCGGTGTTGGTCGCGCCGGACAATGTGGATACGATTGTGGAAGGGATGGCGCGTGTTTTGACTGACGCTGATCTGCGTGCGAATTTGCGGGCACGGGGGTTTGAACGCGCCAAGCAATTTACCTGGCGCAACTGTGCGCAAGAGCATTTGCAAGTTTATCGGGAATATGGGCGCGGCTCTGAATAAAAGCCGGGATGGAATCAATGTTAGCCACACTGGACAACTGGTTACACGTCAAGTACAAAAACATGACCAAACAAATCCGCAAACGCCACTATGTGCGCGGCGGTCAAATTCCGTTGAGCAAAGGGTATTTTGATTATCGCAATGATTTTCTGCGCGATGCCTTGCGCGATGCCGATGTGATGGCGCGGTTTCGGCAGATGCAGCAACTTGCCGCCGGATACGGTTACCGTTTGGACGAGCGAGTGATCGAATATCCCTGGGTTATTTCGCGGTTGCGGGAACGGGCGACGCGTTTGTTGGATGCTGGCTCAACTTTGAATTTTGAATTTCTGCTGAGTCTTCCAATCCTGGGGCCAAAATCCATCGCGATCTATACGCTGGCGCCGGAACAAAATCCGGCTTTGCGCAGTAATGTGTCGTATCTGTATGGCGATCTGCGCCAGACGATTCTGAAGGATCATATTTTCGACGAAATCGTTTGCATCTCAACGCTGGAACATATTGGGCTGGACAATACTCAACTTTATACGCGCGATCAGCGATTTAACGAGGCGCGTCCGTTTGACTACCGCGACGTGTTGCGCGAATTTCAACGTGTACTCGCGCCGGGCGGACGTTTATTCCTGACTGTGCCGTACGGCAAGTACCAAAATCACGGTTGGCTACAACAATTCGATCGATCATTGTTGGATGACGCGATTCGGACATTTGATGGCACGGTGGAAACTGAAATGTTTTATCGCTATACGCCGGACGGTTGGGTGTTGTCAAACGCCCGCGAGTGCGTCGAGTGCGAATATTATAACTTCCATGCGCGCCCCAAACACGATCCGGATTTTGCGGTGGCGGCGCGTGCCGTCGCGTGTGTCGAGTTGGCGCGGTAGCGAGAGGTGGACGTGCGCGTTGTTCTGGATGCTCAACTGACTGCCGGCGGTAAATATGGGGGCGTGGAACAATTCGTGATGGCGCTGGTTCATGCGCTCGGCAAACTGGAAGACGGCGTGGAAGAATACCGCATCGTCGTTCATCCGCACAACGCCGATTGGCTCAAACCATACCTGGGGCGCAACCAACAACTGGTCGTCGCGCCGCTCAATCGCCTCGACGCGATCAAATCTCACCTGGGCCCGTTGCGCAAACCTGCGGGAAAATTATTGCGACGCACGCGGCGCGCCTTGGCGAACACGGTGCCCGATTCGAATGGATTTTACGAGACGCTGGGCGCGCAGGTGGTGCACTTTCCTTATCAGGCGTTTGTGCATTGCCAGTTGCCGGTCGTTTTCAATCCGCACGATTTACAGCACCGGCATTATCCGCAATTTTTTCCAACCGAAGAAGTTGCCGAGCGCGAAGCGCTCTACGGTGCAGGTTGTCGCGAAGCAAGGGCGGTTGTTACCGATTCGCGTTGGGTCAAGAATGATGTGGCACGGCAGTACAGCGTCCCACCACAAAAAATTTTTGCGATTCCAATGGGTGCGCCAACGGAATTGTATGCGGCGATCACTCCGGAACGCTTGGACGCCGTAGCGCACCGGTTTCAGTTGTCGCAACCGTTTGCTTTGTATCCCGCACAGACCTGGGAGCACAAAAACCATTTGCGCTTGCTCGAGGCAATGGCATTGTTGCGCGAACGCGATGGTAGCGTCGTCGATCTGATTTGCACCGGCAAACAGAATAATTTTTGGCATGCACTGGAAACTCGGCGTCACGCTTTGGGACTTGACGCGCACGCGCGCTTTCTCGGTTTTGTCGAGCCGCTCGAGTTGCGCGCGCTGTACCACCTGGCACAGTTTGTGATCCTGCCTAGTCTTTTTGAGGGTGGCGGTTTGCCGGTGCTCGAAGCGTTTCGGGAAGAAACGCCTGTTGCGTGTGCGGCAGTTACCGCGTTGCCCGAGTATGCCGGCGACGCCGCATTATTATTCGATCCCCTGTCGGTTGAAAGTATCGCGGACGCGTGGCATCGGATGGGGACGGATGCGGATTGGCGCGCGACCTTGGTTCGGCGCGGTGCCCAACGCGTGCGCGAATTTACTTGGGAGCGGACTGCCCGCGCGTATCGTGCGCTTTACCGGCAACTTGCCGGCCAAGTATTATCGACGGATGAACAACGTTTGTTAGAAAACGACTAAGCCAAGATCATGTCTTTGCCTCAAGCCAATCTGATATGTACGTTTCTGAACCGTTTGGATATGCCTGCGCCGCGAGTGCTCCAAATCACACGGGCGGAACCACATGACGCCGTTGCGTTGCCTGGTTGGCAGGGATTGGGATCAATTTCGGGCATTGGTGAGCGCGGTGAAATCTATGCCGCGGATGTGCGTTACGCGTGGGGACCGGAGATTTGGAAACAGCACCGCGTAGATTTTGGCGTGAACGTACCGACGTGGTTGCCAGGTGAATCAGTACGCAAGCCCATCAAGCTGGTCGTTTATCTGTGCGAACCGACAACCGGGTTGAAAGAATCTCAGCGGTTTGCTATGGTGCCGCAAGCGATCCTGGCGGGCTCAAACTGGCAGGCAGTTTATCATATCTATCTCTTGTTGCCGTGCGCGCACCCGTTTACTTTACCTGAGATCACGCAAGCGCCCTTATCTGGATTTGCCACCACGCGTCACCTCCAAGGCGGTGCGCCGGAACGTTTGCCGCCGAATCCAGCACGCTGCGGCGAAGGCGGTTTGCGGACCCGTGGTCAGCGCAAATACGCACAGGATCACCAGCCGTTGATCTCGGTAATTACAGTGGCGTTTAACGGGATGCCGTTTATCGAACAAGCGATTCAATCGGTGATCAATCAGGCATACGCGAATATTGAGCTCATCGTTGTTGATGGCGGATCGCGTGATGGCACACTCGCCGTTTTGCGCGAGTATGACGCACAGATTGATTACTGGGTCAGCGAGCCGGATCACGGCATTTACGCCGCGATGAATAAGGGGTTGAAACTGGCGAACGGGTACATCTATCATTTGGGGGCGGATGACGTATTAATGCCGGGTGCCTTGACCCAGGTTGCCGCCTTATTGGACCCATCGCGGATCGTCATCACAAATGTGCTGTCCGGCAAACAGATCGTTCGTTCGCGCTTTAATTGGGAAATGCGTTTTCAAAACAAGGTGCATCATCAATCGGCGTTCTATCCGCCGGTGATCAAGACGTGGGCGTACGCCGAACAGTATCAAATTTGCGCCGACTATGAGCTGAATCTGCGTTTGTATAACGCCGGATATCGCGCGCACTATCTCGACGCGGTGACAGCGTATTGCCGCAAGACTGGGATCAGCAACGCGGCGTATTTCGAAGCGCATCGTGAAATCAGCGCGATTCGCCGGAGATTGTGTCCGCGCGCGCATCTCGTATTCGAACCGTTCTTTGTGTTTAAATATCGAACCAAGCATTGGCTCAGATTGCGAATGGATTGACAATGGCGAGCGTGTCCGTTTTGCTGGCGACCTATAATGGTGAAGCGTTTCTGCGTGAGCAAATTCGCTCGATCCTAGCGGCGCGGCGCAATCACGACTTGGAAATCATCGTGTCGGATGATGGCTCGACCGATGCGACGCTGGCAGTTCTTGCCGCCGAATTGCCGCACGATGCCAAAATTTTCCACAATCACTTCCATTCGCCGACTCATAATTTTGAATTCTTGATCGCGCAAGCGTCGCGCTCCATCGTGTTGCTGTGCGATCAGGATGATGTATGGTTGCCGCACAAAATTGATTGTCTAGCTCAAGTCTTGAATGAACCGTCGACTGTGACGCTCGCGGTGAGCGACGCGCAACTGATTGATGAATTCGGAACTGTAATCGCAGGGTCGTTTTTCAAAACGACGGGCGGGTTTCGCTCTGGTGTTTTGGCAAATGTGTTTCGCAACCGATACCTGGGTTGTGCGATGGCGTTTCGCCGCGAAATGGTGCGGTATTTTTTGCCGTTTCCCCAAGACGTGCCGATGCACGATATGTGGCTGGGGATCGTCAACGATCTTTACGGCAAAACCCAATATCTCGCTGAACCGCTGTTGCAATACCGGCGACATCGGCGGAATGTGAGCCCGGCGCGCCGCACCGGCTTGACGCAAGTATTCAAGTGGCGGTTTAGTTTGGTTAAAGGCCTGATTCGACTTGTTCTCAAACATTCTTTTTCCAAAGGTTGAGTTGTGACGTTTGATCTCTCCATCTGCACGCCGACCCTTAACGCCAAAGCGTTGCTCCGCGAGTGCTTGCGCTCGATCTCGGCGCACACCCACGCGATCACGTTCGAGATCATCATCGTGGACAATGGCTCGCGCGACGGCACCGGCGAAATGCTCCGCGCCGAATTTCCGGCGGTGCGCGTGATCGCGAACGATCACAACGCCGGCTTTACCAAGCCGACGAATCAGGCGTTGCGCGTTAGCACGGGCAGATACGCGCTCTTGCTGAACAACGACACGGTGATTTTGCCGGACGCGCTCGACCGGCTCGTCGCGTTTGCGGACGCGCATCCTGAAATCGGCATCGTCACGCCTAAAGTGCTGAACCGCGACGGCACGCTACAAAAACAATGCCGACGCGGCTTGGCGACGCCCTGGGAATTGTTTTGTTATTTTTCCGGTTTGGCGCAACGCTTTCCGAACGATCCGCGTTTTGCCGGCTACCTGATCACCTATCGCGGCGAAGACGAAACGCACGCGTGCGCCGCCGTGTCCGGTTCGTGCATGTTGATTCGCCGCGCCGTGCTTGACCAGATTGGGTTGCTCGACGAACGCTTTTTCGCGTACCAAGAAGACACCGATTTTTGTTTTCGCGCCGGGCAAGCCGGATGGCAGATTTTCTACTATCCGCTCGCGCAGATCATTCATTACGCCGGGCAGGGCGGTTCGCGCGCACAACCGTACCGCTCGATTTGGGAATGGCACCGCTCGTACTTTTTGTACTATCGCAAAAATTTAGCGCGGCGGTATTGGTTTCCGTTCAATGGATTTTACTATCTCGTGATGGGGTTGAAATTAGCGAGCGCGCTCGCGGTGAATTTTTTCCGCAAGGAGAAGTTCGCCGGCAGTCGCAAGCCGTGAACTATGTTTTCCTTTCGCCTGACCGAACGTAAAACCTTGCTCATCGCCATAGATTTTCTGATCGTCGAGCTGACGACCTTGCTCGCCTTTTGGATTATGGCGGTGCGCGCCGAGTGGGTGTTCGACACGACGTATTTGCTCAACAACTTGGGCTGGTTCGGCTTTTTGCCCGCGTTGTGGTTTCTCTCTGCGTTCCTCACCGGCTTTTACGATCCCAAAAAAATCACCGATCTGGTGGCGGCAGCGGCATCATTATTGCGTGCTGTTGCACTGGTAATCGTCGTCTACTTGTTCATCTATTTCTTTTTTGCAACGCCCGGCGAAATGCCGCGTGGAATTGTGGGCTATCAAGGCGTGGCGAGTTTTGTGTTGATCACTTTGTGGCGCGCAGTGTACATCTCACTCATGCGGCGGCCGGCATTTGCGCGTAAAGTGATCATCGTCGGCGCGGGCTGGGCGGGGCAAACCATCGCGCAGGTGATTCAGCAATACGCGCGCGCGCATTACAACATCCTGGGTTTCGTGGATGACGATCCGGCGAAGCAGGGCGCGCCGCTTGCGCCGGGGAATCCGCCGGTCATTGGCGCGACCGGCGATCTCGTGCGGCTGATTCGCGAGCAGCATGTGCCGGAAATTGTTTTGGCGATCACGCACGAATTGTCTGCGCCGTTGTTCCAGGTGATTCTCGATTGCAAGGAACAAGGCGCGCAAATCACGCTGATGCCGGTGCTGTTCGAGCAATTGACCGGGATGGTGCCTATCGAGCACATTGGTGGCAATTGGAATGTTGCTTTGCCGCTCGACTCGGCGGAAGCCGGCGGATTTTATCCCATCGCCAAACGGCTGTTCGATCTGACCGGCGCGTTGATCGGTTTGGTGTTCTATCTGCCGCTGTTACCGTTTTTGATGCTGGCGATTCGCCTCGATTCGCGGGGACCCATTTTCTATTCGCAGGCGCGCGTGGGCAAAGGCGGCAAAATTTTCCAACTGCTGAAACTGCGAACGATGGTTGCCGATGCCGAGCCGGGCGGACACGCGCAACGCGCGCAGAAAAGCGATCCGCGCATCACGCGGGTGGGGCGCTGGCTCCGCAAAGCACGGCTCGACGAGATGCCGCAACTGTTCAACATTTTGCGCGGCGATATGAGCGCGGTCGGTCCGCGTCCCGAACGTCCCGAGCATCTCGCCGAATTGGATCGCGCAATCCCATTCCATCGCTTGCGGAACGCGGTCAAGCCGGGCATGGCGGGCTGGGCGGTCGTGAATTACGATTACATTGACAGCGTGGCGGACGCCAAAATTCGGTTGCAGTACGATTTGTATTACATCAAGCATCAATCGTTGTGGCTCGATCTGATCATCTTGTTGCGGACGATGGGGCACATGCTCGCGCTCAAAGGACGCTAAGCGTGGCAAACTTAATTCGGCGGGTTTCGCCCGGCGCGTGGGTGTTTGCATTTTTTTTGGCGGTCTATTGGTTCACGATGGCGGGCTGGATTCAGTTCGGCGACGAAACCGAAAAATACCGCGTCGCGCAAAGCATCGTCGAGCGCGGGCAAATTTCGTTTCGTCCGACGGCGGTGCGGAACGCGACGAGTGCCGGCGGCGAAACGGTTTCCGTCTACGAGCTGGGGCAAACGCTGTTGCTGGTGCCGCTCTACGCGTTGAGCAAAGGGCTGGGCGCATTTTTCCCCACGCCCGATCCGAATTGGCTGGGACAACTGGGCGTGGGCTTGCTCAATCCTTGGTTGACGGCTCTGCTCGGGGCGCTCTTTTTTGCGACGTGCCGCGCCTTGGGGTATCGCGAATCCGTCGCGCTGGCGTTGACCGGGGTGTTCGGTTTGGGCACGATTGTGTTTCCGTACGCGCGCGGCTATACGCGCGAGCCGCTCTTGACGTTTCTCACGCTCGCCGCGTTTTACGCCGCTTGGCAATTTCGCCAAACGCGCCGCGCGCGCTGGATTCTCGTTGCAAGTTTTGCCACCGGGTATTTGGCATTTTCCAAATTTATTCACGCGTTCGTTATGCCGCTCACCCTGGCGTACATCCTGCTGGTGATTTGGCACGAACACCGGCGCGCGGGCGCGCGGGGGCGCGTGTTGGCAGCTGCGTTGGCACGCGGCGCGGGAGTTTTTCTGCTACCCGCGTTCGCATTCCTGATCGCGCAAGGCGCGTATTCGTTCGCGCGGTTTGGCACACCGTTTGCGGGCGCGGGCGCCAAGACGAATCCAGTCGAATGGATTCTGTACGTGATGAGCGGCGGCAAACCCGACGTAGCGATTCCCGCTTTGCTGGTTTCGCCGGAGAAAAGCGTCTTGCTCTACTCGCCGCCGATCATCCTGGGTCTCGGCGCGTGGTTCGCTTTTGCGCGCCGCCACCCGGGCGAGGCGTTGTGGTTTCTCGCGCTGAGTGTGATCCAAGTGTTGGCGGTGATCGTGCGCTTGGATTGGCACGGCGGCGCGTGGTGGGGCCCGCGCTACCTCGTGCAAATGACGCCGTTCTGGATTCTGCCGCTGGGGGTGTTGCTGGAAACGCCCAACCGGCGCTGGAAAAAAATCTGGACGCTTGCGCTCGGCGTTTTATGCGCGGTGAGTTTGCCGATTCAAATCATCGGCGCGTTCAGCAACGACCGCGATTTTCTCGATCTGTACGGCACGCCGTCGGCGTTGTTCGGGCAAATCGATTTGCTCGCGCACGGCGCGTTCGACTCGCTCGTGCTCGCGCTGACACCGGCGGGCTTGCAGATCAATCCGTTCGGCGTGTTGTTGCTCGGCGTGGCGTTGGCGAGCGGCGCGGCGTTGACGTGGCGTTGGCGCAATCCAACTGCGCCGGTTGCCGGGCGTGCGAGCGCCTGGGTGATCGGGATCGTGTGCGCGCTGGAAGTGGCGGGGTTTATCGCGTGGATCGTTGCGCCGTATCCGCGCGTGTTCGCCGCGAAAGGAACGACGCGGTTGATCGCGGCGCAAAATTTTCTCGCCGAAGGCCGAACCTGTGAAGCCACGACGTTGACGTTGATGGCGTTGCACCGGCAGACGCCGGCGCAAGATGCGGCGGTCGCGCAAATCGAACGGTTGTTGCCGCGCGCGGCGGGCACGCTGGTGCCACTCGCCGATCTAAAAATGTGGAGCGATGAACCGGCGGGCACGCGTGCCGAGTTCGATCCCGGTGTGAGCGTTGCGGGGGATGCCGCGTTGCGTTACACGGCGCCGCCCGGTACGAATGTCTCGGTGGCGACGACCTCGCAACCGGTGCGCGTGCGCGCAAACACGCAGTACGAATTGGCGGGCTGGCTCAAAACCGAAAACGCGTATGGCGCGATGTACGGCGTCGTGGCGGTGTACGAGGATAACGGCGAGTGGGGCAATTCGCGCACGACGGATGTTGCCAAGTTGGACGAGACGGCAGGGTGGCGACCGTTTCGGTTTGCGTTCACAACTTTGCCGACGACGCGCCGCGTGATGATCAACGGCGGGCTGTACCAAACGTTCGGCGCCTTGTGGGTGGATGGTTTGACGTTGACCCAGGTTGATCCGAATGCGCCGCCGGCGACGCGTGTGCCTTGCCGAGAATATCGCGCGATTTGGTAGCGCGTGATCCCGGCGCGAGTTGCTAGCGATACAAAAGCAAAACCCCGCTGGCTCTCTGCCAGCGGGGTTGCGTTTTATTCGGCGGTCTTGGGGATGCGAAAGCGGCAGGCGTCCGCACCCAGGTTCATGCACGTCGTTTCTTGAATCGAAAAATTTTTATCGGTTAGCCATTTGGTTGCTTCCATCAGCAAGCCGACGGTGACTTGGCAACAAGGCCCGCTGTGTTTGGGGCGGAACTGGCACATGCAATAATCGTAGATCAGCGTGAACGCTTCGGCGTCTTCTTCGAGCCGCACCGGTTGGTTGACGGTTTTGTTGCCCGCCGCCGCCATTTGTTCGAGCAACAATTTCATCTTGCTCGTCATGGGCAGGGGCATCAGTTTCAACGCTTGCCCGGCAAGTCCCAAGACGGTGGACTGTTCCTTCATCCCGTAGTTGAAGGTTGCGCGTCCCACGCGTAACAGCATGGCTTTTGCGCCGCGGGGACCGTAAAAATCTTCAACTGCTTGTTCGGCGAGCGCATACTCGCTGAACTTGATGCCGAGTTCAAGGTTCTTGGGCGGATAGTTGTCAATGTACTTGTCCATCTTCGCGCCGTGCAGGGCGGCTTTCATGCCGTCTTTGCCCATTACCTCTTCAATCGCCATAAAGAATAGCCGCAATGCGTCATTCGGCATCATTCGATCATCGGGCATGTGAATCTCCTTTGAGTCATTCGGCGAAATTATTTGCGCGTGCCAGCGGCTTCTTCGCCGGCGTTTTCCAGAATCACATACAGCAGCTCGAGCAAAATGCCCTTGACGCTTTCCTTTTGGCTGGCGATGCAAGGCAAGACGCGCACGTTTTGATCCAAGCCGAGTGCGATTTTCAGATCATCCGGGGGCCAGGCGTCTTCGTCGTCTTGCTTGTTGGCGGCGATGACAAAGGGCGTGTTGCTGTAACTGCGGAAGGTGTCGAGGATGCGGCGCGCTTCGCGGAAGGTTTCGGGGCGTGCGCTGTCTACGAGGACGACGAAACCGAGCATTCCTTCGGACAGGATTTCCCACATAAAGTCGAAGCGTTTTTGCCCCGGGGTGCCGAAGAGATAGAGCGCGAGGTCTTTGTCAATCGTGATCCGCCCGAAATCCATCGCCACGGTCGTTTGGCTCTTGACACTGCGTGTGCCATCCGAAATTTTACGTTCGGTCCGGACAACCGGAATTTCGCTCACCGAAGCGATGAACGAAGTCTTGCCTGAATTGAAGGGACCCGTCACGACCATTTTGACAGTCTGCATTGTTTGCTCAAACTCGAAAAAGAATCACAACTTGAGTGGCGGCGCGTCCGCCCAGCGTCTAAATCTTGCGGAGGCGATCAATGACGCGCAAGAGCACGCTCCGCCCGACCGGCGGCGGAGCGGGCGGCGGCAACGGCGTTGGCGCAACCACGCTCGTCGCCAACGCGCCGACCGGCACGGCGGCGGGCAGAACATCTACCAAGCCAGCCGTTTGCAAACCGTACACGATTTGGCGGATGCGAAATTCATCAATCTTGAGGAAGCTGGCGATTTGGCGGATCGTGTTGCGCGCGTTGATGAAGGAAATGACTTTCCACTGCTCGACGCTGAGGTTGATGTTGCGAATATTCACATCGGGGCGGTCGGCGAATTTCAGCGGCACGTCGAGGTCGGGCAATTCGTCGCGCAAGTGTTCCCACTCTTGCACGCGGCGACTGCCTTCGATGATCAAGTGATCGAGGTTGACGGCGACGGTGACGCGCTCTTCCGGCGGCAAAACATTCGGCTCGAAGCGGAACACGCCGTTGCGCCAGGTGAACAAGTTGTACACGGATTCGAGCAAATAATTGCGGACACCTTGAATGATGTCGTTTTGGTTCAGGATGCCGTTCTGCATCATCAGCAGACCGAGTTCCTTATCCGTGTCCACTTTGGCGCGCGAACGCACCGCCAGCGCTTGATCCGGGGTCAACTTGCCGACGCGCACCATAATATCGGTGAGGCGCGCCGATTGCCCTTCATTCGCGGCTTGGATCAGTTTCCCCTCTTTGAAATACAGGCGTGCACTTGCCCCGTTACTCTCGTGTTGGATCGTGAGTGCGCCGGTCTTGTGCGCGAGATAAATCAAATTGAGGAGTTGATTCAGACTAACGTCTTTGAGGTTACCTTTAAGTGCCATTGTGTCAACCCGGTGATTTCGTTCGGCATTATACCCTTAATTTTTTTTCAAGTCAATTGACCGTTTGTCCCACTAGGAGCGGGGGCGAGGGCGCGTTCGCGCCACCACAGCAACCCGCCGGGCAAACTGTTCAACACGACGATTAGATGAAAAATCAAGGACATGGCAAATGCCACTTCGGCCGGCATCCCGACCAAGCCGAAGAAGAACACGGCGGTCATTTCCTTTGCGCCCAAACCGTTGAACGAAACCGGGATGAGCAGGACGAAGGCGATGAGCGGATTGAACAAGAAAAAGTAAAAGATCGAAAGTGTTTCGCCGAGCGCCAGCGCGACGAGGTACCACACGAATGTCGTGACGATGACGATGCCGACCGAGAGCGCGAGGTTGGCGGCGAGCGCGCGGTAACTGTGGCGATACACTTGCAAGGCGTGATACACGCGTTGGGCAATCGGTTGCACGCGGCGCAAGGGCGCAAAATCGAAAATGTGTTTGAGCCGTTGCGATACGCGACGGCTGAACAATAACGCCGCGCCGAAAATCAAGAGCGCGGCGGCGATCACCGTTGCCATTTCGAGTTGCTCCAATTCGCCGCGCGTCAACGTGATGCCAGCAAGCGCCGCCATCACGACGGCGACGCCGAGAAACGCAGTCAAGCCCATCAGCCGATCCACCAGCACCGAGATCGCGGCGGCTTCGGCGCGCCCGCTCGCGCGCACCAGTCCATACGCGCGCACCACATCGCCGCCGACATTGCTCGGCAACAAGTTGCCGAAGAACAAGCCGACGAGCGAGTAAGTTAGGAGCGCGCTGAACGAGATTGTGATCTGCTGCGCGCGCACCAAAATTTCCCACTTGAGCGCGCCCAGCGCAATCGCGCCAAAGTACAAGCCCAGCGCCAACAGCAGTAGCGCAAAATTCGCGCGCGCGAGATATTGCGCCATCGCCGCCACGTTCACCCGCGTCAACAGGTACGCGATGATGCCGAGCGTGACGGCGAGTTTCAAGAAATTGAACAAGAAATTTTTCATAGCGTGATCGATCCCCGCGCGCGGACGCTCGTTGACCGATTCTCGATTCCTATTTGGTTTCGCTCGGGGTGTGCGACGGCGTGCCCTCCACCTTTTTCGTCGTCCACGCCATATCCCACACGACGTGCTTGCGCCCCTTGATGTAGTAATCGTACGATCCCAGCAACCGTGCGTATGCCTCGACCAATGCCAGCGTGAACAACGTCCAGATCAAGCGCAACGCGTTCCACACTTCGCCGGCGGCGATCCGCAGGACGCGCCCTGATTCGAGACTGGACACGCGATAGCCGTACTTGCGGACGAGATGCAAATGCCCGGCGTAATTGCGGCGGCGTTGCAAAATAAATTCGCCGAGCGTTTCGGGCCCCATGTTGTAGACGACCGCATCCGGCGCGTAACGCACTTCCAAGCCGCGCCGAATGACGAGCGCCTCGACGAACGCTTCGTCCATCGCCACGTCCGGCGGCAGTTGCGTAAACACTTTGCGGAATGCGATCAACTCGCCGAGGCGCGGAATTTCGAGACAGAGTTGATGCTCCAATTTCAAACGCAGGTGCGACATATAGCCGACGATTTGTTCCGGCACGTTGACCGGAATTTTTTGCGCGCCGGTCATGCCCACCGTTGGGTCTTCAAACAGTTTGACCAGGTTCTCGATGGTGTGGGGGTTGGGCAACGTGTCGCCGCTTTCCAGCACGCAAATTTCTTCTTGCGCCGCTTGGAGAAACCGGTTGATCGCCGACGTTTTGCCCTCGCGTTTTTCCTGCACGATCAATTTGATGCGCGCGTCTTGCGCCGCCTGCTCCTGAATCAGCGGCACAGTCCGATCCGTGCATCCGCTCGCGACGACGACGATCTCGGTGATCGTCACCTTTTGCAATTCCTGCGCGCGCATCGCCGCGAGCAGTTTGCCGATGTTCGCTTCCTCGTTATACGCGGTAATGCCGACACTGCAACGAATGGTCATTCAAACTCCCAACGCTTTGAGCGCGATTTCAAAAATCGCGGTAGATTCTTTGGTCAGAGTATAAATCGAAAAGAACAATGGCGCAAAAAGCAACGGCACGCCGAATATCCACGCCGGCGCGCGCATTGCCCACGCGCGCGTCGCGTGCATTGCGCCGCCGAGCGTGAGCACGATCAGCGCGAGCACGCCGCCGAACGCCACCATCGCATTCAGTTCCGCGCCCGGCGCAACGATGGGCGCGCGAATCGGGCTGGTGGCGCTGGCAACGAGCGGTTGCGCTAATGCCGCGCCCACCGCGCCGGCGAACAAGCCGAGCGCGAGCACGCTTGCCGCGCGCAGATTCCCGGCAGCGAAATTTTGGCGGCGGAGCAATTGCCACCCCAGCCAAACGAAAAACGCGCTGTTGAGCGATCCCAGGATCGCATACGTCCACCAATGCGCGTGATTCGTCCACGCGGCGTAATACGGCGAGAGCGCGATGTACGTCGTCGCGCTGAGCGCGATCCCGGCAAGTTGCGTTTGGCGGCGCGGCAAAATTTCGGCGAACAAGAACGGAAAGAGCATCACGTAATAATAGCCCATCACTTTTTTCGACGTGAGGAAAAAGATCAGCGCGATCACCGTCGCGGCGAGATACACGCTCCAGCCGCGCCGCGCGGCGACGAACGCCGCGATCAGCGTGGCAAGTATTGTCACGCTGGTTTGGTGCCGCAACAAGATGAAATCGCTCGCCAGCGCGTTCGGCGTTGCGCGGGTGACGCCGAGCACGGCGACGAGCCACGATTGCGTTTGCACCGGCACGTTCTCGACGTAGGTCAAATTCATAAACCAAAAATCGTCCGAGTACAAAAGAAACGGCAAACACACGCCGCCGATGACGAGCGCAAACGTGAGCGCGGCGAGGAGCAAGTTGGGTAGTTGGATTGTGCGTTTCACGAGCCAACGATGCGCCCAAGCCACAAACACCGGGAGCATAAACACGATGGCGATCTGCTTGAACAGAAAGGCGACGGCGAGCGCGAGCGCCGGCAACGCGGGATGGCGATCTTGCTCGAACCATTCAAACGCCAGCAAAACAAAAACGAGCCACTCGCTTTCAAAGTGCCCTTGCACGGCAGTATCGTAAAACGTGAGCGGGTTGAACAGCCACAGCAGCAATGCGGTGCGCGCCAAAGTTTCGTCGGCTGTTTTGCGGCGGACGATGCGGTACAACACGAGTGCGACGCCGATATCCGCCGCGATCATCGGCGCGCGTGCCCACACATAGTCCGGCAAAACGGGAAACACTGCGCCGATGCCCAACGCCAACGCGGTGACGAACGCGTGCAGCGGCGGGTACGCGTAGGGCCAGGTTTGCGCCGCGCGCGATTGTGCGTACAGATCGAACCCATGCGCGTCGTCGGCAAACGTTTGCGCCGCGTGGATAAACGTGGCGACATCCCAGGTTTGCGAAAAATACGGATGCAGCGCCAACGTGGCGGCGATCATCGCGGCAACGTAAGCGAGGATGCTCACGATGAAAAAGACCGCGCGAGAACGATCCGTCGCGCGGTTGAAATTTGGCTCAAGCGCCGGGCGCACACTCGAAAACGACATCGGCGGCATTATAACAGAGAATTGGAAATTTACGAAAATAACAAAAAGACTGGAGATTAGTGCGTTCCAATCTCCAGTCTCTGTTTTTGCCTTTTTAACTGTCGCTGGTCATGATGAACAGCGGGCGCATTTCGAAACTTTCGTAATTCGGGCGGAGGCGTTCCCGGTTGTAATACCGATTCACGTCCACCGTTTTCTTGGTGCTGGTCACGACATCAATCGGCATGTTGTCGTATCGCCCATTTTTCAGCACGACGAGACGCCCGTGAATCCCGTCCAAAATCAAATCGAGCGCGAGGTTGCCGTATGCCATCGGCACAATCGAGTCAATCGCGTCGGGATCGCCGCCGCGCACGAGATAGCCGAGGCGTTGGTTGATCACGTTGATCGGCTTGCCGTTGTTGAATTTGGCGGACAAGCCGGGCAATTGCGAAGAGACGAGATCGCCAACGCCGCCCAGTTTGGCGTGCCCGAAGGCGTCCTTCTCGCTGTTCTGAAAAACCATCTCGCCGCCTTCAAACATCGCGCCTTCCGAAACCAGCACCACCGAGTACTTGCTGGGATTTTTGGCGCGGTCGGCAGTCAACAATTGCGCGAGTTGTTCGATGTTGAATTTGTAGTCGGGGAGTACACAGCGGTGCGCCGCGCCGGCCATCGTCGGCAACATCGCGGTGAACCCGGCATAG
>CAIKBD010000208.1 GCA_903825565.1 uncultured Anaerolineales bacterium | reverse complement strand
GCCGAGACCTACCTCAAACGCGAACGCGAACGCGAGATCGCTCGCTTGGAGAAAAGGGCAACCAAGCTCGGTTACACCCTCGCGCTCGTTCCCGTGCCCGCCTGAGTGAGGGTGTCAAGTTTCTGGGTAGCGGAGCGAAAAGTCTCACCTGATGGCAAAAGCGAGATTTCTCGACAGTGTAGCATCGCGACCAAAGATGCACGAAATTTACCGCAGACGCAGAGGACACAGAGAATTGATTTTAAAACCTCTGCGCGCTCCGCGCACTCCGCGCCTGCGGTAAAATTTCAAATGTTCAGTCGCAATGCTCCAGTCTCGATTTCTCGACGCAAAACCGGCGTCTCGAAATGACAAGTTGGGCTTGTCAATAGACTTTGCACCAGCCCTGTACGGTGGGATGGGTGTCACATTTTTGGGATAGACGCGAAACGCCGCAGCGGGCGTTTTGACAAACGCCCCTACGCGCGCCGGTAGGGACGTTTGTCAAAACGTCCTGTTCACCGTTGAAAAGGTGCCGCGCCCAAAACCGTGCCGCCCATCCAAATCCTCGCATCAAGCGGGCAGAGAAATTTTGAAAAACGCCTCCACCACGCGCGGGTCCAAGTGCGAGCCGGCAAGCGTGCGAATGTGCTCCAACACGCGTTCGCGCTCCCACGCGGGGCGGTACGGGCGATCCGAACGCAAGGCATCCCACACATCCACCACCGCGAAAATGCGCGCGGCAAAGGGAATCGCTTCGCCCGCGAGTTTACGCGGATAACCGGTGCCATCCCATTTTTCGTGATGCCCGTACGGAATGGCGAGCGCGGGACGCAAAAATTCGATGGGAGAGAGCAACTCGTATGCCAGAACCGGATGCCGTTCCATAATCGCCCGCTCCGTATCCGTCAACGTGCCCGGCTTGAGCAAAATGTGATCGGGAATGCCAAGCTTGCCAATATCGTGCAGTAGCGCGCCGCGGCGCACGTGCACGATTTCGGTTTCGGGGATGCCGAGCAAGCGCGCCAACGCCACCGTGAGGTTAGTGACGCGTTGGGAATGATCGCCGGTTTCATTGTCGCGCAAATCGAGCGCGTGCGACCACCCGGCAAGCGTGGCATCATACGCGCGCGTCAAATCCAAGTTCGCACGTTGCAAGTTCACAAACAGTTCGGCGTTATCAATTGCCAGCGCGGCTTGTTGCGCCAAGCTGTCCACAAAATCTACCCACGCGGGATCGCTCGGCAAATGCGTGCGGTGAAAAATTTCCAGCACGCCCTTGAGTTTGCCTTTGGCGATCAACGGCGCGGCGCAGTACGCCGTAAAATGCTCGTCCGCAAACAGCGGCACGGGATCGGATCCCTGACGCTGGAGCGTGTCGCGGAGATCGGGCACGAGCATCACGCGTCGATCTAACGCCGCTTTGCCGGCAAACATTTTGCCCAGCGGCAAATGCGTGCGGCGATAGACCTCTGTGCCGAAACCTTGCCCCAGCGCATAATCCAAATGGTTGGTCACCGGATCGAACAAGAGCAAGCCGACTGCGTCCATGTGCAATTGCGTCAACACCTGGCTCAACAATACGTTGAGCGTGATGTTGAGTTCGAGACTGCCGTTGATCGTCGCGCCCACCGTGTTCAGCACGCGCAACCGTTCGAGTTGCGTTTGAATCTGTAACTCGGCTTGCCGCCGCGCGCTAATGTCGCGGACGATGAGTTGCACCATCGGTGAACCTTCGGTCGCAAAATGCGCGAAGGTGATCTCGACCGGAAACGATTCGCCCGGCGCACGCACAAAGGTACTTTCCACGCGCGGGCTGTCCAGCGTTTGCTCCAGCGTTGCGGCGATCCAGCGGCTACACGCGGCGCGTTGCTCTGCCGCAAAAAACAGCGTCACGGGTTTGCCGATGATCGCTTCCCGTTCGGACAGCGCCAGGATGCGGAGCATCGCGGGGTTTGCCAGTTCAACCGTGTGCTCGGCGGTCACGACGAGAATCCCGTCCGGCGAAAGATCAAACAGGCGTTCAAATTTGGTGCGCTCGCTCACGATCTGCCGATACCGATTGAGCCGCGTGACGGTGCGGACGCGCGCGCTGAGTTCGGTGCGATTGTAGGGCTTGGTGATAAAGTCGTCCGCGCCGGCTTGAATCCCTTCAAGCCGCGACGCGTTATCATCCAAAGCCGTAACCATGATGATCGGGACGTTTGCATTGGCGGGGCTGGCGCGCAAGCGTCGGCACACTTCAAAGCCATCCATCTCCGGCATCATCACATCGAGTAAGATCAAATCGGGCAACCACCGCGCCGCCAGCGCCAGCGCCTCCACACCATTCGCCGCAAGTTCAAATTCATAATCTGGCGAATGAAGCAAGCCAGCGAGCGTATCGCGCCCCCATTTTTGATCATCCACAATTAAAATTTTGCTGACTGTGCGCATAATCGCCTTCGCATCAATTTCAGGATCACCAAGCGCGAACGTGCCGCTGGAAAATTTACGCCGTGCCCGCTTCCACCGGCAAGCGCAACTCGACGATCACCCCGGGCGCGTTTTCACGATTCAACATTCGGCACGCCCCGCCCGCCGCCCATACCAGCGCGGCAACTGTCGCCAAACCCAACCCCATTCCCTCAACTTGCCCTGTGAAAAATTTTTCGCCTTGATAGTAGGGGATCCACGCGCGCGCCAATTGTTGCGGCGACAGCGTGACCCCGTCATCGGCAATGCTCAACGCCACCGCCGTCCCTGGGTGATCGCTCGTTAGCAACGCCGTAATCTGCACGGTTGGCGTTTCGCGCGGATGGAATTTTTTGGCATTCTGCAAAATTTCCCACAGCACGACATTCAACGCTTGCCGCGAAAGCGTCAGGCGCGCCGCGCGCGCTTCCGTCGGCGCAGTCACTTGCAACGCGGCGATCTCCAATGCCGCGCCAAATTGCTCGGCATCTTCCAGGACCTGGGCGAGCGTGCAACCTTCGCCGGCTTGCGCCAACGCCGGCGCGCGAAAATAGTCGAGCACCTGCTCCACTTGGCGATGCAGGCGCAAGGCGCTGGCGTACATATCTTGCGCCAGTTCAGCCAGTTCAGTCGGTGTAAATCGGTTGGTGTTGCGCTGTAACAACTCCAAGCTCGACAAAAAGACCATGCTGGGCGTGCGTAATTTATGCAAGAGCATTTCGCGAAAGCCCGCCCGATCGTACCGCAACGACATTTTTTCGGTGACATCGCTCAAGCGCGCGAGCCGCATGGCGGGCGTGCCCGGCACCGCCAGGAACACCACCTGCAACCAAAACGCCGGCGCTGTCGCCGTTTCCGGTTGGATCAAGTAGTACGGCGACGCGGACGCATCCCCGTCTGCCCCATTCCACGCTTCCACCGGTTGCGGGTGGTACCACCTGCACGCCAGTTCGAAAAAATTCAGTGGCGGCAACAGATCCGTCAGCGGCAAATGCAAGTACAGACGCGCGCGCTGATTCGCGTATGTGATTTGATTTGCCGCGTCGAGTAGCACATAGCCCTCGCTGGCATGTTCCGCCACCCATTCGAATTTCGTGCGTTCGGCAAGCAACCGCCGATAGCGATTGAGCCGCGTAATGGTGCGAACGCGCGCGCGCAATTCGTCGCGGTTGAACGGCTTGGAAATGAAATCGTCTGCCCCGGCGCGAATACCGCGCAAGCGCGATTCTTCGTCGTTCAGCGCCGTCAGCAAAATGATCGGCACATCGGCGAGCGCCGGTGTGGCGCGCAATTGCTCGCACACGGCAAAGCCATCCATGTCCGGCATCATCACGTCGAGCAGGACCAAATCGGGCGGCTGTTGGTTTGCCAATGCCAGCGCGTCCCCACCGTCACGCGCGAGGACAATCTCATAGTCGGCTTGCTTTAAGAGCGCGGCAAGCATCGCGCGCCCAAAAGGTTCATCGTCCACGATCAGAATGGTGCTTTTCATTGCCATGTGCACCTGCTACCTTTCCCCCCCCATTCTGATCACCGAGCGCGCTGTGCGCGCCGGTTTGCGCCAGATAACTTGCGGTGGAAGACAAATTTACAAATTTGCCCCCGCATTACGTAACAGCGATGAATCGCGTTGCGCCAGTGGCTACCCGGCATCCAACCACAGCAAGCCCTTGACGCGCGCCACCAGTTCACGCGATTTGACCGGCTTGGTGAGAAACTCGATTGCGCCGGTGTCGAACCCTTCCAGTCGTTCCTGAATTCGTTGATCAAAGTACGCGTGCGTGCGTGTACTGCTCGGCTCGCCATCCAATTGCCCTTTGACGGTGAGGAGCAAGATCGGAATGTTTTGCGTGCGCGGGTCTGCCTGCAAATGTTGGCACACTTCATAGCCATCCATCCGCGGCATCAAAATATCTAGAATGATCAGATTCGGTTGTTCCCGTTGCGCCAGTTCCAATCCTTCAACCCCGTCAAAAGCAGTGAGGATTTCGTACCCCTCGCGCTCCAACACGCCTTTGACCAAACGGACAAGCGACTCGTTGTCATCCACCACCAGAATACGCGGGTCTTTAGCCATCTTGTCTTCTCCCGTCTGCCTCACAAAGTTGCGCGTAAAATACTTTGAACCGCTCCGCCTCACGCTCCAACGCCACGAGCAGTTCCGGCGCGCCGGTCAGATCGGCGTTGCGCCCCAGCGTTTCCAATTGCAACGCCACCTCGCGCGCCACGTTACCACCAAAACTGGCGAACGCACCTTTCAAACCATGCGCCGCTTTTTTCACACCCGCGGCATCGTGCGCCGCGATGGCTTGCGCCAATTCCGCCTGTTGCCGCACGTAATCCTTCGCCAAAAAAATTTGCACCGCGTCTTTGAGCAGTTCCAGATCGTCGCCCGCCGTTTCAAGCGCGGCTTCCAAGTCTACGACGACCGTAGGCAATGCCTGGGGCGTCGCCGTTGAAAACCCGGTCAGTGTGTCAAACAATTTGCGTGGGCTGATCGGTTTGGGCAAATAGCCGTCCGCGCCAGCGGCGAGACAATTCAACTGATCTTCTTTCATCGCATACGCCGTAACCATGATGATCGGAACATGCTCCTGGGTTTGCAACTCGCGCCGGCGAATTTGCCGCGTCGCTTCCAAGCCATCCATCTGCGGCATCTCCACATCCATCAAAACCAGATCAAAGCGCGCGCCCTCGGCGTACAGCATCTCCAACGCTTGCCACCCGTTCTTGGCGATCCGCACACGATGCCCGATTTTTTCCAACGTGCGTTTGCCAACCATCTGCGCGGCTTCGTTATCCTCCGCGAGCAAAATGCACAGCGACTTGTCCGGCAACGTCGAGGCATTTGCCGTTGCCTCCGCTTTACTCCCCGCCGCGATCCCAAACACATGCGCCACCGTTTCGATCAATTGATGCTGGCGCACCGGTTTCAACACCCGCGCGTCAATCTGCAATTCACGCATCCGCGCCATATCCGCCGGAATATCGTCCGAGCGTAACAACATCACCATCCGCGCCGGCGAAAATTGGCGCGCCAGCAATTGTTGCGCGATGCCAAAACCGTCTTCCGCCGCCAGTGTGCGATCCAGAAAAACGATCTGCGTTTGCCGTTCCGCTTCGGACAGCCCGGCGACCAGCTGTAACGCCGCCGCGCCGGTTTCCGCTTCGCGCACCGGCAAACCCAACGCTTCCAGCATTTCACGGATCACGCGTCGTTGCGCCGCGTTATCATCCACGATCAACGCGTGCGCGTTCGGCGGCAGAGCCAACGCCAAGCGCGCCGACGTGCCGGCGTATTTTTTCAACATCGCCGTGAAATGAAATTGGCTCCCCTTGCCCAGTTCACTTTCGACCCAAATGCGCCCACCCATCTGCTCGACCAAATTCCGCGCGATGGTCAAGCCCAAGCCACTGCCGCCGTACCGCCGCGTCGTCGAACCGTCCGCCTGGCGAAACGCTTCAAAGATGAGCGATTGTTTTTCGGGGCTGATCCCGATCCCCGTGTCTTGCACGACAAAATGCACGCACACCTGATCAACCGTTTCCGTATCGGCAGACGCCTGCACCAAAACATAGCCGCGCTCGGTAAATTTGACGGCGTTGCCGATCAGGTTAACGAGCACCTGGCGCAACCGCCCCGCATCGCCAACGAGCAGAGTGGGCACGTTGCGCGCCAAGTGCGCGATCAACTCCAACCCCTTGGTGTGCGCTCGAAACGCCATCACCTCAACCGCTTGTTCGACGGTCGCGCGCAGATCAAAGTCGAGCGCTTCGAGTTCGAGCCGCCCCATTTCGATCTTGGAGAGATCGAGAATGTCGCTGATCACTTGCAGTAGCACGTCCGCCGAATTTTGGATCGTGTTGAAATACTCGCGCTGTTCCGCCGTCAACGAGGTGTCGAGCGCGAGCGCGGTGACGCCGATGATGCCGTGAATGGGCGTGCGAATTTCGTGGCTCATGTGCGCCAGAAATTCGGTTTTCGCGCGATTGGCTTCTTCGGCGGCTTGCTTGGCTTGGATCAAATCCGTTTCGTACTGTTTCAGTCGCGTAATATCGCGGAAGACGAGCACGACGCCGGTGAGGTTGCCGGTATGATCGCGAATCGGCGCGATGGTGCTGGAAATAGGCGTGGGCTTGCCGTTCTTTGCCAGCAACACAGTGCCGGCGGTTAACCCCACCACGAGTCCCGTTTCGATCACCCGGCGTGCCGGGTCGGCGCTGGGTTGTTGCGTCACTTCGTTGAACAGGCGAAACACCTGAGACAAGGGCTTGCCCACCGCATCGGCTTGCGTCCATCCGGTAATTTGCTCCGCCACCGAATTAAAGAGCGCGATGCGTTCGTGCGCGTCCGTCGTAATCACACCATCGCCAATGCTGACGAGCGTGATCGCGAGCCGCTCCTTTTCCGCCGCCAGCGCATCCTCCGCGCGCAACCGCCCAACAACGCCGCCCACATGCGAGGCAATCGCTTCGAGCGCGGTTTGGGCATCGAGCGGAATTTCGTCGTGAACATGCGAGGCGGTGTTGAGCAACGCCACGACGCGCCCCTCGAACATAACCGGCACAGCGGCAAATGCGCGCAGTCCTTCAGACTGGCGGGATGTATCTACCGGCAGAGCGGTCTGCATGTAATGCTCGTAGATTGGCTTGCCGGCGTGCGCCGTGCGCGCTTGGGCGGTCTCGGCGGCAAAGTGAGAAGCCAGGGCAATGAAATTCGTGGGCAAGCCGCGATGCACCGCCAGTTCCAGCGCGCCGGTGCGCGGATCGACCAGATACACGCCACCGCAATCCACGCCGCCGATCTGCAATACACTGTCGAGCACACATTCCAACGCGTGTGTCAGGTTGCGGGTAGAACTGAGGCGCAAGCCGAGATCGCGTTGAATCTGCAACAATTGCTCGGAACGCCAACGCGCGGTCACGTCGCGCGACACGCCAACGACGCCGATGGGCGCGCCGTTCTCGTCGCGCATCACCGCGGTCGAAAGTTGCGCGCGAAACAATTCGCCGCTCTTGCGCTTGTTCATAATCTCGCGGAATAAATGCGTGTGACTCAATGCCGCGTCGCGCACCTGGTTGCCTTCCTGGGTGTCGGCGTACAACAGGTTGATGTGTTTGCCCAGCACCTCCTCGCGCGTATAACCGAACGCCTCTTGTGCCGCGCAGTTGAACTCGACAATGCGCCGGTCGTTGTCGGTCGTGATGATCATATCCAGCGACGAATCAATAATGTTCCGCACGTACTGCTCGGATTTTTTGAGCGCGGCTTCAGCCCGTTTGCGCGCGTCAATATCCGTGTGCGTGCCGGCGGCGCGCAGGGGTGCGCCGGTCTCGTCGCGCGCCACCACCTTGCCGCGATCCAACACCCATTTCCACTCACCGTTTTTCATCTTGAGCCGATGCTCGCTTTCGTACTGCGGCGCGTTGCCCGCCATGTGCAGTTGCAAAGCGCGCATTGCCGCCGGCAAATCGTCGGGATGCACGAGGCGTTCCCAGGTGCGAACATCGGGCGTAAGCTCGTCCAAGCGATACCCAAGCATTTCCGCCCAGCGCGCGTTGAAACGAACTTGGTCCGTAACCACGTTCCAATCCCAAAAACCGTCGTTACTGCCGGTTAAAACCAGTTCCAAGCGCTCTTCGTTTTCGCGGAGTGCGGCTTCGGTTTGGCTCCGCTGAATCGCTGCGCCAAACGTGCGTGCGGCGACCTGGAGCGATTCGAGTTCGGGCGTCGTCCACGCGCGCTCGGAAATGCAATCGTCAAAGCCAATCAAGCCCCACCAGGTTGTGCCAACGAAAATGGGCGCAACGGCAAGCGCGCGAATTTTTTGCGCACGCAAGATTTCCTGCTCACTCGCGGGAAAGGTACGCACCAGACCTTGGATCATTTCGCCGCGGCTCAACACCGTGTGCCAGCGCATAAACCCAATGTCGGCGAGCGCCAGGTTTTGCAAGTCGGGGTTGGCGAGTTGCGGCTCGATGCCGGTTGCCACCCACTCGTAGCGTTGGCTCGTCAGGATGGTGCCGTTGGGCGCACAGTGATTTTCAAAGATGTACGCGCGGCTGGCTTCGGCGGCTTGGCCCAATTCCGCCAAGACGGTTTGGATGTGCGTTTGCCAAGAGAAAGTGCCCAAAAATAATTCGGCGGCGGAACGCACGGCGTTGAGGATGGCGTTTTGCCGGTGCAGGGCTTGATCGCTTTGCTGGCTGGCGACTACGGCGCGGCGCAACGCGCACGTGTGGCAAATTTTGGCATCGCCGGGACCTGGCGTTCGCAAAGTGCGCTTGCGCGTGGCTGGCTTGGGGGGCGATTTTTTAGTTATCGGTCGCTTGGAAGCGACAGGGCGTTTTTTCATGCGTCTTCTTCCGGCGGTAGGGGCAAGGTATTGTTCTCGCTCAAATTCAAGCGAAAAGATCCGTTTACGCGTACACCATGATTCGGTGCAGTGCTAGCCCCAGACACGCGCACGCGCACCGAAAACACAAATGCCCCTTCGACCAGAGCCGAACGGGCAAACCATAATCAGCGAGCCGCTCACGAACTCGGCGTCGGTGGGCGCACGCATGCGACTGATCTGGCAGGGTGGTAACTCGGCAGTCCTCATCGGCGAGGATCCGTAGTTTTGCGTCCCCATCTTGCGATGAGTTTGCCTTTGGCACTCTTGCTTCAATTTGACTATATCCACAAATTCTCTTCTTGTCAATGTAAAAAAAACGGAGCGAGCCGCACGTTTCCGGGACGCGCGACTCGCTCCGTTGGGGGAAGGAGATCCGGGCAAGATGATCCGCGCCAGGCGTGATCATACTCCCGCACTCTATTTGATGTTAAAGTTTTCGCCGGTGGTGGAGCCGCTCCGCGAAAAGGCATAGCCGGTTTTAGTCACGTTCGCTACTTGCGTGTCCCACACACCGAGCACGGCGTTGGTGTCAACCGGGCACGTGCCCTGCGCCCAGCCCTTCGAATCGGACACGGCAGTGATCTGGCAATACGCTGTGCTGTCTGGGCGATTGACGCTGGCGGTCACGGTTGCTCCCGCAAGGCGCGCCCAACTGCCATCCACCACATAATAGCGAACCACCACAGTCTCGCCGCGTGCAAAGTCAAATGTGGCTTTAAATGTGCCGTTGACCAGTTTGCCGATCTTGATGTCGTTCGTGCGAACAACTTTGCCGCTGACGGGCGTCGCGCTCGGCGCAGGTGTGTTCGTCTTGGTTGCAGTCGCACTCGGCACTGGCGTCTTTGTCTTGGTTGCAGTCGCACTCGGCACTGGCGTCTTTGTCTTGGTTGCAGTCGCACTCGGCGCGGGCGTGTTCGTCTTCGTCGCGGTTGCACTCGGCGCGGGCGTGTTCGTCTTCGTCGCGGTCGCGCTCGGTGCGGGTGTGTTCGTCTTCGTCGCGGTCGCGCTCGGCGCGGGCGTGTTCGTCTTCGTCGCGGTCGCACTCGGCGCGGGCGTGTTCGTCGCACCAGTTTGTTGAACGATCTGCGTCGCGTGCGTCGCCGGGTTGACGACGACGTACCCGCGTGTAAAATCGCGTCGCCACGAGCCATCGGCTTGCTGAACACGTGCGCCGGTCGGCGTGCCCAAATCCGTCCAATAGTCCGAGTAATTCCAAACCGATTCATAGTCGCTCGAATCGGCGTAGCGGAAAACGGCTTTGCCCGGTTGCATCGTCAGCAGGTAGGAGCCGTAAGCAAAACGCATCCGCGCGGTGTTCGTTTGCGCGCCCTGCGCCACGGCGATAAAGAGTTTGCCTTGCGCCTGCACGCGTTCGGCTTTTTGCAACTCGGTGATCCATTCGCTCGTGGAGGGATAGCTCGTGCCCCAATCGGTGGTAAAACATTCGTTCATGCCGCCATCGAGGTAGGGCAGATACGCGTCCCACGAGGTCGCGCTGTATTGATCGCTGGTAAAGTTGGCAGTCAGGGGCCACGTTTTCGTCGCCGTAGTCAGCGTGGTTTTCAACTGGCTGAGAAAACCGATCATCGCGGCTTGGTACGCGCTGTCGGAGGCGTATTCTTGCATCGCGCCGGTTGAATTCTCTTTTTGATTTTTCAGCGAGTAGGTGTCTACCCACAAATTGTCGAGAAACAAACCGTCGAACCCGCGCGCGGGATAATTCGTTGCGCCCTGCAGTTCGCGAAGCGCGCGCTGAGCGAAGAATTGCCGCCAGCCCGCCGCGCCGGGATTCATTTGGTAAAAGACGTGCGACCCTTGCAAGTTGTAAAGTCGCTCGCCTCGGCTGTTGTGCAAGAACCACGATTCGTTCGGGTGAACATACGCGCAAAAGTCGCCGGCATCCATCGCCGCCTGATTGTGCCACGCGGCGTAACTGCTATCGCACGCGGCAGAGGAATTGGCGTAGGGACCAGGTCCATCTACTTCGGCGGCGAGCACATACTGGTGAATCGCGCCGGTGTAGCCGGCTTGATGGAGCGACGTGTGGTAACTTTCGTCGCCATGCGTGAGAATAAAGAAATTATTGAGCGACGCCTGGGTGGAAACACCCGTCCCATCCTGCGGCGGAATGTAAAAGTAGAGAAACTGTCCGGTGGGGGGGATGCTGACGGCAGACGCTGAACCAGTCAACGCCAACACACTGACAGCGAGCGCCACAATAAACAAACCGACGTACTTTTTCACATGCACCTCCAAGTGTTCTGCTTCTCTCTTGACGAACCGGAGAGGTCAGTCACCCCGGAAGTGCTGATCCCCAACGGCAACCCGGCGGCCCTGATCTAGTTGCGAAGGTAGGCCCGTAGTTTTGCGTCTCCAACTTTCGTTGGATTTGCCTTTGGCGTGGAAAACCCGATTTTTAAGTACAGGTGAGTTTCAGACACCCACAAGAACTATTGTTTACATAAATCTGAAAACTGAAATTGCCCACAAACAGTTCAACTTCACCTGCGCGCTTATTGTAGTGGTGGTAGCACAATCCAACAATAGCCGATGAGTAATGGGACGTGAGTCCTATTACAATTGTTCGCAAGACCAGCAAAACCAATAAAGCATAGTGATTTGATAGCAAAAAGATATTTGCTATCAAATCACTATCTATTTTAGGTTCCCGATCCGAAGCGAGTAGGTTGGAACAAGTACCCAAATCTGAGGATAGGACATGGAAAATGCGCCGGGTTGTTCCGGCGCAGAGGCGTGCTTTCGATTCACTTGTTTCGAACGAGGTGGAAAATCAGTTTGCGTAACGTCTACAATACTTCTAGTTACCTGACAGTTTTAGAAATTGGACGCGGACGAGCACGGACAAGCGCGGATAATGAGGAAAAAATCCGCGTACATCCGCGTTTTCCGCGTCCAATTACCCGATTGCCCAAAAGTGTCGGGTGGCTAACGATACTTTACGGATATGCCAAACGCAACTCAGCGAGCAACGTTTCGAGCGTCGTCCATACATCTTTGGTCTGGCTACGTTCTTGCGCCTTGGCAACTTGACGCGGCGTTAAAGTCTCAATGGTCGGTGCGATGTGTTTTTGGTACAGATCGCAGTACATCGGTGGCATCATCCGCACGGTTCGTCCAAGCAACAGCCAAAATTCGAGCGCGGGTACGGCGCGCGCCTCTTTTGCCGTGACAATGGCTTGGGCAATCAAGACATGACTGGGCATAAATTGATGGCGAAAGCGCAGGGCGATGTGTAGCGCATCGGCAAGGCATAGGTGCGCTTGCTCAAGGTTGCCCGCCAAAGCCGCCGCCATTCCCATACCTGCCAACGCCCAGCCCACGTCCGCGCGCGCGCCGTTGCGGCGAAACGCCGCCGCGCTCTCCTGCAACAACTCCCACGCCTCCGCGTACCGTTCCTCGATCAACGCCAGTTCACCGAGCATACGTTGCGCCGCACCGATACCCCACCAATTGTTCACTTGGCGGTACCACGCCAAACTTTCTTGCAGAGGCGCATGGGCTTGCGCGTACTGCCCCAGGTGCATCCGCGCGTCGCCAACGCGCATCAACGCCACTGCCCAACGATGCCGATCATTCAACTCGGCGTATACGCCTACACATTCTTCCAACCCGGCGACGGCTTGATCGGGTTGCGTGTCCATCAACATCGTGCCCAGCCGATAATGCACCGCCGTCATAGCCGCTTGGTCGCCCAGTTCCTGCGCGATGGTTTGGCTTTCGTGCAAAATGCGATCCGCTTCCAAGTCGCGCCCCAAGCAACGCAGGTCCACAAAGAGATCGAGCAACGCATCCACGTTATCGCGCTTGGCGCCAATCGCGCGGCAAATCGCCACGCTCTCTTGATGCAACTCGACCGCTTGCGCATAATCGCCCATACGCTCGGCGAGCCGCCCCAAACTGCGAAGGCAACTCGCTATCGAACGCCGGTGATCGAGTTCGCGGTACAACGCCAGACTGGTCGCCAACGGTTGTTTGCCATCCTGACAGTTGCCAAAATGAATTTCGATTTCACCGATCACTTCGGACGCGAGCGCCTTTTCCCAACGCACGTCTTGGTCGGTCAGACTAGCTTGTTCAAGCAACGCCAGACTGGTGCGCGCGCCATCGCGCGCCTGTTCGATGCGCCCCAGGCGTTGGTTGAAACGCGCTTGCCACGCCAACGCGCTCGCCCGCATTTTGATTCGCGCCGGCAAGTGAGCGTTTGCGCTCGCCGCGAGTTTTTCCGCCATCCGCCGAAACGATTTTTCGCCTTCCTTGTAGCGCGCGCGCCAATCCCAAAACGCGCCAATACCTTTGACGCCATCCGCCAAACGTTCCATCCGATCCTGCTTCACCGCCCAAGACCACGCCGCGCGCACATTATCATTTTCGAGATCGAGCGCGGCGAGTGCCGCTTGTTGCCGCGCGCCCTCCAGTTCAGCGACCCACTGGCTCAACGCCGCAGTGAAATACGCGGCGTGCCGTTCGCGCACGTTCGGCTCTTCGGCAGTTTCGTGCAATTTTTCCTCGGCGTACTGGCGCAACACTTCGTGCATTTCGTACCGCCCGGTCGCCGCGCGTTGCAACATCGAACTATTGATCAGCCCCATCAGATCGTGCAGAGCCAACGGCGCATCCTGGGATGCGGCGATGTGTTGCGCCGCCGCGAACGTAAAGCCGCCGCGAAACACGGCGAGCGCACATAAAATTTGGCGTTCGCGTTCCTTCAACAAACGCCACGAATAATCGAACACGACCCGCAAACTGCGCTGGCGTTCCGGCACACTGTGCCAGTCCACTTCGAGAAAATCCAGAATGTGCGCGGCAAGTTGCGTGGCAATTTCCGCGGGCGCCAACATCCGCATCCACGCCGCGGCGAGCAAAATGCCGAGCGGCATCCCTTGCACGAGTCGGCAAATTTGAACGATCTGGCGCACGGCGTCCTCGCCGGGTGTAAACCCAGGATGCACGCGCCGCGCATCCTGAATGAATAATTGCACGGCGTCGTACTGCAACGCGTCCGCGACATTCGCCGGCATTTGCTCGGGGAATTGCATGCCCGGAATCGGCAAGAGGTATTCGCCCGGCACATTCAAACCAACGCGCGACGTGACCAACACTTTGATGTCGGGCGCGGCTTCGAGCAAACGCGTTACGATCTCGCCGCCACTCTCACGTTCCGTTTCGGCACTGCCAAGCAAGTGTTCCAAATTGTCGAGAATGAGGAGCCAATTTTTCTTACGCAGAAAACGCGCGAGTTGCGGCAACGACTCGTCTTGCTCGTGAAATTCCAGTCCAAGCGCGCGTGCAATCGCGGGCACAATATCTTCGGCGGATGCCAACGCGGCGAGTGACACAAAGTACCCATCCGGCGAAAACGCGGCGGCGGCTTGAACGGCAAGCCGGGTTTTGCCACTCCCGCCCGGTCCAACCAGCGTCAGCAAACGGCAACTGGGATCGTTCAAGCGCGCCAAGATTTCGGCGACGATTTCGCGGCGCGCGACAAACGGTGTGAGCCACACGGGCAAGGTGGACAGTCGCGCGCCGGCTGATGCGGTCAGCGCGGGCGTGATCGTCTCGCGTTCGCCGAATGCGCCATCACGAATTTTTTCGTACAGGGCGATGGTCTCCGCCGCCGGTTCGACGTTCAATTCTTTTTGCAACATGGCGCGGCAGGTCTCGTACTGCGCGAGCGCGGCGCTCCGTTGTCCGCTCTGCGCGAGCAAGCGCATCAAATGCCGGTGCGCCTCTTCGTCCCAGGGCGCAAGATCGGTTTGTTGCCACGCCGCTTGGCGCGCGTGTTCCCAATCGCCGCGCGCTTCGGCGTGCTCGCGGATGTGTTCAAGCGCGGTCAGGCATTGGCGTTGCATTTGCTCGCGCACACCGTGCACCCACGTCTCGAACGGTGCGCTGTCTTTGAGCGCAAAGCCGTCGAGAAAAGCGCCGCGATACAACTCCACCCCTTGGGCAAGCAACTCGCTGGGTTGTTCCGGCGCGGTGCGCGTTTTGAACGCGTGGACATCCACCCAGACGTCGTTCGTCGGGTTGAATTGGATCGCCTCGCGCTCCACACGCAAAACTGGCTCGGTGGTCTCGCGCTCGCCAATCGTTTTTCGCAAGTTCGCCAACGCGTTTCGCAAATTCGCCATGGCGGAACGCTGGGGCCAATCGGGCCACACCAAACCCGCCAGCTTGTCACGCCGGTGCGGTTGCTCGAACTCGACCGCGACAAACGCTAACAACGCACGCACGCGATCCGATTCAAAATCGGTGATCGGTTTTTCATTCAAGGTAACTTGAAATCCACCTAAAAACGCCAACATC
>CAIKBD010000207.1 GCA_903825565.1 uncultured Anaerolineales bacterium | reverse complement strand
GGTTCGCCGCGCGTCCATCGGGCACGGAAAATGTGTACAAGGTTTACGCGGAAAGTTTCAAGGGCGCGGAGCATTTGCGCGCGATCCAAGCCGAAGCGCGCGCCATCGTGAGCGCGGCGTTGCGGCAAGCCGGTTTGTAAATGGCGGAGTGAAAACACGCGTGGGACAAATTTGCAAACTTGTCCCACGGTTTCGGGAGCGAGGTGCGTGTGAGACGTTCGGAAATCAACGCGATCCTCCGCGATGCGGACGCGTTCATTCGTGCGCGACAATTTCATTTGCCGCCGTTCGCGTACTGGCTACCGGCGGAGTGGGCGCGGCAAGGCGCGGCGGCGCGCGCCATCGTCGAGGATCACCTGGGTTGGGACATTACCGATTTCGGGAGCGGCGATTTCCGCGCGCGCGGTTTGTTCCTGTTTACGTTGCGGAACGGCAAGCCGGCAAATTTGCGCGCGGGGCGCGGCAAAACCTACGCCGAAAAAATTTTGTTGATCGCGGTCAACCAGGAAACGCCGTACCATTTCCACTGGCAAAAAACCGAAGACATTATCAATCGCGGCGGCGGCACGTTGCTGATCCAACTGTACAACGCGACGCCGGAAGAGACGCTCGCCGCGACGCCGGTCACGGTGAGCACGGACGGCGTGACGCGCGAACTCGCGCCCGGCGGCATCATCGCGTTGGAGCCGGGCGCAAGCATCACGTTGCCGGATCATGTGTATCACCGGTTTTGGGCGGAGCGGGAGCGTGTGCTTGCCGGCGAAGTCTCCACCGTGAACGATGACGCCGCTGACAATCGGTTCTTGGAACCGCTCGGGCGTTTCCCGGCGATCCTCGAAGACGAGCCGCCGCTGTATCTGTTGTGCAACGATTATTCCAGATACTATCGTGTAACCTAACATGGCAATTTCTTTTCTCGATACGTGGCGGCGCGGGTGGACGAGCATCGCGCCGGTCGTGCGGCGCAACCTTGCACTCGATTTCGGCTCGGCGATCTTTTACGGCATTTTCATTTCCGCGATCAGTACATTTGTGCCGGTGATCGCGCGGCGGCTCGGCGCGAGCGCGTTGCTGATCTCGGCGATCACCGCCGCGCCGGCGGTGGGCAACATTATTGCCGTGCTGGCTTCGCATTATTTGCAACGCCGCCGCAAAATGCCGTTTATGGTTGCGGCGTGGGGCATTGGGCGCGGGTTGTTTCTGCTGATGCCGTTCGTCGCCGCGCCGATTCCATTCGTGTTGATCGTCGTCGTGCATTGGTTGATCGTTTCGTTGTCCGTCACCGGTTACGTCGAAGCGATGCGCGCGATCTATCCTGCCGCGATTCGCGGGCGCGCGATGGCATACGTGCGCGTTGGGTTTACCGCGTGCGCGGCGATTATGACGCCGGTGTTTGGGCAATTACTCGATGTGTGGAGTTACCAACTGATCTTTCCACTCGCGGCAATTTGTGGGGTCATGTCCGGCGTCACGTTTGGGTGGGTCGCGTATGCCGACGAGCCGGCGCAGACGCGCCACAACTTGTTCGAACCCTGGCGTGTGTTTCAACGCGACGCGCGCTACCGCACGTACAGCATCGCCTTTTCGATTTGCGGTTTCGGCGTGTTGCTCACCGCGCCGCTCATTCCGCTATTGCTCGTGGACGAGTTGCAACTGAATTACGGGCAAGTGGGTTTGCTCGGGATGATCAACTCGGTTTTTTGGATGCTGTTTTATATCGTCTGGGGGCGACTGGTGGATCGGCGCGGTGGTTTGTGGACGGTGCAGATCAATTTGTTCTTGATGACGTTCATCTCGCTGGCGTTTTTTGCGGCGCAAGATTTGCGCCTGGCGGCGGTCGCGTACATTTTTACCGGCATCACGGCGGCGGGCACCGACCTGGGCTGGATCAACGCGGTGATGCAATTCGCGCGCGCGGAAGAGATCGCGCAGTACACCGCGCTCCACGCCTTTTTGATGGGCGTGCGCGGCATCGTCGCGCCGTTGCTCGGCACGGCGTTGATGGCGGTGCCCGGGATCGGTTTGCGTGGCGTGTTTCTGCTCTCTGCGATCTTGATCGTGCTGGGCTGGTGGCTCGTGCGCCGCGTAACCGTCGCCGAAAAAACAGTCGCGTGAGCACGTAGTTTGCCTTCTCGCGCGCGCGGAGTATAATGCGGCGAGTTTGATTCGGTTGGTCAATTCGGCACGACCCATAAAAATTTGATTGGAGGACCTATGATTGTCACGACCGCTCAATTGTCACGCGTCGCGTACGGCAAATTTGCCATCGGCGCGTACAACATCAACAACATGGAACAGGCGTTGGGGTTGTTTCAAGGCAACGTCGAAGCGCAAGCGCCGTTCATCGTCCAACTGTCGAAAGGCGCGCGCAAGTACGCCAACGTGCAAATGATCGAAGCGATTTTGCGCGCGGCGGAAAAAATCTACCCGCAAGCGATTTTTGCCGTGCACCTCGATCACGGCGACGAAAAAACCTGCTACGATTGCATTGACTCGGGCTTTTATTCGTCCGTGATGATCGACGCGTCGCACGAATCATTCGAGCAAAACGTCGCGATCACCAAGCGCATCGTCGAGCGCGCGCACGCCAAAGGGCTTTCGGTCGAGGCGGAACTGGGTCGCCTCGGCGGCGTTGAAGAGCACGTCAACGTGGATGAAAAGCACGCGAACCTGACCGATCCGAAGGAAGCCGAAGCGTTTGTCAAACAATCCGGGTGCGATATGCTCGCCGTCGCCATCGGCACGAGCCACGGCGCGTACAAGTTCAAAGGGCAACAGTCGCTCGCGTTCGACCGCGTCGAAGCGATCCAAAAACTCTTGCCCGGTTTCCCGCTCGTCATGCACGGGTCGAGCAGTGTGCCGCAAGAAGAAGTGCAGCGCATCAACGCGGCGGGCGGTAAACTCGATCCATCCGCGCGCGGCGTGAACGTGGACGAGTTGTTGCTTGCGGCGAAACTCGGCGTCACCAAGATCAACATTGATACCGACGGTCGCCTCGTGTGGACACGCGTGCACCGCGAATACTTCCGCGACTTGCCGGCGGAATTTGATTTCCGCAAGCCGGGCGAAGTGTTCGTCAAAGAGTACGCCAAGTTCATCGTCCACAAATCACAGAAGCTGGGCGCGGCGGGTCAACTCGATCTCGTCCGCTCGGAACTGGGATTAAAGTAACTGTTCGAGCGCGCGTAGCGACGTTGCGCCGCAACGCCGCTGCCAAAATTCCAAAACAAAACCCCGCCGGCGATTTTTTCGCCGACGGGGTTTTCTGTTTGCCGAAATTTTTGCGCGCGCTATTTGCACGTCAGCGTGAATTGCGCTTGGTTCGACACCTTGTCGTTCGGCGTGAGCACGTGCAGGCGCGCCCAGAACGTGCCGCTACTCCCCGATCTGAAATCGCCGCTCTGCACGGTTTGACTAGACGCCGCTGAAAAATTCAGCGTGCGCGTTTCGCCGGTGCCGTCGCTGCGTTCCCAGCGATACGTCACCGTGCCGGGTGCGTTCGTGACAATCGTGCCGTTGAAATTGAACGTGTGCGGACAACTGCCGGTGTACGCCGTCGGGTTGATGTTCACACTGACGAGCGTGACGATTGCCGGACTCGCGCAGTTAAGCGTGAACTTGGCTTGATCCGAAGTCAGCGCATTCGGCGCGAGCACTTCGAGTTTCGCCCAGTGTGTGGCAGAGTGCGCGTAATTCATGTTGACGTTCGCCACCGCTTGCGTGCCTGCCGCCGAAAAATTCAGCGTGCGCGTTTCGCCGGTACCGTCGCTTCGCACCCACCGATACGACACGGTGCCCGCGCCGTTCGTCGTAATCTTGCCGGTGTACGTCGCGCTCTTGGGGCACGTGCCGCTGAAAATTTCCGGCTCGACCTCCGCCACAACATTCGTCACCGCGAACGACGATTGCGCGCCCGCGCAACTCGCCGTGAAAGTTGCCGGCTCGGACAGGACCTCGTTCGGCGTGAGCACGTGCAACCGCATCGAGTACGTGCCGCTGCGTTCGGCGTTCCACGCGGCGGGCACGGTCGTTTGCGCCGAGCCGCTCGGAAAGTTGAGCGTGAGCGTTGGACTCGTCTCGCCATCGCTCCGTTCCCAGCGATATGTGACCGCGCCCGCGCCGTTCGTCGTGATGCGCCCGGCGAACGCGAACGATTTGGGGCACGTGCCGGTGTACGTCGGCGGCGTTACACTTGCGAGCGCCTCCGTCACGGCGAACGCCGCGCCGCCCGTGCATGTCCACGTCGTCTCGCCGCGCGCCGACACAAGGTCGTTCGGATCGAGCACGTGCAGGCGCATCCAATAATTGCCCGACGTGTTGAGCGGCCAGTCCGCGTTCGTCACGGCTTTTTCGCCGGCGGCGTCGAATTGCAACGTCAGCGGTTGCCCGCTCACGCCATCGCTCCGTTCCCAGCGATAGCGCACCGTGCCCGCGCCGTTCGTCGTGATTTTTGCGCCGGCGGTAAACGTATTCGGGCAAGGTCCGTTGTAGGTTGCGCGATTCACGCTGACTCCCATGTTCGTCACCGCGAACGCTGTGCCATCGCCGCACGCGAGCGTTTGCGCGGTCACTTGGTTGCTCCACGCCGAATTGCCGGCGGCGTTGAACGCGCGCACGCGGAAATTGTACGCGCGGTTGCACGTCAAGCCGGCCATTTCATACTGGGTCTCGTTCGCGTTCGTCCGTACGCTTGCCCCGCCTTCGACCTGAAGTTCAAACCCATCCTCGTTGTTCGCCCGGTCGTCCCAAGCGATCCGTGCCGAGGTTCGGGTCGTCGCGGTCACGCGCAGATTTGCCGGCGCGCTTGGCGTTTGACCGCCGGGCGACGGCGCGTTGCCGCTCACTGTGATCGTCGCCGTGGTGGTGCGTGGACTGCCATCGTTCAAGATCGTGATGAGCGAGTACGTCGTCGTCTGCGCCGGACATTGTTGTTGCTCGCCGTGCCCGGCGACGCCCGCGCCCTCAAAGTACACCTCGCGCACATTTTCGACATCCCAGCGCAGGGTACTGCATTGCCCGGCGGCAATCGTCGCCGGGTTGGCGACGAAGCTGATCGTCGCCGTGCCGCCGCTGGGATTCGGTGCGGGGTTGGGGATCGGCGCGGGCGGGGGCGGATCGTCCGGGTTTGCCGGGTCGCTTAAACTTTGCACGGCGACAACTTTGATCGCGGCGGGTTCGCTCTTGACACCGTTCGCGTTTTGCGCGAGCACCGCAATCGTGTGGACGCCTTTCGTTTGCAGGGTGATCGGGATCGCGGTGGCAAACGTGGTGAGCGCCGACGTTGCCGGGATCGGCGCGCCCACTTGCCCATCCACCGCGAAGGCAATGGCGGAGATGCCGCGCGCGTCCGTAGCGATGGCGTGCACCTGAAACGCTTGCCCCACGCGCACGCGCGCGCCGTTTGCCGGCAAAGCGATCTGGATCGTCGGCGCGGCGGCGTCACTGCTGAGCGGCGCGGGGTTGGGTTGCGGCGCAGGCGGAACCTGGGTCGTCGCGTTTTGCCGCGCGCGCAGGATAAAGAGCGCGATCACCGCAATCAAAACGATCGCGACAACCGTCAAACAACCGATGAGCATATTTCGCATTTTGTCCTCGCTTTCGATTTCAGCCGGCAAATTGCATTGTGGTTGTGTTAGCGCGGCGTCACATCCACGCTACACGCGTCCGCGCGCGATTCGCCGCTGGCGGTGTAGGCGCGCACATCGAAATGATATTGCACGCCGGGGCGCAAGTTGGTCAGCGCTACGCTCCGCGCGTTTGCGGCGGCCGTTTTTTCCAAACTCGTTTTGCCTTGATAGATGCGAAAGCCGTCTGCGTTGCCGGTGAATTGCCACTCGACAGCGATTTGCGCGGTGGCAACTTGGACGGCTTTGCAATTCGTCGGCGCAGGTGGCGCTTGCCCGGCGGGCGGCGGGGTGGGCCCGCTACTGCCGCCGGCAATCGTGATCGTGCCGGTCTTTTCGTTGTTGCCTTCGTTCGTCTCGTTGCGCACGTCGTTCTCCGCGTCCACCACGGCGACCCAGTGCATCTCGCCGCGCAAATTGTACGGGTAGGTGTAGGTGCAATCCACGACCCATTCCGTTCGGTTCAGATCGTAGAAATCCTGGCTACACCCGACCTGGGTCTTGTCCTTTTGATGCGGATGCCAGCGGATCGTGAACGCGGCGGTGATCGCGCCGCTTCCTTGCTTGCGCGCGACGATGTGAATGCGCACCTCGTTCTGATTTGCCGTCGGCGTCACGGTGGCTTCGGCGAGGATCAGATCGGCTTGGGCGGTGGGCGGCGGCGTGCGTGTGGGCGTTGCCGGCGCGCCGGGATTTTGCGGTTGCGCCGGCAAGGTGCGCGTGGGCGTTGCCGCCACGCCGGGATTTTGCGGTTGCGCCGGCGGCGCGGCAAAGTGTGTTGCGGAAGGCGCGGCGGCGGGTTGCTCGCGCTCGCGCCCGCGACACGCGACGCCGCTCAGAGTTGCCAACACCAAGACGATCACCATCAATCCGATACGCGTTTTCATTTCGACCTCCTTTGGGAGAGTAGGGAGTGGGGAGTGGGAGCGGGGAGTAGAAAGCGGGGAGTGGGTTCCAACATCTGATCTCGAATCTCCACTCTCTATTCCCTATTCCCTATTCCCTATTCCCTATTCTCTATTCTCTATTCCCTCACCCTCACCCTCACCGCAAAAACATTACCGCGCGGCAAATGAACAGCGCAAGCAACAAGAGCAACAAGAACAGACATCCACCGCCGCCAAAATACCAGTGCCGGCGCGTCCACCCAAACCGTCGTCGTCGTAACATACTTGTCGCCTCCTTTGAAAATTTCTGATTCCGCTCGCAGTATAGGCGAAATGCGCGTGGGTTGCCCAAACTTGGGCAACCAGAAAACCAACAATTTGCCAACAGTTAGTTAGGTAGTGCGGTAGTTGGGTAGTTGGGTGGTTGAGGGGGCGTAAAAAAAAGTCGCGTGGTCGAATGTGATTCGACTACTCGACTATTTGACCAACTTGTACCCGCGCCCGTGCACCGTGATGAGCAACACCGGGTTCGCCGGGTCAGGTTCGATTTTTTCGCGGAGCCGCTTGACGAGACTTTCGATCTGGTAATCGTACACCTCCGCGTGGTACTCGGGCCATACGGCTTGCGCGATCTGTTGTTTGCTGTGCACATGTCCAGCGGCTTGATAGAGCAAGTCGAACAACGCTTGTTCTTTCGGCGAGAGCGTGACCGCTTGGCGGTTCACCCAAATTTCGCCGCTTGCGCGATCCACCACGAGCGCGGGCAGTTTGAGCGAGCGGAGCGTGGATTCGGGATCGTGAAACATAAACACGGCGCTTGCCACTGCCACCTCATCGCCGTCGCGCAAAATTTCCGGCGCGGTGATGCGCCGCCCGTTGAGAAACGTGCCGTTCGCGCTGTCGAGATCGGACAGCGTGGCGACCTCGCCGTGCCATTCGATCTGCGCGTGTCGCCGCGACGCGCGCGGATCGACAATCGGCACGGTGCATTGCGGCGAGCGACCCAGGATCGTTTGTGTGGTCAGCGGAAATTTTTGCCCCGCGCGGTCTTGCAAGTAGGGCGTGTTCTCGTTCATGGTCCCGCCTTGTACTGCACGCGCAACGTCGGGCGTGCTGTCGCGTCGGGGTGATCGGTGGTGTAAATCCAATACGCGCTTGCCGCCGGACTGTCCTCGTTCAACTTGAGCAACAAGCCGCCGCCGGTGCGCCCGCGACTCAACCACTGGGTAATCGCCGGCGTCACGTCGAGCGAGAGCGTTTCGGCGTCGGTCAGCATCGCCGCGCCGACCGGCGTCGCGTCGTAATCTTGATCGCTTGCCAAGCCGGGTTTGCCCCAGGGAAAATTGTACGTTGCGGTTTGCGGCTTCCAAGGTGTGAGGAGCCGGTACGCGGCGATCTGTCCGGGCGGCGCGCCGGGATTGAGTGCCTGTGCGCGCAAAGCGAGCGTCGCCGTAATGTTCGTCGCGTCGGCGGGCAGGCGCGCGAGATTGAACGCAATCAGAATTCGGTCGCCGCGCGCGCCGCGCAATGCCGCACGTTCGGTTGTGCGCCAAATTGCGTCGGGCGCGTCGGGATCGAGCCAGGTTTCTTCGATCAAGCCCGCGCCTTGCAGGACTAGTATGGCGCGCGCCGCTTCGGTTGCGGCAGGCGTGCCAGTCCGCGTGACAAAGCGTTCAATGCGCCACGGGCGACTAACGATGAACAGACCGATGCAGATAAAAAGTGTCAGTACGATCCAAACGAGAGGCGCGGGGAGCTGACGCGGTGCGAACTGAAACCAGCGCAACGAAAAGGTGCGCGCCGGCAAATGCGCGGGTGCCGCCAACGCGGCACGGATCGCCGCGCCCATTTCGCTTGCCGTTTGGTACCGCGCGGCGGGGTCTTTGGCGAGCGCCTTGAGAATGACGCGTTCAAACGCGACGGGGAGATCGGGGCGAAGCGCGCGCGGCGGTGGCAGGGGCGCGGTGAGATGTTTGAGAATGATCGCGTAAGGTGTGTCGGCGTCGAACGGCAGATGCCCGGTGCAGAGTTGATACAGAATTACGCCGAGTGCGTAAATGTCGGAGCGCGCGTCGCCCGGTTCACCACGCGCTTGCTCCGGCGACAAGTATGCCGGCGTGCCGAGTGTGCTCCCGCTGGCGGTGAGTGTCGGTGCGTCTACCATGCGCGCGATGCCGAAATCGCTCAACACAGGGCGGTCATCGCGCGCGAGGATCACGTTCGAGGGTTTGACATCGCGGTGCACGACGCCGTGCCGGTGCGCGTGCGCGAGCGCGTCCGCGATGGCGCCGATGATGTGGGCAACCTCGCGCAAATCCATTCGTTCGCGGCGGCTGTTCAATTCGCGCACGCGCGTTTTGAGATTTGCGCCGTCCAAAAATTCCATCACGAGAAATGCGATGCCGTGATCCGTGGCGAAATCGTAAACGCGGACGATGTGGGGATGTTCGAGCGCGGCAATCGCGCGGGCTTCGCGTTGAAAGCGCGCGGCAAATTCCTCGTCGCCGGTCAAATGGGGATGCAAAATTTTGATGGCAACGTACCGGTCGAGGTCGGCTTGATGCGCGCGGTACACTTGCGCCATGCCGCCCTGACCCAGTTTTTCGATCAACCGATATTTGCCGAGCGTAACGCCGGTGAGATCCGAGAGGTTGGCGCGAGGGGGATCGTGCGTCGTATGCGTATCGTCTGTGTGCGCGTCAGACATCGCTCACCTCCAAGTCTAACGGCAGTATACACGAGGGTTATAAATTTCGCAATTCAAACGCGCGGCGGCGCGCGCTTTGAGTTGGTAAAAGAATAACTTACCGACCGTCACCCTGAGCAAAGCGAAGGGTCTCGTGCGACGAACAGGAGATTCTTCACTTTGTTCAGAATGACAACTTGGTGACGCGCCGATGCGACGCGGCAAGTTATTTTTT
>CAIKBD010000206.1 GCA_903825565.1 uncultured Anaerolineales bacterium | reverse complement strand
TGCGCGGCATGTTGAATGTGATTGCGGTCAAAGCGCCCGGTTTTGGCGACCGCCGCAAGGAAATGTTGCGCGATATGGCGATCCTGACCGGTGGCAACGTCATCACCGAAGAAATGGGCCGCAAATTGGAAACCGCGCAAATCAGCGACCTCGGCGTGTGCCGCAAGGTCATCGCGACCAAAGACGACACGACCTTTGTCGAAGGCAACGGCTCGGACAAGGACATCAAGGGTCGCATCAACGAAATCAAAGCACAGATTGAAAAGACGACCTCGGATTACGACCGCGAAAAATTGCAAGAACGGCTCGCCAAACTTGCAGGCGGCGTCGCGATCATTCGCGTCGGCGCGGCGACCGAAACCGAGTTGAAAGAAAAGAAACACCGCGTCGAAGATGCGCTCAGCGCAACCCGCGCGGCGGTTGAAGAAGGCATCGTCCCCGGCGGCGGCGTCGCGTTGATCAACGTCGTCTCCGCGCTCGATGGCGTGCAAGCGACCGGCGATGTGGCGACCGGCGTTTCGATCTTGAAACGCGCGCTCGAAGAACCGCTCCGCCAACTCGCGGAAAACGCGGGCCACGATGGCGCGGTGGTGGTGCAAGACGTGCGCCGCGTGCAAAAAGAAAAGGGGAGCACGACCTGGGGCTTTGACGTGCTCGCGGAAGAATACATTGACTTGGTCGAAAAAGGCATCATTGATCCCGCCAAGGTGACGCGCAGTGGTTTGGAAAACGCGGCATCCATCGCGGCGATGATCCTGACGACCGAAGCGTTGATCACGGACATTCCCGAAAAGGAAAAGGCGCCGGCGGCTCCGCCGATGCCCGAGTACTAGACTGATTGGCAAGCTAATTGCAAACCCCTCTCGTTCACCCGAGAGGGGTTTTGCGTTTGGAAAACGATTGCGGCGGCGCGCGTTTTTATCGGCGGAATGATCGTGTTATAATGCACGCCGAAAATCAGGGATGAGGAAAACTATGTTGGGTCAACGATGGGTTTTGGGTTTGTGGATTGTGTTGGGGCTGGGAATGTTGGGCTTGCCGGCGTGCGCGTCGGAAACGGATGCGCCGAATACTAGCGGCACGCCGGAAATTGTTGCGCCGCGCGCGACGGTGCTCGTTGTGGCGACGCCGGTGCCAACCCGCACGCCGCAACCGCGTGCGAATACGGTGGTGATCGGTTCGAGTCCGATGACCAGCAAACACTATAACCCGATCTGGTTAGCCAGCGCGCCGCAATTCCTAACCTTGCCCTTGATTTTGCCGGCGCTGACGTGGTTCAACGACAAGGCGCAACCCGTGCTCGATCTTGCCGCGAAGGTGGAGGTTGCGCCGAATGCAATGACCTACACTTTTACCTTGCCGAAGGAAGCCACGTGGAGCGACGGCACGCCGCTGACCAGCAAGGATGTTGCCTTTACTTACAAACTCGCGCTTGACCCGGCGCTTGGCTCGGCGCTGTGGGCGACGAACCTGGCGAGCATCAAGGGCGCGCTCGATTACCAGCGCGGCGTGGCGAAGGACATTGAAGGCATCAAGATCGTGGACGATCAAACGATTCGCTTTGAACTGCGCGAAGCCAACGCCGTTTTTTTGTTCAACACGTACCTGGGTATTTTGCCGGCGCATATTTTAGGCAAGGTGGAGGCGAAGGAGATTGACAAGCACGCGTACCTGGACGCGCCGACTGTGACGGCGGGTCCGTACGAATTTGTAAAATACGATCCGGGCCAAGTCATTCAACTGAAAAAACGCGCGAACTATTGGGGCAAAGCAGCCAAGTTGGACCAAGTGCTCGTGCGGCTGTTTGAGACTAGTCCGGCGATGCTTGCCGCGCTGGAAGCCGGCGACATTCACGTTGCCGCGCTCCCAGCCAGCGAAGCCGAACGCTTGCGCAAGCAAGCGCAACTCAACGTGCTCAGCGCCAAGGGCGTCAACGCGCAAATGCTGTACATTGACGCGCGCACGCGCGATCAAATTGCCGCGCTCAACCGCACGAAAGAGCAGGGCGGGCGCGGCTATGCGATCCTGCGCGCGCCCAAGCCGTACCTGGCGGACAAGCGTTTCCGGCAAGCCCTGGATTATGCGCTCGATCAAAAAACGCTCATTCAAACGGCGCTGAGCGGTGAAGCCGTCGCGATTGCCAGTCCGTTGCTCGCGCCCGATTGGGCGATCAACCCGAACCTGAACAAGTACGAATTGAATGTAGATCGTGCCAAGGTCTTGTTGACGGAGGCGGGGATCAAGTTCGACGCGCAGGGCAACGCGCTGTACGAAAATCGCCCAATCGCTTTGGTTTACCTTGCCAGCGCGGGCGACGATGCGCGCAAATTGGGCGAAGCCGTGCAACAGCAATTGGCGAAGATTGGGATCCGCGTGGACACGAAATTGGTGGCGGACTCGGCTTTCCTGCCCGCGGCGTTGAATGGTGAAGGCGATCTGATTCGCGGCGTCGCGTCGCGCGTCGGCGCGGACCCGAGCGTGGCGGCATTGTATTTCACGTGCAAAGCCGGTTGGGCGGAATTGGTGTTGGGCTATTGCAACGTCAAATTCGACGATGCAATGGCTAAGGGAGCCGCGGCAAGCAAAGCCGAAGACCGCCAAAAATTTTATTGGGATGCCAGTCTCGTGCTCAACGAAGATTTGCCCGGTGTCTTTTTGTTCGCGCCCAACACGCTCATCGGCGCGCCCAAGGATTTGAGCGGGATCAAGCCGGTTGCCGATCCGAATCATCTCACCTGGAACCTAAGCGAGTGGGCGTTTCCACAGTAGGGGCGCGCGGGCGCACTCGGCTCATCCGAGTAGCGATGGTCGCACGGGAGTTGTCCATGCGCGGCAAGCGCACCAACGGTCGAATGGAAATTGCTAGGACGCGGACGAGCGCGGACGAGCACGGACAATTTGTTTTGATCCGCGTTCATCTGCGTTAATCCGCGTCCTATTTTTCAGAGGAGAAATAGCGAAAGCGCGCTTCTAGTACAATGGAAAATGGGAGCGCGCATTTCATTTTTAATTCTGTTTTTGATATAATTGATCGCAAGGCAAAGTGAGTGGGGGGAATATGAACGATCACTTTGGGCTACACCCAACCTGGGTTATGCCCTGGCGCCGCTATGCGTTGGGCTTGACGATCATCTGGACGGCGGTGATCTTGCTTTCGCTGGCATGGAATGTACACCAAGCCGAAACCCAAACGGCAGAAACGGCGCGCGTGCAAGCGCGCGTCGCATACGAAAAAGATGTGATCTATCGGCGCTGGGCGTCTTTGCAAGGCGGCGTGTATGCGCCGATTACCGACCTCACGCCGGCAAACCCTTTTCTGCAGGTGGCGGAACGCGACATTGAAGCTCCATCGGGCATTGCATTGACACTCGTCAATCCGGCGTACATGACACGCCAAGCTCATGAAATCCAAAATCAATTGCAGGGTGTTTTGGGGCACATCACCAGTCTCAAGCCGATTCGGCCGCAAAATATTGCCGATGCTTGGGAAACCGAAGTCTTACGCTCATTTGAAACCGGGGTTGAGGAAGCGAGTGTCATTGCGGAAATCGGCGGCTTGCCGTACATGCGCTTGATGCGGCCTTTGTTCACCGAACAATCCTGTCTCAAATGTCATGCCCAGCAGGGTTATCGGGTAGGCGATGTGCGCGGCGGGATTAGTGTGGCAGTCCCGCTAACACCGCTTCTGGCAATTCAATACCGTAGCGTCGAATCATTAGCCCTCGCGCATTTCGTTTTGTGGGCGTTGGGGATCAGCGGTATCATCCTGGCGAGCAAACGTTTGCACAAGAGCGAAATGGAGCGCGCTCACGCGGAGCGCGAATTGCGTTTCATCAGCAGTCACGATGCGCTCACCGGGTTGCGGAATCGCGCGTTTTTCCAAAGCGAGATTGATCGGTACAAACAAATGGATGAATTTCCGATCAGTATCGTGATGTCGGATCTGGATGGCTTGAAACGTGCGAACGATACGCTGGGGCATAGCGCGGGCGACGAGTTGCTCCAACGCGCCGCCCGAGTGTTGCAAGCGTCTGTGCGCAGCCAAGACATTGTGGCGCGGATTGGCGGCGACGAGTTTGTGGCGATCCTGCCGCGAACGAGCGCGCTCATCGTGCAGACCATTGTCGAACGCATCCGCGATCACATCGTGCAGGATAATGCCCAAAATTCTGCCGTCGTCCTCAGCTTGTCCATCGGCACCGCGACCGCCGCGCAAGCGCAAGATATTTCGGCGGCGCTCCGATCCGCAGACGGCGAGATGTACGCGGATAAAAAAACTCGCGGCGACCTGGCAACCGCTGCCCAAGGTTAGCCCGCCGCGGCGCGCCGAAATGCGCCGCCGGCAATTCGATTTTTTAGGGATGGTAAAATGACGACGCTTTACGGTGGCATCGAAGCCGGCGGCACAAAATTTGTGTGCGCGGTTGGCACAACGCCGAACGATTTGCGCGAAACGCGTTTCTCCACGACAACGCCCGCCGAAACCATCGCGCGCGCGGTCGAGTTTTTTCGCGCACAACCGCCCGTCGCGGCGATTGGCATCGGCGCGTTCGGTCCGATTGATCCGAATCCCAGTTCGCCAACGTTCGGTTTCATCACGACGACGCCGAAATCCGGTTGGCGCAATGTTGATCTCGCCGGCGCGCTACGGCGCACGCTCGGCGTGCCGGTCGGCTTTGACACGGATGTGAACGTGGCGGCGTTGGGCGAACATCGCTGGGGCGCGGCGCAAAATCTCGACACGTTCGTTTATCTGACGATTGGCACCGGCATTGGCGGCGGTGGGCTTGCCAGCGGAAAATTGTTGCACGGCTTGATTCACCCGGAGATGGGCCACTTTTTTCCGCCGCACGACCGCACGCGCGATCCCTTTCCCGGCGCGTGTCCGTTTCACGGTGATTGCCTCGAAGGTCTCGCGGCCGGTCCCGCGCTCGAAAAACGCTGGGGCGCGCGCGCCGAAACCTTGCCCGCCGATCATCCTGCCTGGGATTTGGAGGCGCACTATCTCGCGCACGCGTTGGTCAACTACATTTGCATCTTGTCGCCGCAACGGATCGTTTTGGGCGGCGGCGTGATGGAACAGGCGCAGCTCTTTCCCAAGATTCGGCGCACGGTGCAACGCTTGCTGAACGGTTACGTCCAAGCGCCGGCGATCACCGAACAGATCGACACGTACATCGTGCCGCCCGGTTTGGGCAACCGCGCCGGCATCGGCGGTGCGCTTGCGCTCGCGCAACGGCAGGGATCGTGAAATGTTATCTGCGTTGATCGCCGGGCTGTTGCTCGGCTTGTCCGCCGGCTTTTCGCCCGGCCCGCTGTTGGCATTGGTGATCGCGCAGACCTTGCAACACGGCATGCGGGAAGGCATCCGCGTGGCGTTCGCGCCGTTTCTCACCGATGTGCCGATTGTGTTGCTTGTCGTCCTTGTGCTGACGCAACTTGCCAATTTCAAACCGATCCTGGGAATCATTGCGTTGCTCGGTAGTGCATTCGTGTTGTATCTCGCGTCCGAAAGTTTTCGCGCGCAACCCATTGCCGCAACCGCGTCAACCGTCGCACCGCAATCGCTCGGCAAAGGCGCGTTGGTCAATCTGTTCAGTCCGCACCCGTACCTGTTTTGGTTTACGGTCGGCGCGCCGACGCTGTTCAAAGCGTGGAGCGAAGCGCCGTTCGCGGCGGTCGCGTTCGTCGCCGGGTTTTACGTTTGCCTCGTCGGCTCGAAAATTGCGATTGCCTTGCTCGTCGGTAAATCGCGCGCGTGGTTTAGCGGTGAGCCGTACCGCTGGATTATGCGCGGGCTGGGGGCATTGCTCGCGCTGTTCGCGGGCGTGCTGGTTTTCGATGGCTTGACTTTGCTCGGCTGGGTGCGCTGAAAAAAATGATGGTGAAGAATTATGAATTTTGATGTGACGATTTTGGGTGCGGGCACCGGCGTGCCGCTCCCGCAACGCAGTCCCGCCGGGGTGTTGATGCAGATCGGCGCGACGCCGCTCGTGTTCGATCTGGGTCCGGGAACGATTCCGCGCCTCACCGCCGCGGGCGCGAGTTACCGCGATCTGGAATTCGTTTTTCTCACGCATCTGCATCCCGACCACACGCTTGATCTCGTGATGCTGTTGCAGGCGTTGAACTATACGCCGGGCTGGACGCGCGAAAAACCGTTGCACCTGATCGGCTGTCGCGGCACGCACGCGTTGTACGCCGATCTCGTGCGGGCGTACCCCAGCATCGCGCCGCGCGCGTTCGAAATGGGGGTGCGCGAAATCGGCGCGGAGCGGATCGCGTTTGCGGATTGGACGATTGAAACTGCGCCGACCGGGCACACGGACGCGAGCATCGCGTACCGTGTTGAAGCGGCAGGCAAAGTCGCGGTCTACACCGGCGACGCGAAAGAAAATTCCGAACTCGCGCGCCTCGCGCGCGGCGCGGATGTGTTCATCTGCGAGTGCGCGTTTCCGCGCGGCTATGCGACGGACGATCACATGACCGCCGACGCGGTGGGGCGCGTGGCGCGCGCGGCGCATGTCAAACGCGTCGTGCTCAACCATTTGTATCCGCCCGCGCTTGCGGTGGATGTTGGCGCGCAGGTGCGCGAAGAATTCAGCGGCGAAATTTTGATCGCGGTGGATGGAATGCGAATTGAGGTGTAAACAAAAACCGGTCAGGTTTCGCACAAGCGACCTGACCGGCTTTTTGTTACAGCACCGCGTAATGCGTTTGCGGTTTGCGCCGCGCGACAAATTGTTCCGCCGCGCGCGCGAGGCGCAGGAGCACATCCTCGCGCCAGTACCGCCCGATGATTTGCGCGCCGACCGGCAAGCCGTGCGCGTCATAGCCGGCGGGGAACGCAATTGCCGGATGCCCGGTGAAATTCGCCGGCGTCACGAAACGCATAATTTCGGTCAGCGTCGTCAGATCGGATTCGCCGGCGGGCAACGCGTCGTTGGGAATGATCGGCGCGGTGATGCCGGTTGCCGGCGTGATGATCGCGTCCACCTGGGTTAGCGCGCGTTCGAAATGCGCGATGGTGCGCGTGCGGACGCGTTGCGCGCGCACGTAATCGCGCGCGGTGAACGCGCGGGCGAGCGCGAGGTTCGTGCGTACGTCCAGCCCGAAATCGGCGCGATGTGTTGCCGCGTACCGTTCCATCGCGGTTGCCATTTCGGACGTGATTGTGATCACGTGCGCGACGCGCGCCGCTTCGAGTTCGGGAATTTCAATCTCGCGGATGTGCGCGCCCAGTTCCGCCAAGCCCGCCACCAATTTTTTGCACTCGGCAACCATTGCCGGCGACGCGTGCTCGAACCATGCCGGATAAATTCCCAGCGTGACGCCGCGCAGATCGGCATCGGCGAAACGTTCCAGCGAAAGCGCCGGCTGGAATTGTGTGGCGGGGTCGTACGCGTCCGCGCCGGCAATCGTCGCGTACATCAGCGCGACATCTTCCGCCGTCGCGCCAATCGCTCCCAGGTGCGCGACGCTCCAACACAATGGCGCCGCGCCGAATTCGCTAACGCGCGTATACGTCGGCTTGAGACCGACGACGCCGCAGAACGCCGCCGGAATCCGGATCGATCCCCCGCCGTCTGCGCTGATCGCCACCGGGCACAAGCCCGCCGCGACCGCCGTCGCCGAGCCGCTCGAACTGCCGCCGGTGTAATGCGCGTCGTTGTACGGATTGCGCGTGACGCCGTGATGCGGATTCAGCCCGGTGACGCCGATGCCGATCTCGTGCATGTTTGCCTTGCCGATCAACAGCGCGCCCGCCGCGCGCATCCGTGCGACGACGGTTGCATCCTGTTGCGCCGGCGTCTTGCCGAGAAAACGCGTGCCGACGGTCGTGCCGTATGGAACTTGGTCCACTTCGTCTTTGACCGCGACGGGCACGCCGTCAAAGATCGAAAGCGGTTTGCCGGCGCGCCAGCGTTGCGTAGCGGCGCGCGCTTGCGCGAGCACGTCGTCGCGCTGGCAGGCGATGATCGCGCGGAGCGCCGGCGTGCGCGCGTTGCTGGCGTCAATCGCGGCGAGAATTTTTTCCGCGATCTGCTCCGGCGAAACGCGTCCGACGCGGTACGCGTCGGCGTAATCGCGCGTCGTCGCAAACGCAAATCCAGGTGGTTGGGCGCGCGGCGTTTGCGCGAATTGGGCGAGGTCAAGCGGCGCGGCGGACGCGGCGTCGGCAACGGGTGGCGTGACGTGGAACGTGGGCGGCTCGGCAATGGGGAGATCGCGCAAGCGCGTGACGCCGGCATCGCGCAACAATTTGGCGATCACCCAGCCGCGCGTCGCGCCGCTCTCCATCAAGTGCACGAGCGCGCGCAAGCCGCCGCCCGCCAAGCGCGGCAGTTTCACCGATTGGAGATCGTACGCCTGAGAGGTCATAATTGGTTCCTCTTGGAAAAAGTTTAGCACATTGTAGCGCGTCGCGCGCGGCTTGTCAACGATTCCTATTTTCAATTCTTTGGACTTGGGGTATAATGAATTTGCCAAGCCCTGACACTTGGCATTGATTGGAGGACGTTGTGTGTCTTGCAAAGGCGCTACGTACATCAGCGTTTGGATTGTGTTTCCTTGTAATGGCGTTAGCGGCATGTGTGCCGGCTACACCCACGCCAACCCCTGAAATCAAAGGCACGGGCGGCGAATTTCGTGTCGTGCCCGCCGGCGAGCCGGCGACGCTCAACCCCAATTTGCGAGCGGACGATAACGCGTTTGCCATCGCGCAAAACGTGTACAACAAATTGGTCACGCTTGACGCCGATTACCGGATCATTCCCGATCTCGCCACGTCCTGGCAAGTGGCGGACGATGGGTTGACGTACACGTTTCACCTGGTTAAGAACGTCAAGTGGCACGACGGGCAACCGCTCACTGCGGCGGATGTGAAATGGACGCTGGAAGCGATTGCCCAGCAAAAGGGATTCGCGCAAGAACTCGCGCAACGGATCGCGGCGATTGACACGCCCGATGCGACGACGGTCATTGTGCGGCTCAAGGCAGTGTGGTCGCCGTTTCTCGGCACCCTGGCGTGGTACGGCACCTTTATTTTGCCGCGCCACCTGTACGCCGGCGGCGATTGGAATGTTGCGCCGGCAAATCTGCAACCGGTCGGCACGGGTCCCTTCAAATTTGTCGAATGGGTCAAGGGCGATCACATTACGCTGGCGGCAAACACCGCGTATTTCGGGCAGGGTCCGTACCTGAGCCGCGTGACGTTTCGGTTTTTCAAAGAGGCGCTGGACTTGAATCAGCTACTGGCAAAGGGCGAAGTGGATTACCTCCTCGCCCGGCCGGCGAATGATCGGATCGCGGAACTGCAACGCACCCCCGGCGTGCAGACGCGTTTGTTCGCGCACCCCGCGCGCTACTATCTCGGCTTTAACTTGCGCCGCAAGCCGTTCGACGACGTGCGCGTGCGGCGCGCGCTGAACCAGGCGTTGGATCGCGATGTGCTGGTGCGTCGTGCGTTGGCGGGCTATGGCGCGCCGGGCATGGGCTTTTACACGCCCGCGGTGGCGTGGGCGTACAACCCCAAGGCGACTGTGCCCGCGTTCGATACGGCAAGCGCGGCGCGTTTGCTCGGCGAAGCCGGGCTAGCGCCGGACGCGAATGGTGTGCGCGCCAAGTGGACGTTGGTCGTGTCGAACGTGGCGGTGTTTGCCGATCTCACCGCCGAAACGGCGCGGCAGTTGCGCGCGGTGGGCATTGAACTGACGCCGGTTCTGTTGCCGGCGGCGGAGTGGACCAAACGCGTGTTTCAGGATCGCGATTTCGACATTGCGCTGACGAACGGTTCGCATGGTCCCGATCCGGAGAATCTCAACACGCGGCTTGGCTCCAACAGTTCGTACCAATTTATGGGGTACGTCAGCGCGGAGTTTGACGCGGTGATGGCGGAAGGCGCGAGCAAGACGAAGCTAGATGAGCGCGCGCAAGCGTATTTCCGCGCGCAAGAAATCCTCGCGCGCGATCTGCCGATTGCCCCACTCGCCGAGTTTGTGCAGTTTATTCCGTACCGCGACGGAATCACCGGCTTGCCGCAAGTCGAAGCGCGCGGTTTGGTCACGTTCAACAATTATGCTCTGGTGCGGAAAAAATAAATCGTGTTGCGTAAATTCTTCCCCTGGCGTGATTGGTCGCTGACCACGCAAATCACCTTGCCGCTGATCACCATTGCGTTAGTGATGATCGTGCTGGCGAGTTGGTACAGCGAGGCGATTAATCGCGCCGACTTGTTCGCCGCCACCCGCGCGCAAAATCTCCAGCGCGCGCGTGGCACCGCCCAAGTGATTGACGCGATGCTGGACGGGGTCCTTGCCGATGTGCAATTGCTCGTGCTTGACGCCAGCGTGGTGGCGTTTGCGCAAGCGCCGCAAGATACCGCCCGGCGCGCGGCGGCGTTGCTCAAATTGCAACACACGCAAATCGTGCAAAAGTACGATGTGCTGGCGGTGACCAATCATAGCGGCACAGTCATCCTGGCTACGTCCGATGTGTTGCTGGGGCGCAATTATTTGACTGCGCCGTACTTTCGGAGCGCGAGCGCGGGGCGCGCCGGCTTTGACGAACCGCGTTACGATTTGCAAGATGCCCAGGTCTATCTCCATTTTTCCGCGCCCATTCTCGAACAGCAAGGCAGATTGCTCGGCGTCTTGATCGGGCGCATTAGTATGTTGGATTTGGATCGCCAAATTGCGGCGGACACGGATTATGCCGGGCGCGGCGATTACGGCGTGCTGTGGAACGATCTGGGCATTCGGCTGAGCCACGGGCTACACCCGGGGCAACGCTTCAAGCCGCTCGCGCCATTGGGGGCGGACGTGCGCGCGCCGCTGACCTACGACGCGCGCTACGGTCCCGCCACTGCCACCTTGTTGCGCGATGCCAGCAACGCGCCCGATCTGCTCACCCGATCCAAACTGTTGCTGTACGATCCCGCGACCGATCCGCAGCTCACCGTTTCCTTCGATCCGGCGGAAACGCTGCACGTCGCGCTCGTGCCGCTCGACAATCAACGCTGGGTGTACGGCATCTTCACCCCCGAAGCCGGCATCCTCGCCGACGCGCAACAACACACCGACCGCGCGCGCCTCGCGGCAAGCGCCGCACTTGCGCTCGCGATCCTGTTTGCGGTTTGGATGGGGCGGCGGATCGCGCATCCCCTGCGCCGTGTGGCGGAAACCGCCAACGCGCTTGCCGCCGGCGATATGACGCGGCGCGTGCGTTTGCAACAACACGACGAGGTCGGCAAATTGGCGGACGCGTTCGACGCGATGGCAGACGCGTTGGCGGTTAAAGAAACTCAACTCCGCGATCACGCGCAAGACCTCGAACGCCGCGTGGCGGAACGCACCGTCGCGTTGCGCGAATCGGAAACCAAATACCGCACTCTGGTCGAGCGGATTCCGGCGGTCACGTACATTTCGGCGTTAGATGAAGCCAGTACCGGTTTGTACGTCAGCCCGCAGATCGAAACCTTGCTCGGCTTTCCCCTGGCGACGTGGCATGCCGATGCCCGGTTGTGGGAGAAGCAAGTTCATCCCGCGGATCGGGCGCAGGTGTTCGCCAAACTCGCGCACATGCGGGCGACCGGGCAAGCCCTCCACGCCGAGTATCGGATGCTCAAGCGCGACGGCTCGCTGGTGTGGATTCAGGACGATGCGGCGGTGGTGCGCGATGAAACCGGCAAGCCGCTTTTTTTGCAAGGCGTGATGCTCGACATTACCGACCGCGTGCGCGCCGAAATGCACGTGCGCCAATCGGAAGAAAAATATCGCGGCTTGATGGACAACGCCAGCGACGCCATTTTGCTGATGGACGACCAAGGGAATGTGGTGGATGTCAACCGCCGCACGGAAACCTTGCTGAATTATTCGAAAGCGGAATTGCTGGGCAAGCCGCTCATGCAACTCGCGCTCGTTGAGGAAACCCCGCGCGTGCACGAAGCGTTTTACCAAATCGTCGCGCAGGGTACGGGCAGACTGTCGGACGTGATGCTGTTGCGGCGCGACGGCAAACGGGTGCCCGTCGAAATTTCCGGCAGTGTGATCGAAATGGGCGCGGAACGGATTGTGCAGGGCATCGTTCATGATATGACCGAGCAGAAACAACGCGAGCACGAACTGCGCGTGATGGTCGCCTTTACGACTGCATTACGTAGCGCCTCCACGCGCCAAGAAATGTTGCCGATCATTCTCGAACAGGCATGTCTGTTTGTCCATGCCGAGGGCGCGGCGCTGGCGTTGCTTGAACCTATCGCCGGCGACATGGTGTTCGAAGCCGAGTTTGGTGCGTGGCAGAATTGGCGCGGCTTACGGATTCCGTCCGGCACGGGAATTAGCCATGAGGTTTTGGTGACGGGGCAACCTTACGTCACGTCGGACATTGTGCACGATCCGAGAATGTACTTTGCGGATCGCGTGGGCGAACTGCGCGCCATGATCTGTGTGCCGCTCATCTCCCAGCGCGAGCCGGTGGGCGCACTGTGGCTCGGTCAACATGCGCCATTTGAAGACAGCGACCTCAAGTTGTTGTTGGCGATTGCCGATATTGCCGCGAATGCGATCCATCGCATTACCTTGCACGAGCAAACCGAACGGCGCGCAGAACAACTCGCGGCGGTCAATCTGCTGGGGCGCGCTTTGGCGGAGATGCTCGATCTCACCCAAATTTACGAACGCGTGGTGCAAACCACACGGCAACTCTTGCCGGATATTGCGGCGGTGTTCATTTCCCTGTTCGACGCCGAACGCGAATTGCTCATTTGCGCCTACGGCTATAACGACGGCGTGGTGTTGGATGGCGCACAATTGCCGGCGTTGCGGCTTGAACCGCCCGGTAAAGGAATGCAGAGCGAGGTCATTCGCACGCGTGCACCGTTGATCGTGAATGACCTGGTGGGAAGCTTGCATCGCCTCAGTACGTATTACCACATCGGTGCGCCTGGCGTCGAAACGCGTTCCGCGCTGTACGTGCCGATGCTCGTCAAGAGCCGTGTGCTGGGTGTGGTCCAGGTGCAAAGTTACACGCTGAACCGGTTTTCGCAAGCGGATGCCGAGTTGCTATCGGTGGTTGCTAACGCAACTGCCGTGGCGATTGAAAACGCGCGGCTCTTTAATCAAGTGCAAGACAATGTACAACGGCTGATGGTCTTGCGGACGGTAGACCAGGCGATCACGGCGAGTCTCGATCTGCGCGTCACGCTCAACGTCTTGCTCGATCAAGTGAGTTCCCATTTGCGAGTGGATGCGGCGGCGGTTATGTTGTTCAACCCACATACGCAAACGTTGGACTATGCCGCTGGGCGTGGTTTGCCAAACCTGCACGACCAAGCGCAGGTCTGGCTGGGTGAAGGATTGGCGGGGCGCGTCGCCTTGGAACGCCGGACGCTCGCGATTCCCGATCTCACGCAAAATCCCGATTCATCGGCGCGCGCCAAAACCTTGGTGCGCGAGGGCTTGGTGACGTATTTTGGCGTGCCGTTGATCGCCAAAGGACAAATCAAGGGCGTGCTCGAAGTTTTCCACCGCACGCCGCTCCCAGCTTCGCCGGAATGGATCGAATTTTTCGAGTCGCTCGCTTTGCAAACGGCGATTGCGATTGACAACGCCACCTTGTTCGAGGGCTTGCAACGCTCCAACCTCGAACTGTCGCTCGCCACCGACGCGACTATCGAGGGCTGGTCGCACGCGCTCGAACTGCGCGACCGCGAGACGGAGGGACACACGCAACGCGTGGCGGAATTAACCTTACGGCTCGCGCGCGCGATGGGCGTGAGCGAAAGCGAGTTGGTGCATCTGCGGCGCGGCGCGTTGTTGCACGACATTGGCAAGATGGGCATCCCCGATTCGATTTTGCTCAAAGCCGGTCCGCTGACCCAAGACGAATGGATCGTGATGCGGAAGCATCCGGTTTATGCCTACGAATTGTTATTGCGCGTAGATTTTCTGCGCCAGGCGTTGGATATTCCGTACTATCACCACGAAAAATGGGACGGCACCGGTTACCCGCAAGGATTAAGCGGCGAACAAATTCCCTTTGCGGCGCGGCTCTTTGCGATTGTGGATGTGTGGGACGCGTTGAGTTCGGATCGCCCTTATTCCAAGGCATGGTCGCGCGCGCGCATTTTGGATTACTTGCAGGAACAAGCCGGGCGTCATTTCGATCCGCGCGTGGTGCAGGCATTCATCGAAATTGTCCACCAAGCCTAGGCGATCCGTCCACATTTGTTTGACAGAAAGAGGATGTATGCCAGCACGGATTTTGATCGTAGACGATGATCCCGTCATTCAAAAATTGCTTACGCTCACGCTCAAGCAAACCGGTTTTGAATTGTTCACGGCGAACAATGGCGCGGCGGCGCTGGCGTATGTGGACGACGTCAAGCCGGACCTCATCATCGTGGATGTGGAAATGCCGGAGATGAACGGGTACGACCTCGTACGGAAACTGCGCCAGAAAACGGCGACGGCGAATTTGCCGTTGATGATGTTGACGAGCCACGATACGGTGCAAGAAAAGATCAAGGGCTTTGAAGCCGGCGCGGACGATTATATGAGCAAGCCGTTCGAGCCGCCGGAATTGCAAGCGCGGGTGCGCGTATTGCTACGCCGCGCCGCCGCACCCGTGCCGGAAGCGAAACAGATCAGCGGCAAGGTGATCGCCGTGTTCTCGTTGCGCGGCGGCGTTGGCGTCTCGACGCTCGCGGCGAACCTCGCCGCAAGTTTCGGGCAGATTTGGGGGTGCTCCACCGGCTTGATCGATCTGGTGTTTGCCAGCGGGCAAAGCGCGTTGATGCTCAACTTGCCGTTGCGGAAAACCTGGGCAGACCTGGCGCCGGTGCCGTTGGCAGACCTGGATGGCGAGCTGGTCGAAAAGGCGTTGTTGCCGCATGCCAGCGGCACCTTTGTCCTCGCCGCGCCCAACCGCCCGGAGCAGGGCGAATTGCTGACCAGTGAAAAGGTCACGCGCGTGATCAACGTCCTGAAAGAGCGGTACCATTATCTGGTGCTCGATCTGCCGCACGATTTCAGCGCGACGACACTCGCCAGTTTGGATTTGGCGGACGAGATCATTTTGGTGCTCGCGCCGGAATTGGCGTCGTTGCACGCCGCCGCCTGTGCGCTCGACGTATTCGACACGCTCAATTATCCGCGCCGGGCGATTCGGCTCGTGCTGAATTGGACGTTCGAGCGGCGCGGTTTGGCGCGCAAAGAAATCGAAGATGCCTTGCAACGTTTGATCGAAGTGGTGATTCCGTTCGTGCCGGATGCGTTTGTGCTGGCGATCAATCGTGGCACGCCGCCGGTGCTCGATGTACCGCCGACGCCGCTCGGCGCATTGTTCGAAGATTTTGCGTACTATCTCAGCAAAGCGGAGCATCAGCAAACACCGCCGCCTACGCCCACGCCGACCTGGCAACGCGTCGCCGCGCGTTTGCAACAGCGACAACAAAAACGGACGTGAGGGGAATTGTCCATGCGCGGCAAGCGCACCCACGGTCAGATGAAACTGGCTGGGACGCGGACGAGCACGGACAAATTGTTTTTATCTGCGTTAATCTGCGTTAATCCGCGTCCTATTTTCAGAGGAAGACGCATATGCGAAATTTTTTTTCCCGTCGCGCGTCGGCGCAAGCGGTCAGCGAGTACGCTCTGATCGTGATGTTCATTGTGATCGGTATTGTTGCTTTGCTCGCGATCACGGGCGTTGATCTGCAAAGCGTCTACTGCCGCGTGGCAACCGGCTTGGGGCTAGTCAATGTCTGCGGCAATTATTTTTCCGACGAGTTTGCCAATCTCAACAACTGGCAAATCGTCAACGGGAATTGGCGCACGGAAAACGGCGAGTTGGTCGGCAGTGGCGGCGAGGGGCGCATCTTTCGCGAGCTCAATCAGCGCGATTACCTGATCAACATCCCCGCCGCGAACCTGGATCGCGGCAACGGCTATGGCGTGTTCTTTCGCGCGACGGATGTGCGGAATGTGGACGGCTATACCTTTCAGTACGATCCGGGTTATGGGAGTGGCGCGTTCATTATGCGGAAATGGGTCAACGGCAACGAACTGAGCCCGTTTGCGGTTGCCACCGCGCCCGCCAGTTATAATTGGAATACCAACCGCTCGGTCCAAGTGGCTGTCAAAGGCAACACCTTTACCGCGTACGTGGACGGCAAGCAAGTGTTGCAGGGTACGGACAGCACCTATTCGCAAGGCGGCATCGGTTTTCGAACCTGGGACGCGACCACCGCGCATTTTGGCAGTGTGGCGGTTGACCCGGTGAAATGACGAGGAGCGCGATATGGCACTCGAAAATTCTCCTTCGCTCAAAGAGTACGGCAAGGGCTTGCCGCCGCGCCCCCGGGAGCGCGGCGCGATGGCGCGCCGGCTGGGGATTGTGATCGCGGGCGTGCTGATCGTGGTGCTCGGCGTGAGCGCGATCACTTTGTTGCAGAGCGATCAAGCGGCGGGCTGGTTTGGCGTGGGCACAATTACCGGCGTGGTGGTGGACGATGCGGGCAAGCCGGTTGCCGCGCAAGTGTTCGTGCTCAAGCCGCGTTTGCAAGCGCAAACCGATGCGCGCGGCGCGTTTGAAATTCGCGGTGTGCCCGCCGGTCAACGTGCGGTGGCAGTCGTGCGCGACGGTAGCGGCACCGAGTACCCCGCCGTCGTCACAACCGGCGATACGACGAACTTGGGCGAGATCAAATATCTCGGCACACGCGTGCCGGGACAATGACGTTTGTCCGAGAGGAAATTTGGACACGGAGGCTTGCCTTGTCTGCGTTCGTCTGCGCTCGTCCGCGTCCAATGCGTCGGATCTCGACTTGCCCGAGTTGGCTTAAATTTGACTGCGCCAGGTTCTTGCCGATGACGAGTAACGAGTGACACCAACACAATCTACCTCTACCGAATCCAATCGCGCGAACAAACCGACCTTTTCAGAGTGGCTTGCCAGTGTGGACACACTCCCGCCGGCGCGTTTGCGCCCTCTGTTGTTTGGTCTGGGTTGGCTGTATGCCGCGTTTGCGTTGAGCACGCTGTTCGTGATGCCCCCCGCCGTTGCCTTGCCGGTGTGCGCCATATTTTTGCTGACTGCCGCTGTGTTTCTGGGATTGTGGTTTGCGGTGCGGCGTTGGCAACTGCTGGCGCAACGGCGCGACGCCGAAATGCAATATCTGTTGCGCGGCACGGTGGTGCTGAACCAAGCGATCACTGCGACGAGTTCGACGCTCAATTCGCACGTGGTGTTGGAAACCATTTGCGCGGAACTGGCGCGGTTTGCGAATGTGCCGCGTGTCATCGTCGCGTTGCTGGATGCGTCTCAGAATGTGTTTGCCATCACTGCCGATTATTCCGCACCCGGCGAAACTGCCGCGCGTAGCGGCGCGGTGTTGCCGGTCGCCGGTATTACCGCCGCGCAGTTGGTGTTGGAACAGCGTGAGGTGCTCGTTTCGGAAAACGTCGAAACCGATCCGCGCTTGAGCGGGATCCGCGAGCACCTGCGCGCACGCGGAACAGTTTCGCTGGTGATTGTGCCGTTATTGATCCGCCAACAAGTTATTGGCATCCTGGCGTTGGAAGCGAACGCGCGCCGACGCCCCAGTGCGGCGGAGATCGAAATCGTGCAGAATGTTGCCGCCGCCGCGAGCCGCGCGCTGGAAAACACGCAACTGTACGAAGGGATGGCGCGCGAACTTGCCGAACGCCGCCGCGCCGAAGACGCCTTGATCCGGCAAACGGAGCGGATGCGCGAATTGTTGCAGAGCGCGCTAGAGTTTGCCCAGCCGCGCGCGCGCATCAGCGAGCAACTTGAACGGATCATGCAAAGCGCGACGGCATTATTCAGCGCGGATTGCGCCGCGATCTATTTGCCGGTGAGCGACGCGGAAATCGAATGTTGCAGTGCGTATAACGTGCCGGGACCAAACATCGTCGGGCGGCGGCTCAAAATCGGCGAGGGCTTGTCGGGCAAGGTGTTTACCAGCGGGCGCGTGATGCGCGTGAACAATTATCACGTCTGGCAAGAGCGCGCGCTGGGGTTTGCCGATGTGCCGATCTATGCGTCGCTTGCCGCGCCAATGATCTGGCGCGGGCAGACGGTGGGCGCATTGGTGTTTACATATACCCAGCCCGCTCACGCGTTTGCCGAAGAGGACGAGCAGATCGCGCAGTTGTTTGCGACGCAAGCCGCCGCCGCGCTGGAAAACACGCGCCTCTACAGCGCCGCGCAAACCGAAGTGGCGGAACGCCGGCGCGCGGAACAAGCGGCGCAACTCGAACGCGACTTTGCGCTCCAAGTGATGAACGCGATGGGGCAGGGCTTGACCGTGACCGATGCCGACAACCGGTTCGAGTACGTCAATCCGGCATACGCGCATATGACCGGTTATACGCGCGAGGAACTGATCGGCAAAACGCCGCTCGATTTTACCGCGTCCGCCGATCACGCGGTGCTCGCCCAAGCCCGCGCGCGCCGGCTCGCCGGCGAAACCTCGACGTACGAAACGCGCCTCAAACGCAAAGACGGCGCGCAGATGCCGGCGTTGATTACGGGCGCGCCGCGCATCCGCGCCGGGCAAATTGCCGGCGCGATTGCCGTGATCACCGATCTCACCGAACGCAAACGCCTCGAAGAAGATTTGGCGCACGCGCGCGATCAAGCCCTCGACGCTTCGCGCCTCAAATCCGAATTTCTGGCGACGATGAGCCACGAAATTCGCACGCCGATGAACAGCATTATCGGTATGACCGAGCTGTTGCTCGACACGGCGTTGAACGCGGAACAACGCGACTTTGCCAGCACGGTGCACGATTCGGCTTACGCGTTGCTCCGCATCATCAACGACATTTTGGACTTTTCCAAGATCGAAGCCAACCGGTTGGTTTTTGACAGCACGGATTTCGATCTGTATTTGACGGTTGAAGATGCGGTCGAGTTGCTTGCCCCCAAGGCGCGCGAAAAAAATCTCGCGCTGATGACAGACCTTGCGCCGAACTTGCCGCATCATGTCGTCGGTGATCCGTTGCGGTTGCGCCAGGTGCTCATCAACTTGATCGGCAACGCCGTCAAATTCACCGAGCGCGGCAACATTGTCGTGCGCGCCGCCCTGGATACCATTGCCGAATCGCAGGTGGTCGTTCGGTTTATCGTCGAGGACACCGGCATCGGCTTGTCGGAAACGGCGCGCCGCCGGTTGTTCCAGCCGTTTACGCAGGCGGACGGTTCGACCACGCGCAAGTACGGCGGCACGGGGCTGGGGCTTGCCATTTCTAAACGTTTGATCGAAATGATGGGCGGCGAAATTGAGGTGACGAGTATCGAGGGCAAGGGCACAACGTTTACCTTCACCGCCCACTTGGGGCGCGTGACGCACGAATGGACGGAAAATCCGCCCGCCGATTTGCGCGGTTTGCCCGTGCTGATCGTAGACGATAACCCGACGCATCGTGAGATTATCCAAAAATATGTGGCGATGTGGGGCACGCGGGGGCTGGGCGTAGCGAATGCGGTGGAGGCGCTGGCGGCTTTGCGGCGCGCGGCGCAAGCCGGCGATCCGTTCCGCGTGGCAATTCTAGATTGGATGATGCCGGACGTAGACGGCATTACGCTGGCGGAAAAAATTCGCGGCGAGCCGGCGCTGGATGCAACCCAGTTGATTTTGCTCACAGCGTATGATCGCAAGGGCTTGGGCGAGCAAGCCCGCCGCGCCGGCTTTTCGGCATACTTGACCAAACCGCTCAAACAACGCGAGTTGCTGGAAACGATGGCGAACCTCATTGCCGAAAAAAAGCAAACGCCGGCGGCGCACACCTGGGAACCGGCGGAACAATCCTCGCCTGCGCTCGCCGAGTTCCAAATTGCGCCTGCGCCCGAAACACAAATTTTGCTCGCCGAAGACCATCCCACGAATCAACGGTTGGCGACGTTGCAATTGCAAAAACTCGGTTACGCCGTGTGCGCGGTGAGCAACGGCAACGAGGTGCTCGCCGCGCTCACGGAAACGCCGCTTCGGTTCGCCGCGATTTTGATGGATTGCCAGATGCCGGAGTTGGACGGGTTTGCCGCGACCAAAGTGATCCGCAGACACGAATTGACGAGCGGGCGGCATATTCCAATTATCGCCATGACGGCGAACGCGATGGAGGGTGACCGCGAAAGTTGTATGGCGGCGGGGATGGATGATTACCTCAGCAAGCCGGTGCAAATTGAAAGTTTGCGCGCGGTGTTGGCGCAGTGGGCGCTACCCGGCGTCAACCCCAGTCTCTTTGTCGAATCTGCTACCGCGCCTGCCGCCGCGCCAGTAGCCACGTCGGAAACGGCATCGCCGTTGGACGACAAGGTGTTGGCGAATTTGCGTTTCTTGCAACAGGAAGGCGAGCCGGATTATTTGGGCGAGTTGATCGATCTGTACCTGGCGCAAGCACCCGAACTGCTGACCGCCATCCACAGGGCGATCCAAAACGGGGACGCGGCGGCGTTACGCAAAGCGGCGCACACGCTCAAGGGGAGTAGCGCATCGCTGGGCGCGACGCAACTCGCCGAGGGGCTGAAAGAGTTGGAGTACATCGGGCGCGCCGGCGCAACTGCCGGCACGGAGGTTTGGCTCGCGCAGGTGCAAGCCGAATTGCCGCGCGTGCAACGCGCGCTTGCGGAAGAAAAGCGCAAAGGCAAATAGTTTAGCCAGGCGAATTAAAAACGGCTCGCCGTTCCGAAAGGAATGGCGAGCCGTTAGCATTTGCGAATCCATTACCGACTTAGCGGCGCGGTGCCAGCCCAAACGTCAAACTGGTCATTTTCCACTGCCCATCCATTTTGCGGAATGTCCACTTGTCGTTGTCTTTTTCGTTCGTCGCGCCAATTTTCGTGTCCGAAACGACCGTTGCCGTGTCGCCGGCAATCGTGACGCGGGTGTTGGGGTGCTCCGCGTTTTGCGGGTTCGACGGGAACACGATGTTGATGTACCGATCCCGGATCGCCGCCCAACCCTTCCACGTCTTGTCATCGCTCGGATTGTCCGGCGTGCGGTTCGCGTCTGCCACCACGCCGTCCTTGTCCCACATCGCTTGCAAGCGATCAATATCTTGCTCGACCGTCGCTTGCCCTTCGGCGAAAACCAATTGGCGGATCGCTTCTTCGTCGTTCGCAGGTTGCGGGGTCGTCGTGCGGACGCGCGTTGCTACGACTTTGGGTGCGGGCGGCGGCGGCGCGTCCGCGCAAGCCGTTAGCGTGATCAGCATCGCCGCCACAACGGCGACGAAAATCAACTTTCGCATACAGAAAACCTCCACGTCTCTTCGGAAATTTAACGGGCGCGATCATAGCACGATTCGCCATTTTGTCAAAAGTGAATTGCCGGATCGCCTAACGCATTTTATCGTCCAGCACTTTGACCAGCTCGCCGCACACCTCGTACCGCCCGAACGACGGCATGAGGTACGTGCCCGCGACAAAATCTTTTGCGTCTACCAATAATTCTTGCGCGAGCGCGATCCCTTCCTCGATGCCGCGCTCGCCTGCCGCCTTCATCCGCGCGCGCGCTTCCTCGGTGAGCGTAATGCCCGGCACCTCGTTGTGCAAAAATTCCGCGTGCTTGGCGCTCATCAGCGGCAGAACGCCGAGCAGGATCGGAATCTCGACCGCGCCGTACTGGTCGCCGTACTTTTGCAGAAACTCGCGCAACACGTCCGCCGTGTAAATCGGTTGCGTCATCACCAAATCCGCGCCGGCTTGAATCTTGCGATGAAACCGCGCCAGCTCGTTCGGGTCCGAATTTGCCCACAGCATATCGAGCGCGCAGGCGACCATGAAATCGGCGTTCGTGCCGATGCTCGTGCCCGCCCAATCGCGTCCCGCGTTGAGTTGTTTCAAAATTTTGATCAAGCCAATCGCGTCAATGTCGTACACCGCCGTCGCGTTGGGGTAATCGCCGAGGCGGGGCGGATCGCCGGTGAGCGCGAGCACGTTGCGGAGGCCCAGCGCGTGCGCGCCGATCAGGTGCGATTGCAACGCCATCAAGTTGCGGTCGCGCGTCGTGAAATGAATGATCGTCTCCAAGCCAACCTGGTGCTGAATCATCGTCGCCAGCGAGAGGCAATCCATTCGCACTTTGGCAAGCGGCGAGTCGGCAATGTTGATGCAATCCACGCCGATGGACTTGAGCAGTGCCGCGCCCTGCAACGCTTTGGTTGGATTCAACCCGCGCGGCGGATCGATCTCGACGCTCGTGACCCACTTGCCGGCGCGCAGTTTATCGCGGAGCGTGCGCGGAACCTGGGTCATGCCTTCGGCGGCGGCTTCGCTGGGTGGCGGCGCGGGCGGGGCGACGACGAACACGCGCGGCGTTGCCTCGGGTTGCAACGCGTTCAGCGCGGCGCGCATCGCGGCGATGTGCGCCGGCGTCGTGCCGCAACAGCCGCCGACGAGCCGCGCGCCGAGTTCGTTGACAAAGCGCGGGGCGGACTCGGCAAAGTATTGCGGCGACGACATGTAGATGTACCGCTCGCCGATGCGCGCCGGAAAACCGGCGTTCGGCATCGCGGAAAAATAGAGGTTGGCGGCGGGCGATGGGCGCGGGGTGAGCGCGGCGACGAGGCGTTTGAGCGCGTTAAACGTGCCGACCGGACCGACGGAACAATTCGCGCCGATCACGTCCACCGGTAAATTTTGCAAGCGCGCGGCGATCTCTTCCGGCGAGTTGCCCACAAGCGTGTCTTCGTCTTCGGTGAAGGACATTTGCGCGACGAGCGGTAAATCGTGCGTCACCGCGCGCGCGGCGGCGATGGCGATTTCGAGTTCGCGCAGATCCGAAATCGTTTCGATGATGACGCCGTCCGCGCCGCCTTCGAGCAACGC
>CAIKBD010000205.1 GCA_903825565.1 uncultured Anaerolineales bacterium | reverse complement strand
TAAGGTTTTGACTACTCATCGACACATCGCTGATTAGACCAGCCCGCTATCGCGTCGTCGCTTGCGCACGAATCGCACCACGGCGACAAAGAGCACGAGCAATACGACACCGCACGTAAGTGGCACGAGCAATGCGCCAATATCCAGTCCCGTCGGGATAGACACCGGTGCGGTTGCCGTAGCAGTCGGTCGTGGCGCATTGATGGTCGCACGGGTTGGCTGTCCGATTGATGATAGAGTTGGTTGAACAATCCCAGGGACGGTTGTTGGCTGAGCCATTCCAGAAACCGTCGTCGGTTGAGCTTGCACGGGTGCAACCTGGGTAGGTTGCGCTGTGATTGGCAAACCCTGGCCACCCGAAACTTGGGATCGTTCACGCATCATCCACGCAAGCACATCGTTGAATGTGATACCGAAGGTGGGTGATTGCGCGCCATTGGCGGCTTCCGCCGTTTTCGCCGGGAGCAGGACGACGTGAACACGTCCATTGTCTTTGCCAAACGTCAACAACTCGACACTGGCTCGCGGCACCAGAACGGTGATGGTTTGAATGTCACCCTGGATGTACGCGGGTTGAGAAGTGCCCTCGGTTGATTGGGAACCAGCAAACCCACCACCCGATCCTGTGAATGCAGGATTCGGCACTTGCTGAAAACGCACGGCGAGCACGGGCACATTCTGAATGACCACTTTATCAGCGGGCAGATTCATATCGGTCGCATTCACACTTCCGACATTGGATGAACTACCTGACGGCAAATTCGATGGCAAGGTTGGGACTGGTTTTACCCCACTGGTCGGCGTAGGTCCGTATGAAACCATGGGCGATACGGGTGTCGGCGGCGTAAGCAAGTTCGAAAAGGTCGTGTTACTGCCGGCCGAGATATTCCCAGGTGCAAGACCGACCACGAGATCAAGCCAATCGCCTACCGCAATTTGGCTGGGTGCGGTCTTGGGATCGACAGGGATCACCATCGCGACTTTGTCGGGATCGGTCATTACGAGCGCAAGTCGATTGATGGCTTGGGGATTCCCTGGTGCGACGACAGCACTCTTGCGCATGGGTTCACCGGCGTGAATCGTTTCGAGCACAAATCCGCCCGCGTATTGATCGATCTCTTCACGGAGAACGAACATATTTGCAACCTGGGAATTGATGCGTTGCGCATCCACACCGAGGACATTCGGGTCAAGTGTCGAGTAGGCGGGAATATCTTGGGTTGCGACAATGACCGAATACGGTGGTGGTGCCATCATTCCGCCCAGCATGAGAAAGCCGACAAAGGCGAGCCCGGCGAGCAATAGACCAATCGTAAAAGTGGCTGAACGAAGCATGCAACGTTCTCCCTATCTGAGGAATCCGCACAAATTTCAAAGCGCGGCATAGATGATTGAACTTACGCGGGGAGTATAACAAGTGGCAGTAACAAGAAACCAAAATTTGAATAAAAAGTCAATAAAAAAGCAACAATTTGAAAATCAATTTGAAATTTGTCGGGGGCACGCTGTCTCCCTAGAAATGCAATAGGGCTGTCCGAACCTTGTTTCTGGACAGCCCTTTTTTTGCAGAAAAAACTCGTCTTCGGTGAAGAACAAAAAACTGACATTTGCGAGTTGTCAGTTTTTTGGGTTATGTGCCATGGACTAACGTGATCCACGCGAACTAGGTTCGCACATCCTCGCAGATCATTCGATAAAGGTCTTGGGTTTCCTGGCTAGGGTTGGGAACATTCAGTTCATCTCGTAAGACTTGGGCACAACGTCGATAAGTTCGGATGGCGCCAACGCGATCACCCTGTCTGAATTGCAATCGCATGACCGCGCGATAAATCTCTTCGCGGTCGTGGTCTTTCTGTAACAAGGTCTCGTAATACTGCATAGCTTCGGTCACATCGCCGTGGCTTTCGTACAATTGCGCGAGCGCAACCAGCGCATTCAGATATTTTTGACGCAGGCGTGTGCGAATGTCCATCGCCCAATCATTGTAACATTCTTCGAGAAAATCTCCTTGATACAACGCGACGGCCGCTTGATACGCTTTAATCTGCTCGGTCACACCTTTGGTATCCTGGGCACGCTCAATCCATGTTTCGAATTGAGTGACATCATAATCGGCATACAATTCTGGACGCACCGCATAAAGCCCGTTCGAGTTGCCGATGCAGTTTGGGATAATATGGCGCAGGCGCGAGGTCGTCGTGTTGAAAATTTTGCTGGCGGCATCCATTGGTTTTTTCAACCAGAAGATTTCCAGCGCCTTTTCCTTGAAGATGCCTTTCGGATGCTCCAAGAGGAGGAAGAAAAGTTCCTTTGCCACACTCGTACCCCAATCTGACTTGCTAATCAACTTATCCCCAATCGAGACTTGCGAAACACCCAATGCCCGAATTTCAATCCTGGGCTCGGAACTCTGCGCACGTACCCTGTCCCAGGACGTGAAAAAATCAGACAGTGGGATAAAATATTCACGCCGAATCTTCTTCGATATAGCGTAGCGGACGACCTGCTGCAACAAGGCTCGGTCAGCGACAACCAACGGAATGCGTGTGGATTCCATGCCGCCCGATTGTGCAGCAATGGCCGCCAATTGTTTTTGAACCAAATCGAAATTACGCCCAAGAAAATAAGTTCGCGCGAGATGAAGCCGTGCGCGTAGATAATCGGGGCGCATCGATTTGAGCAGTTCCACCGCGTGTCTCAGATGAGGCAGCGCAGCATTTATCTGTCCGCGCTGACATTCAAAGATGCCGAGTGCAGTTTCGACGAGTCCTAGCTCGTAGCTTGATTGATGGGATTCAGCGGATGCCCGAGCTTGCTTGAAATAATCAGCCGCTTGAGCCTCATCACCTACACTGCAATAGGTTTCCCCCAACATGGTCAACACATACGTTGAAAGAAATCCATCAACGCCGCGACATAATTCAGCCGATTGGTGATAGCGTTCCAGCGCCCGAGCGATTTCGCCTTGATCGCGATAAACATCTCCCACACTACAACAGGCATACGCTTCGCTACGGCGACTGCCAATTTGACGCGCTTTAGCGCGCGCCTCGCCAAGTGTTTCCAGGGCTCGTGCGTGGTCGCCGGCGCGGTGATAACCAACGCCCATGTTGTTGAGCGTGATCGCCATGCCGACGGCGTTATCGGTGCGCTGCCAAACTTCTAAAGCTTGTTGATAATGTGCATCTGCCTGTGGATTTCCGAGGATGCGCAGACACCGTCCAATGTCGTGATGTAACCAGGCCACACGAGTTTCATCGCCCAACGCTTGATAGATCTCTAAACCCTTTTCCAACTCACTCACACATTGCGAGTATTCGCCCAGGTGCATGTGAGCAGAACCCAGGATCCGGTACGCGCGCGCTTGGTCTGATTGGGCGTGATGACGCTGAAGCATCTCAAGCGCATTCTCGCACGCCATGACAGCTTCTCGATAGCGCCCGGCGAGATTCCACAGCATGGCACGCCACACGGTCACTTGGGCGGTAGCCGCAGGATCTTTACGTACCTTGTAAAGTTGGATGGCACGGGCGTAGGCCTCTTCCGCCTCTGTGTTTTTCCCCATCTCCGCGAAAACTAACCCACGCATAACAATCAGACCAGGGCGGTCTTCCAAAACTCGCGTGGGTAATCCATCAAACCATCTCATCAGGGTAGTCCACCTGCCCGCGTCAAATGTTGATTGGGCGATTTGCTCCATTAACCTTGCTGCCTCGTCAAACATTTCAGCAGCAAGGTAATGGGTGATGGCTTGCCCTATGCTCCCTTCGTGCGCCTCGAAAAATTTTGCCGCATAATGATTCAGTGTGCGCCAGCGGACCGGATCGGTTTCGATGCATCGGCGGCGGAGAAATTCGTGAAAGAGGGTATGGAAACGATACATGGCTTTGCCCGATTCGTCGGCGAGATGTTGTAGGAATAGATTGCGGACTTCGATGGTTTTCAGGAGTTCATCTGCGTTCGTTATCTCCAGTACGGTATTACAGATGGTTACCTCGATGCGGCTGAAAATGGAAACATCCAAGAGAAAACGTTGTAGTTCAGACGGAAGATGCTCGAATGTTTCACAAGCCAGGAAGCGGAAAACATCTTCATGCGTGCCCTGAGCTTGGATTAAGTGCTGGTAGACGCCTGGCCACAACATCGGTGTGGTCAAAAGGATACCCGCAATCCATCCTTCCGACCGAATAGCGAGGTCGGACGCTTGATCTAGCGAGAGATCGATCTGGTAATTCTGATGCACAAAGGCACGCAACTCTTCGGCGGTAAATTGAAGATCACTCGTTTCGAGGGATACGACTTGCAGATGAGTTTGCAGTGGCGCGCGATTCAGTTTCAGGGGAACCGTTCGCGACGCGATGACCAAGTGGACTTTGCTGGGCAAGCGAGCCAGGAGTAGATTGATCAAACGGGTGATGACGTCGGCATCGGCAACTTGATGGTAATCGTCGAAGACGATGACAAAATGGCTTGAAACGTTTTTCTGGATTTCATTTGCCAGCGCACCCAATGCCGCGTCAAAGTTTTCCGGCGTGGTTCCGCTACCCAATACTTTTTGGGCTCGCTCGCCAACGTTTGGAAAACGAGTCTGGATTGAAGCAATCAAGTATTCCAAAAAGACCTGGGGATCATGGTCGAGCGCGTCAAGATTGTACCAGCAAACCGGTAAAGGCGTTTCGTACGCAAAATCGATCAACAGTGAGGTTTTGCCATACCCAGTGGGAGCTGAAATGATGATGAGCCTTCGGTCGATGTGGTCGTGGAGAAAATCGACCAAACGCGAACGATGCAGGAGCAGTCGACTCCGACTGGGTAGCGCAACCTTGGCTGCACATGGTGACATCATTGTTTACCATCCTCGATGAGGGTTAAAATATAGACATAGGCGGTGGCGCAGACAGCCCGCGAATTTGATGGTTACACTCGCCAATCGATCAGAAAAGCCACGCCCATTTTTGGGGGTCTTCACGTCGCGAACTGCAGAGCGACATTCAAACTGGCGGATTCCATAACTGACGGATCTTGAATTGCAAAAAGTTTACTCGGCGCTCCATCGCCATTAGGACAGCCAGGACTGTTCGAGCTTCACTGCCAGCGAGATCGTCCATGTTGAGTAATTCCAAATGCATCAGTGCTTGTTCGAGCAGACGCAAATTTTCACCCAACGCCCCTCGTGCAACATTGCACACCATAGCGTCCGCAACAGGACGCGGCAGGGTCGCATCCAACTCAAGCAAGGCGGCAAGCCAGAGTTGTACGATCGCATCTTGCTCGGATACAGATGATAAATGATTCACACCCGGTTCTCCTGATCATCTACGGCTCGGCAGTGATCTCCACGAAATCTTCCATTCGTATAAATCACTGCCGAGGTGAACTCAACACACCTCAAGGTATCTGCCATCACTTGAGAGACAGAACTTTAACAAGCGGCTAAAACATCTGGATACGGCGACAAACTGACTTGTGTTTGGAATTGTTTCCCCCGAGTCCATCGGGGCAGTGGGCTCTTACCAACGGTCTGGATTTGCATGCATGGATTAGAATACGTGACACAAATATGGGAACTACACTGGATTCAATTGCTGGGTTACACATGATTGAGGACAACCTCCTGGGTTCATCAAATTGGAATATTCGGAGCCTGTGTAGTTCTATCCCAGTCGTGATCGATCCGAATCGCGCTGAATCCACACCCATCCGGGACTTGGGATTAGCATGGAGCAGTTGGACGATTTTTCAGGTCGTTGAGTTTGTCAAAGTTCACAGTATTCATTATAAAAAATGACTCTAACAAAAAAAACAAAAACGAATAAATAATCACTAAAACTGACAGGGAAATTGAAAACTCACGTACGCCAAGTAATTTGGATCAATTGTATTAATCTGGAAGCCTACGGTAGATTCTATTTTGTGTAGGAAGCCTATCGAAAGAACATGCGAGGGAATGGGCGAGAGGAATGCGCGAGGCGAAGTCAATGCTATTTGAGCAACCTAGGTTGCTCAATACCAATCGGTGAGAAAAGTACAGACAGTGTACCTCCATAGTTCATCGCATTTTTAGATTCGGTCGCGATGATGCAATCAGCACTTTATTCAAGCGCGCAATTTTACCCATCCACTTTGGCTTTGGGTTAACCTGTTCAAACAACGAAAGCCATGCGATTTAACTCTTCCTATTCGACTAATCAATTCAGCCCATATACTTCTGTCCTTGAAATAGATTATTCAGCACAGGCTCAATACGATCTGGGTAACCTAAGCCAGTTCTTGTCCACGCTGACGCAAAATCCATCGCGCTATCTCGCGCACCCATTCGTCAAAATCGTTTGTATGGATATTAGCCAGCAGCATCCGTTCTTCCTCGGTTAGGTGGAACTCTTCCCCATAGAAACCTTCTTCAACGGCGTGTAATGGATCGCGCACGAGGAGAGCGCGAAACTGTTGGTCGACAACACCAGCGCACACGAGACGATCCAGATCGGTTGGTTTCATCCTGGGCTCCTCCTGGTACAGAGAACCGGTAGACGGTCCAACCCAATCCAATGACGATGACTACATCGCCGGGACTGAACGCCGTTGGTAATGGAAAGGGCCTACTCAAAACAAACACATCCCCCAGGAACCAGAAGACAGACTCCACAGCCGGCAAGACGATGTCCTTGGACCCCACATGCGTAAAGCCAGTGATCCATTGGGTCGCGTCAGTTCCTGGGTGAAGAGCACTCATGGCTTGCGGCGTGATCGGCATATAACCGCCATTTGAGATAATGGGGATGAGATTCAGAAAAACGCCGATGGCAAACAAGCGCAGCGGTAGATGATTCCAGTTTGTGACAAAGAATATGAGCAATACCATTTGAGACAGCATGAATGGAATGAATCGTTCCCATCCATCGATCCATCGCAATGCGATGACCTGCAATCCCAATCCCAATATTGGGAGCATTAGTCCGCGAAGGTGAAGAGGGGCAAAGTTGCCCTTGCCCCCTTGAACAAACATGCGCCACATGCTAACGGCGATACCAATCGTGATGAGTATGATCGCGAGGATCACCATCGTTGTTTAGCAAGCCGCGGGACCGCATGAATCGACTTCCATCGCCGTGCCGACCAGCGACAGAGCCATTAGCGCGACCACGGTAATGAGCCAAACGGTGCGCGGCGAGTAAAATCGAGCGATCACGTACTTCAAGCTGTTCATGAGGAAACCTCCGTAGTGTGAATTTTCGGAAGCATCCTAAGGTGACCGCTTTACCAGGTTCTTACCAAAATCGGCCAAAAAAAAAGAACGGACGGTCTAATCCGTCCGTTCTGTAGTCTTATTTTGAATGGTTCGGCTCAAGCGTGCGCCGTATTCTGGGGTTATCGTTTCATGTTGATGATGTCTCGATAGAGGGCTTGAATCTCCGACCCAGGTTCAATACTCATTTCTTCCTGCAAAATCTGTTTGAATTTATCATAGCGGGCAATCGCGGCTGCCCGATTACCCATGCGCAGTTCCACTTGCATCGCGCCAAACCAGGCAGGCTCGTAAAATGATTCAACCTGGGACGCTTTTTGAAAAGTGTCGAGCGCTGAATCCAAATCCTTGGTTTCGGCGTACGCCTCGGCGAGAGAAGCAAGCGCGCCCAGATAGAGCCGTCTCAATCGCTCGCGCTCTTCGATGACCCAGGTTGAGTCCATGCGCTCTAAATAATCGCCATGATACAAATCCAGCGTTTGCTTCAAGCGCGGAATCCGCAACGATGCGCTCGATGCGCGTTTGGCATCGGCCAAGCCATTCTCGAATTCTTGAACGTCATACCACAAATGCTCAGGTTCAAGCACATACCATCCATTCACCAACGATACCGCACAGGGCAATTTGCGAATGCGTGTGAGGGTAACCCCTAGGACGCCATCAGCACGTTCGGGGGTCAAGTCGCCCCAGAACTTGTCAGCGAGCTCTTCCTTCCTTGCTCCGGTGGGTAAACGCGAAAGCAAAAATAAAAATAGTTCTCGCACCTGCGGTCGTAGTTCTGACACCATTGCCCCATTGGCCACGACTTGCTCTTGCCCGAGAGTGTAAACTGCCAAAAAGAGCGTAGGCGACGCAACGGGAGCACGGCGTAATAGCGGCGTGGGAATCGGATGAACCTGGTGCAGGATCCGTTTGAACCGCGGACCAACTTGCTTCAACGTGCTGGCGAATTCCAATGTGACATGAGTTCGACGTCCTTCCGCAACCAAGAAATGCTCATATCCCAACGCATCAATCAACTTCGCCGTTTGGATCAGATGGGTCGTGGCTTCTACGGTATGTCCTTGGCAGTATTGAAGATGCGCTAGATGATACTCTCCTAACGCTTCGAGATATTTGTTTCCCATTTGATCGAACAACTTGGTTGCCTCAGTTATCAAATTCAATCCCGGCTTCCATCGACCTTGTTCGGTGGCCAACAATCCTTGAGCGAGTTTCAATTGCCCCAGTTCGATAGCAGACTTGCTAGCGTAAATACTCCGCGCAGCTCGGTCAAGCCACTCGCGTGCTTGCGCCGCATCTTCCATCCGTCGATGCACATCCCCAATGAACAACTGGCTGTAGAAGACCAAGCTCGCGTCATTTCCTTCTTGTGCTGTGCGGAGACAGTCTCGGTAGAACTCGAGTGCTTGGGAGTATTCGCCTAGATCGCGATATAAATCGCCCAACGTCGAAAGGATACCTGCTTCGATCCGTGGCCAACTACCCTGGCGAGATTTTGCCAGCGCATTCTGCAAGACCTTATCTGCCTCCTCTGTTTTCCCTTGAAGCAAATACGCAAAACCAAGATTGTTCAGTGTGTTGGCAGCTGCACTCACATAACCGAGACGCTCCCATAGAGCGAGTGCTTGTTTGTAATGTTCGACCGCTTGGGTCAAATGCCCCATGGCCCGTGCTGTAATTCCCAGGTCATTATAGACATTCGCTTGACTGACCAAGTCATGGGTGGGCAGATAGAGATCACGCGCACATTTTAAGTCCTCGTACGCTTGGGCAAGTTTGCCTAGCCGATATTTGACCAGCCCACGCAAGTGTAAACTGGCGGCACGCAACCGCGCGGGTGAAACGTGACGGGGCAATTTTTTTAAGAGCGCATCAATTTTTTGGGTCTCCACAATACTCTCGCGATAGCGACCCAAGAACCGCAGAGCCGTTCCTTTCCATACGCGCTTGTCGGCAGCGGCTTCATAATCACCGGCGCGTTGGAATTTGCGCGCGGACGCGTCGAATAACACGGCGGCTTCCTCTTGCAAACCACGCGCCATATTGATTTTTCCTCGCAGGCTCAACAAGTATGGACTCTGAGAAGTAAGGTCAGTCGGCAACGCCTCAACCCAGCGCGTCGCACTGGCAATTTCAGATGGTTTCCGCAGCGATTCCTCGATGGATTCCAACACATCTGCTACTTTTGTGGTTTCTCCTAACTCGAGATAAATCTCGACGGCGCGATCCCACTTGCCTTGCTGTCGGTATTGGTCGGCACACGCCAAGCTGAGTTGTTCAAACCAGGTTGGATTCTCTTTCTGCAAGCGCGTTTTGAGAAAATCACGCAAGAGTGGATGGTACCCGTACAAGTCATCCGCTCCACCCAATCGCGCCACGAAGAAAGGTTGTTCCGCCAGCGCCTCGAGACAACGCTTGGACTCGGCTAAGCCCGGTAATTGATCCAGCATTTCGGGAGCGAGCGGAGTGAGGACAGAAGAGCCAAGGAGGAAATGACGCATACTTTCTGATTGACGGGAGAAGACTTGCTCAGCAAGATAATCAAATACGGGGTTCGCTGCTTCAGGCATCGTGAGTGCATTCTGAACCAATTCACACCAACCCGTTTGTTGTCCCATCAGAAGCAAAGCGGTGATCCACCCATCGGTGATTTGCGCAAGTTCCTGGGCACGTTGCGTCGAGACGGTCAAGCCATAGTTTTGTTCGACCAGGGCTTGAATTTCGGGAGCGGTGAAACGCAACTCGGCATTTCCCAGCCCACTCATCTTATCACGGGCGCGGAGCAAGAGCTGGTCTGGGATGTGCGGGAGAGTCCGCGAATTGATAAAGAGATGGCAACTATCGCCGCCATAACGAATGAGCAATTCGATCAATTCGCTAATCGTTTTATTTTCGATGACGTGATAGTCGTCAAGGACAACGACGAGATGATCGGAGAGGTGGAGCATCTCATTGGCAATCAAGCGGATGACGGGGTGCAAACGTGCAACCGTATCGGCGGATTGCTCCAATGCCGCCAACGATTGGGTGCCAAACGCGGGAAACTGCACGCGGATAGATTCGATCAAATAGGTGAGGAAAGTATGCGGAGTATTGTCGAATGCATCGAGCGTGTACCAAGCCACGGGAAAATCGGCGTCGTGAGCCCAGTCCAGAAGCAAACTAGTTTTACCATAGCCAGGAGGCGCCACAATAACAACGAGTTGTCGGTCGATCTGTGAATGAAGGTGATCGATCAAGCGTGGACGTCGCAACAATCCCTCTCGGTGAGGTGGCAAATGAATTTTGGACAATGCCAGAGTTGACGAACGGTATGTGGTTTTCAATTGAGAACAAAAACTTTCTAGGTGCCCATGGTGCCAACACCGGGCAACAGAAATGGAAAAGACTCCGAAATTTTCGGCATCTTGATCCAAAATGACGAGCATGAATGTTCGCCAGAAATCGACGGGTGAGTAGATCGTTCAACGCGTGCCAAAACGAGGGGGTAGTCCGAAGAGTGATCGGTGATAAATCGCTGACGGCAACAATTATATCGCGGCTAAGGATAAAGTCAACCAATCGAGACCGAACATGATGGCATCCTCGCATCAAGAATTCATCCCGGTAAGGGAAGAAAAACTTTTTTAGTTATTTCCTTGTGAAGAAAGAGGTCAGCTTATTCCCAGGGTTTTTATTGATTGTTTTTTGGGTCTCTTTTTATTTTCTTGTTAGAGCCGCATGTTACAATCAAGGTAATGCTGTGCTCGAAAGCGACAACGGGAAAACGTAGTCGTAACGAACACAGGCGGGCAAGGGAAAACAATATGACGCAGAGATATTTGGTTGCCTGGGACTTTGCTAAAAAACCTGGGGGAACGTTCTACCGGTTTTTGCGAAGCGAATTTGGTACTTCACATCCCAACGGAGATTTCACCTTGATCCAAAGGAGTGTCGCAATTTGTAAAGACGATTTCACTGCTAGTCGCTTGGCGGCACTCGTGGACCATTTTGGTGCGAAGGTCGCTTGCTTTGCAATTGCGCGTGAAGGTTTCACGCAAGAAACCGAAAACGAAGCTCGCGCCTTTGTCGACCGTGCACTCAAGGCACGGCGTCAACATCGCGGTAGGAAAATCTAGTGGCGCATATTCGCCTCATTCACAATCAACTATCCGCAATTCTCGAACATGAATTGACCTAGCCTATTCCGCAGTGAAAACGAAAAGAGCAGAACGGGAAGTTTGGGTAGCAAGCCTGTTGGCAGAAGGTTTGCGTGAACAGGGGCAAGAAAGAAGGTTACAGTTCTGAAACTGAAAACAACGCTTCATGCAATGCCAAAAAAAATTATCAGTTCAGAAAACAAGGATGATAACTACGAAAAAAGGGAACCCAGTCCATTAAGCACAGTTGAACTGTGGATTGCATGCACCTTATTGTTGAACAGAAATCAACATATTTGGACGGGACAGACGAGCCAAGTCGGCAAGAAATGCGACAAGTCTCCCAAAATGATCGCCGCAGTAGATTTTACTGAAGACATTATCTACATCGAAGAGTTTCTCATTCGGGCGAAGTGTCGCCTTTGCCATGCAACCGGGGCGTACGCCATTATTGCACCGCGAAACGAGGCATTAGTATTCAGGTCGAATAAGTTGTGCTGGAAATGCCTGAAAGAATGCTTTGACGTGGTAATGACGGTCTGATTTGAGATTTAAAACGAAAGTCAAAACCACTATCACAACAATCCTGGTTCATGAAAGAGTCAAAAGAGAGAAGCGTTTTGCAGGCACAAACTAACGAGACTGAATTCAATAGTGATCCGTCTTTGACTGAATTTGAAATCGAAGCCAACGCTGAAGCCGAAGAGGAAGAGATTATTCAAAGGATGGTTCTCATTTTCCAGGAATTGGCCATGCGCGGCCGTGAACTGACAACCAAAAACCAGAACTATAACGACGGCCAAAAACCCGACCGGAACGGAGATGAAATGCAGGCGATTGACAAACCTGCTGAGGGGACTATACTCGTGTTACCCAGCAAAATAACAGAAAGAGAAAAATAAAAAATGCCAAATGATAATCCCCTCGATAAGGTATTGAGACTCAAGCGCGCTAATCCACAGCGCCCTTTCGATTCGCACGCAGGGCGGCTTCCGCCAGGTCAATATCTAACCGACAAATTCCCTGTTCTCCACTATGGCTCCGTCCCTCGATTCGACCCGAAGACCTGGGATTTCAAAATCTGGGGTCTGGTGGATAACCCAATCCGACTAACGTGGGACGAGTTCTTGAAGCTGCCCACAAAGCGAGAAGTAGTAGACATCCATTGCGTAACTAGGTGGTCAAAACTAGATACGGCATGGGAGGGCGTGCCCTGGTCCTGGGTGATGGAGACGGCGAGACCGAAACCAGAAGCACACTACATTATGGCCCATTGTGAATTTGATTTTACCGCCGATGTTCCTTTGGATGAACTCCTCAATGACGAGAATGTGTTGTTGGCATATAAATATGGTGACAAACCACTCGAACCGGATCATGGCTATCCGTTGAGACTGCTGGTGCCACATCTATACTTCTGGAAATCAGCAAAGTGGTTGCGCGGCATCGAGTTCATGGAAAAGGATCGTCCCGGTTTTTGGGAAGGCTACGGTTATCATTCGCGTGGAGATCCATGGACGGAAGAAAGATTTTCGTAGTGCGCAACGCGGAGATATTTATAGTATTGGTCAGCAATAGGTATCGTGACCTTGAAGATGTGCAACCCGCGAATCACGCGAATCATCACCAAAGTTTCTCGTGGAGATTCGCATGAATTCGCGGGCAGACATGGGGTTGTGCTAGGGAATCGCTCTATGGGTTTGCAGTTGAAAACTGGGAAGCAAGATCGAATACCCTCGACCTCAATACAATTCCTTCCTTTTGAATGAGAACCGCTTCTGCTTCTTCCATCTGAATCTCGTTCGCATTGTGTTCCACACTGCGAGTACGGGTTCACGGCGAACGTGTCACTCGAAGAAATGGCAAAGCCGAACATTATGCTCGCGTACAAGTACGACGACAAGCCGCTCGAACCGGATCACGGCTATCCGCTGCGATTATTTGTGCCGCAACTTTATTTTTGGAAATCGGCGAAATGGTTGCGCGGCATCGAATTTATGGCAAAGGATCGCGCCGGTTTCTGGGAAGGGTACGGCTATCACATGCGCGGTGATCCTTTCGCTGAAGAACGGTTTTCGTAGCGATTGAATATCCATCTTTGACAATCTAGTGCGAGTTTGATGAAGACGGGTGAGAAACTTTTCTCACCCGCCTATTGAACTCACGCTAACCACCTGGCTTGAGCAGGAATCTTTTGCCTCTATTTGTCGAACGCTCCGCAATAAAAATCCCACAACTCGCGCGATTGCAATGCTTTGGCTTCACTTGTGATTTGTTGATCTAATGCTTGGCGATAACCATATCCCAGGTTCAGCGTTGCCATTGCGCGTTTCACATCCAACTGCTTGTCCAATCCCGATTTCTCCGCTGTCACGCACGATTTGAAACTCGTCTTGCTTGCACGTCCCGCGCGTTGATCGCGCACGTGAGCAAGTTCGTGAATCAGTGTGCCGATGAACATCGCCTGTTGTGCTTCGGGCGTATTCGCATCCACCGAATATCCCAGGTGATGACCGAGTGTAATCGTGCCGCGTCCTTGCGTATCACAACAATTGGCGATTGCCTCGCGTCCCTTGTCGCCTTCGCGCGTATCCACAATCAGCGTAAATGGTTTGCTGTCTTGAACATATTGTGCCCATTCGGGAAGTTGGTCGCGCAAGAGTTGAAGTGTGGTCGCAAGATACGTCACATCTTCAGGCGAGAGTGATGAATCGAGCGTGATACCATCGAGCAAATTGGTTGTGGTTTCTGGCGATGATGCGGCGACGTTTGAATGTGCCGATTGAAAACCTGCTAATAAGGTGATGATAACGACTGCAATCTTGATTCCTGTCTTGATAATTTTGGTTGCTTGCATCTTGCACCTTCCCTGTGTCTGACCTCAGGTTACGGTGCGAGTGACAAGCCACCGACAAAAATCGGCAGGGTTTATCGTCAAATCGCAAAATATTTTTTTGACGGAACAAAAAAAAGACCTGACAGGTTTTCGCTAAAAGCGAAAACCTGTCAGGTCTTGGAATTGCCGAACTATTTACCTTGTTCCAGCGCGACCTCTGTCGCTTGTTCCAATGTCAGCTTGCGGCCTTCTGCCATTTCTTTGTCGAACGTCGCTTGGTCTAATTTTTCGTGCAACTTGGCCAAAAGGCTCTGATAGAATAATCTATCTGCAAAGGAATATGGAATTTGAGTTTTTCCCAAAGCTTCAAACCATGCATTCACTGCCCCCAAAAGCCGTGCGGCAAGCAATGGATTTCCAGACGCCTCGATCGCGCCTGACATTCCGATTAACCAAACAGTATTCCAAAACACTCCGCGAAAACGTAGCCATTCAAGGCATTCGACCAATATCCTTTTGGCTCTTCGATAATCGCCTAGCTGTAAAACGGCACAACCCAAATTTGAGAGGGCAACTGAGAAATGAAGTTTATTTCCAATCTTACGGTCAATCTCAACACATTCCGTATATAACCCTGCGGCTCGTTTGAAATCACCTTGCGCCCGCGCGACTTCACCCAGCCCATTCAATGGACCAACCCGCATATAGTCATCGCCTAATACAAGGCTCATGGCAAGACTCTCTTCAAAAAGTATCTGTGCTGGCACCAAATCACCTTGGGCTTGTGCCACACTACCCAATCCAAATAGCGTCCGTGCAATGTTTGACTGATCTCCCAATAATCTATACAGCGCCAAACTCTCTTCAAGTACTGAACGCGCTCTTTGTTGCTCCCCCATATTTCGAAATATCATTCCCATTTCGAGCAAGGCATTGGCGATCGCATTCTGATTGCCTACAATACGCGCGATGTTCAACCCTTGTTCGGAAAGCAACAAGGCCGATGAATACTCTTGAAAATAATAATCCAACACACCTGCAAGGATCAACGCTCTGGTTCGCTGGATTGTTGCCCCCCATGTCTCAGTACGCGGCAAGAGCCGAGTTAACCACTCGCGTCCTTCAACCAAATATCCACGTCGAGTCCAAAACCATCGTAATGATACCGCTAATCGTACTGCCAATCCATTATTAGTTGCTATTGCATGTTCCCACGCAACACGTACGTTGTCGTACTCTGTTTCTAAGCGATCCATCCATTGTTTCGATCCCTTTTGGAGTTCTGGCTCTGCCAATTCAGCTAGTCTGAGAAAGAAATCCAAATGGCGAGAGTGAACGAGATCATCCTTACCCGACTCCAACAATTTCTCGCGCGCGTACTGCCGAATCGTCTCCATCATTCGATAGCGTGCCGCATCGCGTTCAAAGACAATCAACGACTTGTCCACCAAATGCGCGAGCAAATCAAGCGCATCGTCCGCACAAACCGGGTCGCAACTGCATACGGCTTGCGCCGCTTCCAATGTCCATCCCCCTGCAAACACGGATAACCAACGCAACATTACACGCTCAGCATCCGAAAGCAATTCGTAACTCCAATCGATTGCCGCGCGCAATGTTTGATGACGCGGCAACGCCGTGCGGCTACCGCCTGTGAGCAATCGAAAACGATCATCCAGCCGCGCGGCAATTTGCTCCACACTCAACGATTTCACACGCGCCGCCGCCAGTTCCAATGCCAACGGAATGCCGTCCAATCGTTCGCAGATTTGGATGATGGTAGGCGCATTTTGCAAAGTAAGTGTGAATGCTGGTGCAAGATTTTGGGCACGCGCAACAAATAATTGTACGGCTTCGGATTGACTAACCAAATTCAAATCACGGCTTGATTCCTTGGAAGGCAAGGAGAGCGAAGGAATTTTGTACGGCACTTCACCCACAATGCCCAAAGCTTCACGGCTACTCGCGAGTATTTTCAATTGGGGACACGTTGATAAAAGTTGATTAGCGAGTTTCGCGCACGCCTCAATCAAATGCTCGCAATTGTCGAGGACGAGCAATAATTCTTTGGCACGCAAATAATTCGCAAGTAGCGTAAGAATTGGTGTGGTTCCCAGACCTTCCAAATCAAACACTTTAGCCACAGTCTGCGGAACCAATCCTGGGTCGGCGAGCGATGCCAGTTCAACCCACCACACGCCATTCTTGAATCGATTTGCATTCGCCAACTCGGTCGCCACTTGAATCGCAAGGCGCGTTTTGCCACAACCGCCTGCGCCGGTCAACGTCAATAGGCGCGTCTTTTCCAAGAGTTCCTTGAGTTCCCTCTGTTCCGCTTCCCTTCCGATAAAACTCGTCAACGGCGCAGGCACATTCGTGAGCAACGCCTCATGCGCCTTGCCCCCCGTCAATTCCTGTTCGATTTGATCGCGCAAAATAAGCGTTTCTTTCGATGGCTCGACACCCAGGTCGGCGCGCAATTTTTTCGCACATTCGTCGTATTGTTTCAGCGCGCCAATCCGGTCACCGACTGCCGCGAGACAAAAGATAATGTGTTGGTACGCTTTCTCATTTGCCGGGTCAGTCACCAAAATTTTTTGCGCGAGTTCAATCGCCGTCGTGTACTCACTCTTGCCACGATGATATTGAACCAATTGCAACATGGCATCGAGGTAAATCGCGCGTAGGCGTTCACGTTCGGGGAGAATCCAATCGTCGTAGAAATCGGGAAGAAGATCAATTTCAGACACCTGCACTTGCGTGCGGTGCAAGTGTTTCAAATTGCAGATTGTAGATCGAAAAGAGACCCAATCTGAATTCTGCAATCTGAAATCTAAAATTTCTTTGGCATCGACCCAAACTGGGAAATCAGCATTCAGTTGCACCGTCTCACGATCGGCGATGAGAATGTCGTCGCCTAGTTCTTTGCGAATAGCGGCGAGCGCAGTCCGCAACGAGTGGCGTGCTTGTTCATCGGTGAAATCGCCCCAGAGGAGTGCGGCAAGTTTTTCGCGGGGATGGGGTTCGGGATGTAAAGCCAGGAATGCAAAGAGGGATTCCACTTTGTGCGTGGAGAAGTGGATTGTTTTCGTTCCACATTCAACGCGGAACGCACCGAGGAGATACAAGCGCAATGGGATTCTGTCTGATCGAGTCGCAGTAGATGCGGAAGGCATGACGATCCTCCCTGTGTACTAGAAAAAACCAAGAGACAGATACAAATCTAGTTTACGCTATTTTTCATCGGTTGTCCAACCAATTTTGCGTCAGAAACATTTTTAACACCTTGATGAATTCCATCGACTCTAACCTATACCATACGGATAGGCACGGTGATCCATTCAAAGAAGAAAGATTTTCGTAGGAAAATGTGAGCAGTTTGATGCGGTTTTTGAAAAGCCGCGAATACAAGCTCCATCGTTTTCAAAGTAAACCAAACGCGGCTAGGGAATTCTAGCCGCGTTTGGTTGCCGCGTCTTCGTGCGTTAGTGCTTTGTGGCTATTCATACCTCAATGCATCAATCGGATTGAGCCGCGCGGCGCGTTGCGCGGGATAGATGCCGAAGAACATACCGACCGCGACGGAAAATCCTAACGCGAGCGTTGCCGCGCCAAGACTAACCGAGGTGTTGAGCAAGCCAGAGAGAGTTACAAGCAACGCCACCGTGCTTTCAATCGCCAAGCCAATTACTCCGCCGGACAAACTAATCGCAATCGCTTCAAAGATGAATTGCAACAGAATGTCGCGGCTCTGCGCGCCGACCGCTTTGCGCAAGCCAACCTCACGCGTACGTTCGGTGACACTCACCAGCATAATGTTCATAATGCCGATACCGCCAACCAGAAGTGAGATGCTGGCAATTGCGGCAAGCAGTACGGTCAACAAGGTTGTGATTGTCGTAGGCATACTCAACATCGAGGCTTGACTCATCAATCTGAAATCATCTTCACTGCCGTTGGATTTTAGGCGATGTCATTCGCGCAATAGGATGCCGATGCGCGATTGCACGGCGTCAACATCGTCCTTGTTTTTTACCGAGACATTAATGCTGGATACGACGTAGGCGTTCCCGTCCGGCGTCCGCGCGTTGGGGAAACGTTGATGCGCAATGCTAATTGGCATCAGCGCCATATCATCCACCGAGTTGAACCCACTGCCTCCTTTCGCCGTCAGAACGCCGATGATGCGAAACGTTTGGTCGCGCACACGGACGTTTTGTCCAACCACTTGCCCCTTGCCAAACAAATCATTCGCCAGCGTGTTGCCCAGCACAATGACTGCCGATGCGCTCTTGACATCATCCTCGCTAAAAAAACGACCGCTCGCTACAGTCAGACTTTGCAACGTTTTGTATGCTGGCGTCGTACCGAGCACGGACGCATTCTTGTCAGCGGCGGGGCGCAACGACCTGGGCGTTGGCGCTGAACTGGGGTGCGATGCCGTTCACTGGCAAATTCATTTCTTCGAATTGTTGCTCGTCTCGAGCGTCTTGAGTTGCGATTGATACTTGGCAACAGCATTCTGATACTCGAGCGTTGCATTTTGCAAATCTTTGGCTTGTTGCATCATTCCGATCATCGGATTCGACGCGCCGCCGATGCGATCATATGCCGCCTGCGCGGTACCTACCGCAACTTGGGCCTTGTCCATCGTTAGTTTTGCGGACGAGATATCCATGTTCGCCGCTTCGACTTGCTTCACCGCTTTATCGTACGCAACTTGCGTACTCGTCACCGCCGTTTGCGCCGACGCGATTTGTTCGGCGGTTGCGCCTTGCTTGGTCTTGCTCAACTTGGCTTACGCGGAAGTGAGTTTGGCTTGCGCCGAAACCAGGTCGGCTTGCAGTGTGCGGTCGTCCAATTTGGCGAGTACTTGACCCGCTGAGACAATGTCACCTTCTTCAACCAAGACACGCCGCACCGTGCCGTTGGTCTGAAACGACAAATCCACGGTACTCTCCGCTACAATCGTGCTGTTGCCTGCCACCGTCGCCGTCAGGTTGCCGCCCGGAAAAAATCGGAGCAAATGCCAAAGCCATGTCATATTTTTTGCGACAAGAAACAAAAAAACGTTCGCTTGACGCCAACGGGGTTTTAATTTCGACTCTAATCTACCAGATGATGTTCCATCGCGTACCGTGTCAGTTCGACGTTCGACGCCAGACCCATTTTTTCGAGCACGCGCGCGCGATAAGTATTGACGGTACAGATGTTCAACGCCAACTCTGCGCGATTTCGCTGACTTTTTTGCCGGTCGCAATCATGCGCAACACTTGAAATTCGCAGTCGGCCAAGTTTTCGTGCGGCAGTTGCGTGGCGGGCATGCCCAGTTGGTCGGCGGGTTTTTCGGCGAGCGCGGGACTGACATACTTGCCGCCCGCCGCGATCTTACGAATCGCTTTGACGAGTTCGCCCACCGCGCTCTCCTTGGTGATGTACCCCGCCGCGCCGGCTTTGAGCGCGCGCACCGCAAACCGATCTTCGGGAGGCATACTCAGGATGAGAACCGGTAATTGCGGGTGCTCGCGTTGCAATTCTTTGAGCGCATCCAAGCCGCTCATGCCTGGCATCGAAATATCCAGCAGGACAATGTGGACCGCATGCATTTTGAGCAATTCAAAAACCTGGGGCGCATTTTGCGCTTCGCCGACGACCAACATATGCGGTTCGCTTTTAAGAATCTTGTTCAGCCCTTCGCGCACGAGCGCGTGATCGTCCGCGATGAGAATTCGAATCATTGGGGTTTCCTTTGGATCAGTCTGAGGATACGCCGGTGCGGAAGCATGCCAATGCGCGCCATCACAATCGTGGGCTGGGCGCCCCGTAGTATCTCGGCAAATTTATCCTCCGCGCTCTTGGCGATTTGAAAAATCGTGTCTGATTGGGAGGTCAGAGTCGAGCATGGCACAAGCCCAAAACCACGTCAAGGCACAAGTCGGGAGATGCACGACTTTGCCCAGTCCGCAAGGAACTGTCTTGGCGAAAAATAAAGCCGTCTGCAAGCGGAGTGCTTGCTTCGGCGCAAAAATCGCGCCTCGCAGTGACACCTAACTTGTTGTCAAATGAATATTGAAACCGTACAAACGGTTTGACCGTGAATTCAGATGCGTATTTTCATTCCGGGTCGCTTGCCCAGTGCACAACTAGCCATTTGACCGGGGTCAAGACTCACCCAGCGACGGGGGCGCACACGCTATTTTAGAATTATCATGCAAAAGATATCTTCGTAAAATAAAAATGGAGCGTTTCCGATGAAACCATCTCAGCGTCTCGTCAATTCAATGACTTGCCCGGTTTCAGATGAACATGCTATAATCGGTTGGTCGAGTTTCTTTTCAGCTGAGGAGTGGCTTTCGCTGATGCGAACATCGAGCGATGCACGTCTCGTCGCCCGCATTGGTTGAGCGCCAATGCGGGTTTTGTATTTGCCGGGATTGATTTACGAGGAAAAAAATGCGCCTATCCACTCTCCTGCATGTTCTCGCCATCCTGTTGATCATCGCAATTACGACATTGTTTGGCTTTATCAATTCGACATCACCGTCCTGGAATTTGTGGATGCTGTACGGTGTCGTGATCATTCTATGTATCGGGATTCTGATGATCGGCGTGCAGATTCGCGTACTCCACTTGAAGACGAATCATTCGCTTGCCGAGCAGTTGTCCGTTGCCGAAGCGCGGTTTCAAGCGATTTTCAATGATTCTGCCGTCGGCGTTGGCATCGTGGGATTGAATCGGAGGGCGATTGACGCCAACCCTGCCATCTGCCGGATGTTTGGCATGACCCGCGAAGAGATTATTGGTATTGATGTCTCCAAGCCAACTTTTCCCGAAGATGACCCGGCTTCGATCCAACTATTCAACGAGTTGGTCTCCGGGCAACGCGATGCGTACGAAACGGATCGGCGTTACATCCGGAAAAACGGCGAGGTGTTCTGGGCGCATGTGACGATGTCGGTCGTGCGTGGTCCAGACCGTAACCCGCGTTATCTCGTCGGCATGTTGATGGACATTGATAAACAAAAACGTAACGCGCTCGCGCTCGAAGAATCCGAAGCCCGCTTTCGCGCCGCTTTTGAATGTTCTGCCATCGGCATGGCGTTGACCACGTTGGACGGCAAGTTTATCAAGCTCAATCCGGCAATTCGCAAAATGTCCGGGTACACCGAAGCGGAAATGGAAAATCGCAATGAACGCGAATTTTCTTTTCCCGCAGATGTTGAGTTGGGGCGCGAGTTTGCCTATGAGATTTTGGAAGGCAAACGGGATTATTATCAAGTCGAGCGGCGTTTTTTGCGCAAAGGCGACGAGGTTTTTTGGGCGCGCCTCACGCTCTCTGCGGTGCGCGATCCTCAAGGGCAACTCAATTATTTTTTGGCGCTGATCGAAGATATTGACGAGCCAAAGCGCACGCGCGCAGAATTGAAAAAATCCCAAGCGCGCTTTCAAGCCGTGTTTGAAAATATCGCGGTGGGCATCTCGGTGCTGACGCTCTCTGGGGATATCATCACAGTCAACTCCACGACCGAGCAAATCGTTGGTTATAGCGAAGCAGAATTGCGCAACATGAATCCGCTCGACTTGATGGCGGTCGAAGATCGTAGCACCGATAGCCACTTGTATCAGGAATTGGTTGCGGGCGAACGGAACTCGTTTGTCAGTGAGTTGCGTTATTATCGAAAAGATGGTTCACTCTACTGGGTGCGCGTTAATTATTCGCTAGTGCGTGATTTGGATGGCAAGCCCGATTATTTAATCGCGTTGGTGGAAGATATTGACGAAGAGAAACGGGCGGCGGAAAAACTCGCCGCGCAAGAAGCCGAATATCGGCGTGCGCTCGAACAGCGCATTGCCGAGCGCACTCTAGAACTCGAACAAGCAAATTTGTTGTTGCAACAAAAAGCGGCGCAGGATGCCGCGAATAGCGAACGCACGCGCCTCGCGCGCGATCTGCACGATGCGGTAACGCAAACACTTTTCTCTGCCAGTTTGATTGCCGACGTATTGCCCACTATCTGGGACATGAATCCAACCGAAGGACGCAAACGCATCGAAGAGTTGCGACAATTGACCCGCGGTGCATTGGCGGAAATGCGCCTGTTGCTCGTCGAGTTGCGCCCGAATGCGTTGACTGAAATTCCACTGCCCGACTTGATGCGCCAATTGTGCGAGTCGGTGATTGGGCGTGACCGCTTGCCGATTCAACTCAGCGTGGAAGGTCAGCGCAAATTGCCGGCGGCGGTCCAGGTCGGTTTGTATCGCATTGCACAAGAAGCCTTGAACAATATCGTCAAACACGCCAAGGCGACCCAAGCCATCGTCACGTTGCGTTTGGAAAATCCGGTGCGCCTCGTCGTGGCAGACAATGGTTTCGGTTTCGATTTAACCCAGGTTCCACCGGATCATTTCGGTTTGCAAATCATGCGCGAGCGCGCCGATTTGATTGGCGCACATATTTCGATTTATAGTGAACCCAATGAAGGCACGCAAATTTCGGTAACTTGGCAAACAAAGGATCAATCATGACCAAATCAAAAATCCGTGTCATGTTAGTGGACGACCACGCCGTGGTGCGATCTGGGTTGAGTGCATTCCTCTCCATCGTTCCCGATTTGGAACTCATCGGCGAAGCGGCGAATGGCGACGAAGCGATTGCGCGGTGTGGTCAATTCAAGCCCGATGTGGTGCTGATGGATTTGATGATGCCCGGCACGAATGGCGTCACGGCGACCGGCATCATTCGCAACAAGTATCCCTCGGTACAGGTGATTGCACTGACCAGTTTTCAAGAGGATGATTTGGTGCAAAACGCTTTGCAAGCTGGCGCGATTGGTTATTTGATGAAAAATGTTTCCGCGTCGGAACTGGCAACGGCAATTCGTTCGGCGCACGCCGGCAAAATGACGCTTTCTTCCGAAGCGGCGGAAGCATTGATGCATGCGAATCGCCAAGTGCAAGAAGTTGAGGGCTTGACCGAACGCGAACGCGAAGTGCTCAAGTTGATGGTTGAAGGGTTGAACAACACCGAGATCGCCGAGCGTTTGATCGTCAGTCTTTCGACCGTGAAATATCACATCAGCAATATCTTGAGCAAGTTGAACGTGGATAATCGGGTTGCCGCCGTGGCGCTGGCACTTCAGAAAAAATTAGTGTGATGCCGGGTTCATAATAACTAGCCACTTGACCAGGATGCAAACTCCCCCAATGACGGGGGAGTTTTTTTGTGGGCGGGCATATGATGCAGTTGGAAGAATTACAGTTTGTTGAGCAAGGTAAATGAGGCAACCCATTCTGATCGCCGATGATAACGCCGAATCGCGGTCTGCCCTGCGTCTCATGTTGCAAACACGCCTGGGTGTTCAATCCATTACCGAAGCACGCGACATGGAACATGTGTGGGCAATCGTCGAGGACGCTCCTCCTGATTGTGTGATTTTGGATTGGGAACTGCCCGGTCGCCCCGCGCGCGGGCGCGTGTCGGTTTTGAAATTGCTCGCGCCAAAATTAAAAATCATCGCGATCAGTGCGCGCCCTGAATCGCGCGCGGACGCATTGGCGGATGAGGTGGATGCATTTATCTCCAAGACCGAACCGCCGGATCAGATGATTGAAACGATTCGAAAAATCCTGACAGCGCCCGGTTGAAAATTTTCTGACCAAATGACAGGAGGACAAGGTGAGTAAAAACACAAAGATCATTCTCGGCATTGTGATTGGGTTGCTCGTCGTCTGTGTATGCGGCGGAGTGGCAACCTTTGGCGCGCTAACTTGGTTCGGGGTGACCGTTGGACAGCAGTTCGAGCCGAACCCGGAAAAGGTCGCGCAAATCGCGAGCAAGATTGCCGATTTCAAATTGCCACCGGGTTACACAACCGAGTACGGCATCGAGGTTGCAGATTTTGCGTTAGCGTCCTATTCGCCGGGCGACGACCACAGTCACATCATGTTCATTCAGATGCCACCAGACTCGAAAGTGGATCAAGTCACGCTCGAACGACAAATGACCCAGGTCACGCAACCGCGATCCAGCAAACGTCCCACCAAGTTGACTATGGTAGGGGCAAGCCAGGTTACGGTGCGTGGTCAGTCGGTCAAGTTTGTCATCAGCGAAGGCACGAACTCGGAAGGGCAAGCGTACCGGCAAATGCGTGGCATGTTTCAGGGCAAGGGCGGTTTGGTCTTGCTCACGGTCGAAGAGCCAACGAGTCGGTGGAATCAAGCGACGGTGGATGCATTTATCGCTTCGATTCGCTAGCCCAATATTTGGATAAACAGGAGATTGATAAATGGCTACCTTTACTCAACCTACACCCAAGCCGAGTACGTTTTCGGTTTCAAACCTCGCGCGCAAAATTGGATGGGGAATTTTAGAATTCCTGGGTCGGCTGGTCGTGTTGGTCATTGCCCTACCGGTTATCTTGTTGCCCTGGGCAACGAGTGTGCCTATGTGGATTTGGCTTCCGCTCATCCTCATTGACCTTGCCCTGGTTGTTGCGCCGATGCGTTTCAATCAACCGGTGATCTATGGCGCGGCGGTTGTTGGAATCATCGTGATGAGCATTGTTGGCATCATCGCGTCGCACGTATTCACCTTTACGCCGCCGATTGCCGGCGCAAACAGCATCGCGGTTTTGGAAAAGGTCAAACTCGGCGGCAGTGAACAGTGGATTACAATTCGCGGCAAGGACAAGACAAAACCGGTGCTGTTGTTTCTCGCGGGCGGACCGGGCGGCGGTACCCTGGGATTGACGCGCCAATATCTGATGCCGCTCGAAGAACATTTCGTGCTCGTCAACTGGGAGCAACCCGGCGCGGGCAAATCGTACTCGGCGGTACCGATTGCATCGCTCACGGTAGAGCGTTATCTGAATGATGCGCGCGAATTGACCGAGATGCTTCGCGCCCGATTTCATCAAGACAAAATTTATCTGTTGGGCGAATCCTGGGGCACGATTCTGGGTATCAAGTTGATCCAGAAATATCCCGAATTGTATCACGCGTATGTCGGCACGGGGCAGATGATTACGACGACCTCAAATGATGTGATGGGGTACGAGATGGCGCTCCAGTACGCGACCGAGCAGGGCGACTCGGCAACCATCGAATCATTGCGCAAGGTCGGTCCGCCGCCATATACTGGGGAAGGCATGTTCACAAAATATTCCCCGTATCTAGGTGTGCTCAATAAAATCATGGCGCAAAAAACTGGTGGCAAGATTACCATGTACGACATGTATCTGGGACACTTGCTGGGACCAGAATATGGCTGGGTAGACAAACTCAATTGGTATCGCGGCTTTATTGATGTTTTCACCGTTGTCTATCCGCAAATCGCCGATCTCGATTTCACGACGCAAGCGACCCAGCTCAAAGTGCCAGTGTATTTTGCCGAAGGACGCTATGACATCAACGCCATGGCATCCCTGGTCGAAAAATATTACAACACACTCCAAGCGCCGCACAAAGAATTAATCTGGTTCGAACAATCGGGACACGATGTGATGTACGGCGAGACGATCAAGTTTGTGGATATGATGGTGAATCGCGTTTTGGCGCAAACCCAGCCCGCACGATAACGTAGACATGGAATAGGATTATGGGAACAATCATTTTGCTCATCGCGTTCATTACTGAAATTGCTTTCGCCGCGTATTGCCTGCGCCAACGCTCCAACCAAAAACGCATCCGCAGTCTGATCTGGGTCGGCGCGTTTCTCGCGTTCATCTTTTTCGCGCTGATGTCTATCATCGAATGGAGTTTCCGTTGGTACTTGTTGGGCGCGCTGTTGCTTGTCTGGGCAATCCTGGGTGCGTGGACGCTCGTTCGCAATCGAACCGAGCAAAAAACTTTTTCGCTTGGCTGGACCGTGTTCAACACAATCGGAATTTTGGTGCTGGTTTTCATTGCCGTCATCCCGGCTCTGATTCTGCCCCAGTTTACATTGCCAAAAGCGACCGGCACGTACGCGATTGCGACCGCCAACTTTACGTATACGGACGAGAACCGCGTCGAAACATTCACGAACACGGGCGAGAAAAGAAAAGTCAATGTGCAATTCTGGTTCCCTAAAGATGCGAGGGGAACTTTTCCTTTGGTGATTTTTTCGCACGGCACCGGTGGAATAAAAATCAGCAACACCTCCACGTTTACAGACTTGGCAAGCAATGGCTATGTCGTCGTTTCGATTGACCATCCCTACCATTCCCAGTTTACGATTGGTTCCGACGGTAAGCTCGTGCGGATAGATTCGGCGTACTGGCAAGAATACCTGGATGTGGTCAATCACAAAATCAGCGACGCGACAACCCGTTTCAAGATTGACCACAAGTGGCTGAGTCTGCGCGTCGCCGACATGGATTTTGTCGTGAATACGATCTTGGCACAAGTACAAGACGGCGGCACTGCTCCAGTGTATCGGCTGATTGATCCCAAGAAAATCGGTTTGATGGGGCACTCGATCGGTGGGGCGACGAGCGGGCAACTTGCCAGACAGCGCAACGATATCAGTGCGGTCATTAACCTGGACGGCGATTTGATTGGGGAATATGTGGATTTCGTCAATGGCAGTGAGGTGCTGAATTCCAAGCCCTATCCTGTCCCCATCCTGAACATTTACACCGATGATATGATGCGCGCCATAGAAAAAATTCCCAACGCCAAAGAAATCGTTGGGGCGAGTCATGCCGCTGTCACTGCTCCACACGGATACGAAGTTTATTTCAAAGGCACCAATCATTTTGGCGTCACCGACTTGCCGCTGGTCTCACCGTTTTTCGTTTCTGTGATGAGCAGTGGCGTGCCAGGTGTAAGCCAGGGGCAAGTAGATCCATTCGCTACGATTGAAAAGATGAATGCGCTCGTCTTGAAATTCCTCAACGCGTATCTCAAAGGGCAAGGGACTTTTTCAACGACGGGAGTGAATTGACGCCACGCGGAGCAAAGCAAATGAACGTCATGCAAACCAATTTGTTTTTCCATGAAAAGGAGCAAGGATCATGAAAATCGTCGTCTTGAATGGCAGTCCCAAAGGTGACCTGAGCGTCACGATGCAGTACGTGGCGTATCTGGCTAAGAGCCTATCCCAAAAATCTAGCGGTGATGATCGCACAGGCGAAATGAACCAGGGCTT
>CAIKBD010000204.1 GCA_903825565.1 uncultured Anaerolineales bacterium | reverse complement strand
GGCGTTGTGTCCTGCGCGGTATTATCGCCCGTGTTCGATTCCGCGCCGCTCGTGCCATCATCGCCGATCCGGACGTTGTTCGTGATCGTCGTTGTGCCGCCGGGGAGAGAGCTGTTGACGGTGAACGCAATGACAATCGAAGTGGAATGGAAGACGGCAGGACTATGTTAAATTACTTATCGAATGCACCACTAGTGGAAGTATTGAGTGGTTCCTGAACAGAGTGAGACGGATGCAATCCCGTAAGCTGGTTTCCTGCATTTGCAATCGCTTGTAACCAACCGCAATACAAGCTTTCCCGCAGCGCAGAATCTATTTGGGGATGCCAGGTCATGTTCGCCGGCTTTTTGTTAGGCAGGTTATTTAGCAGGACCTCCGAACTTGGCGCTGACCAAAATCCGGTTGCCGAACCAGCGGCGTACGCTGCCCCTAATGCAGATACCTCCGCTATTTTCAGGCGGACTAGCGGCAAGCCCAAAATGTCGGTTTGAAATTGCATGAGCAAATCGTTGTGGACCATCGCGCCATCCACCTTAAGTGCCGCGATTTCGATCCCCGCATCCTTCTTCATTGTCTCGAGCACTTGGCGCGTCTGATACGCGATCGCTTCCAGAACAGCACGTGCGAGATGCCCTTTGTTCACATCGCCAGTTATTCCGCTAATCACACAGCGAGCATCCACATCCCAATAGGGAGCATAAAACTCTGAGCTGGGCGGCACAAAGTAGATACCGCCATTGTCCTTGACACTCAGCGCTAGCCGTTCTATTTCAGGCGCGCTGTTGATGATACCCAAATTGTCGCGGAGCCATCGAACCAGCGCCCCGGTCATAGCAAGCGCACCCTCAAGGGCATAAACCGCCGGTTGGCTTCCAAATTTGAAAGCCACTGTCGTCAGCAAGCCAAAATTAGAGGTGATCGGTTGCGCCCCGGTATTTAACAGCATGAAACAGGCACTGCTGTAGGTATTCTTGACTTCGCCTACCCGGAAGCACGCTTGACCAACGAGGGATGCCTGCTGATCGCCAAGATCGCCGCACACCGGAATGCAATCATTAAAAGGTCCATCTCTAGCGGTTACACCCCAGGGTTGGGGATCGCTCGAAGGGACGATGCGTGGTAACATCTGCCGCGGGATGCCAAAGACTCGAAGGATCTCATCTTCCCAATCCAGAGTGCGCAAGTTCATAAGCATTGTGCGGCTCGCGTTCGTCACATCGGTGACGTGTGCACCACCTTGCGGTCCTCCCGTCAGCCACCAGATTTCCCAGGTATCCACATTCCCAAAAATGGCTTCGCCGCGTTCTGCGGCCAAGCGCACTCCAGGAATATTGTCCAAAATCCATTTGAGTTTGGGCCCAGAGAAATAGATCGCCAAAGGTAGTCCGACTTGAGGCCGGAAACAATCCCGTCCCCGCGATGCGGCAAGCTCGTCGCAGATGTTCTTGCTCCGTGCATCTTGCCAAACAATCGCGTTGCAGTAGGGTTGCCCCGTTCGCCGATCCCAGACAAGCGTAGTCTCGCGTTGCGTGGCAACACCCACCGCGCCAATATCACCGCGCTGAATGTCTGCCTGCGCCAACGCAGAACGAATCACGGCTTCTGTATTCTTCCAAACCTCAAGCGGTCTGTGCTCTACGCGACCGGCTTGCAGATAGATTTGGCGATGTTCTTTCTCTGCTACGCTAACGATTTGGCCAGCGTGACCGAAAATCACACACCGTGTTCGGGTTGTACTTTGGTCTATCGCCGCTACATACTTGGACATTCCACTCACCCGGTTCCTGAATCGGCTTCTCGAAAAAGCACCCGCCTCACGGTTTGTGAGGCGGGTTTCGGTTACTGCGCCGCAACCACGTTGCCAGCCGCCATGAACCAGACTTGCAAAATCGCCATGATCAACGCACCAAGATAGATGCGTCCCGTTTTGCGATAGAGCCAGGTCTGGATAAAAAGCGTGAACACGAACTGGGGGATAAACACAAAGAGCATTAAGGGCCACATGCCGCTGTACTGTGGCAGACCGACCCATTCAAACCCAAGCGGTTGCCCCATAAACAGGTAGGGCACATATTGGAACGCCCAGACCACCGCCAGACCGAACAGCGCGAACACACAGATTTTGAGCCACCACATGATCTGCGTGAGCCACGGCGAACTCCACTCTTTCTGGCGGGCTTGGCCCCAGAACAAGATCCCACCGTTGAGTAGGAAGAACGCAAGCGCCGGCGTAAAGTAGATGAAGAAGAGAACGAACCGGTACGGCGTGAACTGACGCATAAAGGGCCACAGGAACCGGAATTCGGTCTGCAAAACAGATTGGGCGATGAACTCGAGGAGGTACATCCAGCCGAAGAGAATTACCGCCAGCACAACTGTCTTCTTGATGATGCCCCAGTCAATGACCGTCTTTTCCTTGTCGAAGGAGACGCCCATGTCGTACATCGTCACGCCCTTTTTGCTCGCGCCGCGATACCAAAAGTAGAACAGCACGGCGCAGATGATCGCGTTGACGATGAACCAGATCATCACACCGTTTTCCATCGAAAGCGTCATCCAAGAAGGCAACCACTTGTTAATTGCTGTGCGCCAATCGCCGGCGGTGAAGAGGACGTAAGTCGTGCCGGCTAAAACCGAATTGACGAGCGCGAGCCACCACCAGTTGGCGCGCGACGGGAGGTTGCGCGTGGGTAATTCTTGAGCGACACCCGCAAAGTACGGGCGAGTCAACAAGATACTCGTCAGTGGAATAATGGAAAGTGCGGTCAGGAGCAACGGGATCAGCGTGAACAACTCTTTCCACATATAAACTTGTTGCTCAGCGGGAATCCAGTACTTGTCTGCTTTCCCATCCTTGAGGGTAAACTGGAACCAATTGACTGCTTCCCGGACCGCTTTGGAATCGTGGGTGACGCCGGGATGCACGTTTTCGATGAGCGCCTGCCGTCGCGCCGTGCCTGCCGCAACATCGCCATACGTCGTATCCCACTTGACCTCGGTAACTTTGCCTTCCAAGCCAAAGTTCTTGATCCGATTGGCGTTCGTCGTCAATGGCTCGACCCGAGGTTGGTTCTCGCGGAAACCGGCAAACTCTTCAAAGCGTGCCTGTGTGAGTAGCATGTTATGGATCGCCGGCGTAGCCGAGGTCCCACATTGGGGATTGACCGCTTTGTGATCCGGGTTCAAGGTGGCGGTAGCGATGGTGGCGCTTGCGCCTGCCGAGTGCCCCGTAATGCCAATGTTCTTGGCGTCTACATAGGCAAGCCCTTTGAGATACTTGAACGCAGTATCCCCGCCGGTCGTGCCATCCGAGGGCAAGCCGGTATTGAGCGTGTCACCTTGTCCGTACCGATCAATTGCCAAGACCACAAAACCGCGCCGCGACAGCTCAATGTCCGAGGCGGCGGTCGTGTCCTTGTCGTTTTGATAGCCATGCAACGCAAGCACCGCAGGCATCTTGTTGGTCGCCGTCGCTTCAACCGGTTTGTACAACTTGCCGACAATCACATTGAGCGACTTGGGATCGGGGATGCGAATGATGTTGACATCCACTTTGCCCCAATCGCGCTCGATCTGAAAGGCGAGAATGGCGGAGATAAAAATTACGACCACCACCGCAATTAAGATGTAAACGTTCTTACGGATTTCGGGATTCATTGGTGAATCTCCTCCTCGATTGATTTGGCCAGCCTGCGTAGTTTCCAAGACGCGCCAGTCGGCCCAATGAATTAAAAATGAAAGGTGTGGACGGACCTCCTTCAAATAAAAAACGCCCGCTCGAAATCCATTGATGAGGCCGGCGTCATCTGTGCCGGTATGCGTTAGCGACCGGGTCTAATTACCAGCCTCATTGCCGGAATGTTATTTCGTTGCTAAAATTGTTTACAGCGTCATCCCAGAGAAGAATCCTTCAGCTAGGACTGCGAAAATTATCGCATGGCTTGAACCAAAAGGGAATCAGGAAATCAACCCAAGTGGATAACAAAATCCCCCATGCTGGGGGATTGCTTTGGCGTACGACCATGCTCCAATGGAGTATGTCTCGATTTCTAGCCAAGGTATCGGTCTTTCTGGTCTTTGACCGGATTTATAAAACACTCTCTGAGGAGAAATTTTGGTCCCCTTGCAAGTTATTCCTTGAGCCAGCCGGTAGCGTGTCGCACAGCCTTCTGCCAGCCGTGATAGAAAGACTCGCGTTGGTCTGTAGAGAGGCTCGGCTCGAACCGCCGTTCAAGTCGCCACTTGGCAGCAATTTCGTCGAGTGCCTCCCAGTATCCAACCGCCAAGCCGGCAAGATACGCTGCGCCGAGTAAGGTCGTCTCTGTAATCACCGGTCGTTCTACTGGGATTCCAAGCATATCTGCTTCGAACTGCAGGAGAAAATTACTCTGCGCCGCACCACCATCGGCGCGAACAATCTTGATTTCGAAACCGAATTGTTTCATCCAATCAAAACAATCCCGCGTTTGGTATGCCATCGCTTCCAAAGCCGCCCGGGCGATATGTTGTTTCGTAGTGCCGCGAGTGATGCCCAATATAGTCCCCCGAGCATACGCGTCAAAGTGTGGCGCAGATAAACCCACAAAAGCCGGCACAAAATATACACCCTGGGTATCCGGCACTTGGTTTGCAAGCCCATCGGCTTCCCGTGTTTCTCGGATAATTTCCAAGCCATCTCGCAACCATTGAATTGCCGCGCCAGCGATATCAATCCAGCCTACAAATCCATAATTTACCTCTCCCTGGAGTGTCCAAAGCACCGATCCGGCGACTCCCGGTACGGTTCCAAGTTTTTGACCGACGTTTAGCACTAAAGAGGAACCGGTTCCAAAGGTATTCTTTGCCATACCGGCATGGAAACCAGCTTGCCCAAAGAGCGCCGCGCTTTGATCAAAGGTAGCGCTTGCAATCGGTATCCGCGCTCCGGAAAAAAGGGCGGGGTCCGTATAGGCGTAGATTTCGCTAGAACTATGCAGTTCGGGAAGAATCTCGCGTGGGATCGCCAGTTCATGGAGCATCCACTCATCATACGTGAGCGTCCGGGCGCTGAGCAAGAGTGTGCAAGTTGCATTCGACAGGTCAGTAATGTGGACCGCGCCACCGGAGAGTTTCCATATCAACCAGCTATCGATTGTTCCAAATAGCAATTCGCTTCTTGCCATGCCTTTTTGAATTGCCTGATCGTTCTCCATTAACCAACGAATCTTCGTCGCAGAGGCATTCGGCACAATCCCCACGCCCGTTCTGGTTTCGATGCCAACTTTATCCTTTGCGATCAATCGTTCGCAAAGGGACAGACTGCGTTGATCCATCCACACAATGGCTCGGCCCACTGGTTCGCCAGTTTTCTTGTTCCAGAAGACCGTTGTCCCAGCTTGATTGGCGATGCCAATGGCTTCGATTTCCTCCGGCGAGACCCGCCCGTTTTTCAACGCTTCGGCCATGACTGCGAGTGTGGTATTCCAGATTTCGTCCGGATCATGTTCCACCCAACCCGGCTGTGGATAGTATTGGGTGATCTCACGATACGCGCTGGAGACTATGGTAGCATCGTGATCAAAGATCATTGCTTTGGTGCCGCTCGTGGCTTGATCAATACTGAGGATATACCTAGCCATTGTGAAACATCCTTTTTGTCCCAGTTGTCAGTCCCAGTTCCATACTGACTCGGACAAGACTGGCGGTGTTGTCGACGTCTAGCTTACGCATCGCATCGCGCCTCTGTTTCTCGACGGTCTTAACGCTGGTGCGCATAGTGAGGGCGATCTCTTTTATCGAATATCCTTCAACGATCAATTCGATGACTTGACGCTCCCGCGGGGAAAGGCGATCAAGCAAATTCTGCGGTTTCGCAACATTTAAATTGCTCGTCAATACCTGGGATACGCCGGCGCTCAAGTACACACTGCCATTGCTCACGGCGCGGACCGCCGCTAACAATTCACCGGCAACGGACTGCTTCAAGATATAACCGAGCGCGCCGCCCTGGAGCGCTTGTTGCACAATACCAACGTCGGCATGCATGGAGAGGATCAACACCTGCTGATTCGGTAAGGTTGCCTTCAATTCAGCTAGCGTCTCCAAGCCATCGAGCTTGGGCATGGAAACATCTAGAATCAGCACATTGGGACGCAAGGATCGAGCGAGGGTAATCGCATCTCGACCATTGTCTGCCTCGCCGACTACCTGAATTTCGTTGCCCTCTTCCAAAAGTTTACAGATGCCTTGCCGAACTAGATGATGGTCTTCCGCTACGACAACTCGAATCATAACGCCCCTTTATCCCTTGCGTGCGGTGAGTGGCAAGGAACCAGATAAACGTGTTCCCTTGCTAGGCGCCGACTCAATGTCAAAACTGCCATTCAACATCAAAAAACGATCGCGAATTCCCATCAAGCCCATATTGCGATCAATTGTTTTGGGATTGAACCCCTGGCCATTGTCTTCCACGGACAAATTCACCTCACCCTCCGCATAATCTAGGTTGACCCATACGGAAGTTGCGTGCGCGTGTTTAACGGCATTATTCAAACCCTCTTGGACGAGGCGGTACAAGGCGGTTGCTTGCAGGTCGGGAATCGATGGGAGGGTCTCCGAGTTAAAATCCACATGCAGGCCGGTCTGTTGTCCAAAGGTGCGGCAAAAAGATTCCAACGCCTGGGCCAGCGGCAGTACATCCAAAGAAGGTGGATGAAGTTGGTAGAAAACTTGGCGCACTTGCTTCATGATCGCTTCAACGCTACGAATGGCGGCTCTGATTTGATAGCCTACATTTTTGTCACCGGCGGTCAATGCGCCATCAATCGCTTTCAAACCAAGCATCAACGCGGTCATGCTTTGACCAATATCGTCATGCAAGTCCTGGGAGATACGGCGACGCTCATCTTCTTGCAAGGTGACGAGTTGCAACGTCATTCGTTTCAATCTTTCTTCTGCGTTGATTTGTGGCGTGATATTCCACGAATAAAGCGCAATCATCTCAGCCGAAGTTCCGCCTTGAAGAGGATAGAACAACCTCTGGTTCCAGGTCTCCTTGTCTCGGTCAACAAAAGTGATCGGCTGTCCGTTTTCGATGACTTGATTAAGAATGATTCTCCAATGAGCGACCTTGTCCGATGGAACACAGTTCCAAATACTTGTGCCAATCAAAGTATCCAGCGACTTTTCATAGCGACGACAAGTTGTCTCGTTTGCAAAAACGATGAGGCCGTCCAAAGTGACCAATGTGATTCCATCGGGAGAAATATTGAGCAGTTCCCAGGCGAGATTTCCCTGCGCGGTCGGTTCGGAATCCAACGGTTTCTGTCTAGGCCGATCCTGCGGCGTGAGGTTGGAAGAGTACTGAGAATCTTTCAGAGGAGAAGTTTTTGTACTTGCCATCAGAACCCCGCCCAATCCCTCGCGATCAACTCCGCTTGCTCAAGCACCGTCTGGGTCGCCTTCTCTTGCTTGTCGGGCGGATAGCCGTACTTGCGGAGTAGGCGGCGCACCATCACGCGGAGTTTCGCGCGCGCGGTCTCGCGCACCGTCCAGTCAATCGTCGCGTTGCGATGCACCGTGTCCACGAGTTCGCGCGCAATCGTTTTGAGCGTGGCATCGCCGAGCACCTTGACCGCGCTATCGTTCACTTCGAGCGCATCGTAAAACGCGAGTTCGTCTTCACTCAAGCCCAGGTCTGCGCCGCGCTGGTTTGCCGCGCGCATGTCCTTTGCCAACTGCACCAACTCTTCGATGATCTGCGCCGTGTCGAGCGCGCGATTTTGGTACGCGCGAATACTGCGCTCTAACATTTCGGCGAACGAGCGCGATTGCACCAGGTTCTTTTTTGCGCGCCGGCGAATTTCATCGTTGAGCAATTTTCGCAACAGTTCGACCGCGAGATTGCGATGCGGCATTCGGCGCACCTCGGCGAGAAATTCGTCGGACAGAATCGAAATGTCCGGCTTTTTCAGACCTGCCGCCGAAAAAATATCAATGACCTGGTCGGACGCGACCGCGCGCGAAACGATCTGTCGAATCGCGTGATCGAGTTGGTCTTCGGGTTTGCGATCCGTGGTGGTGTCCTTGGCAATTGCCGCGCGGACAGCTTGGAAAAATCCCACGTCATCGCGAATCTCTATCGCTTTGGCGTGCGGCACGGCGAGCGCGAATGCTTTCGAGAGCGCCGTCACATTTTCGAGCAAACGCGCTTTGCCATCCTCTTGCGCGAGAATGTGTTCTTGCGCCGCCGGCAACAAGGATAACTTTTCTCCGGGTGTGCCAGCCATCCACCGCGACCAATCGAAACGATAGAACATGCCGCGACAGATTTCGTATTTTTCTTGCATCACCGCAACGGCTTGTTCCTGGTCGAGCGTCGCTTCGCCACCGCCGCCGCTCTCGGTGTAGAGCGCGAGCGCGTCGCGCAGTTCGTCGGCGAGACCCAGGTAATCCACGATGAGACCGCCGGGCTTGTCCTTGAACACGCGATTGACGCGCGCGATGGTTTGCATCAAACCGTGATCGCGCATCGGCTTGTCCACGTACATGGTGTGCAGAGAGGGCGCATCGAAACCGGTCAACCACATGTCGCGCACGATGACGATTTGAAATGGATCGTTCGGGTCCTTGAAACGATTCGCCAATGCTTCGCGGCGCGGCTTGTTGCGAATGTGCGTTTGCCAATCGAGCGGATCGGATGCCGCGCCGGTCATGATGATTTTCAACTTGCCCTGTGCATCGTCCTCGTTCGCCCACTCGGGACGGATCGCGACGAGCGCGTGGTACATGTCCACGCAAATGCGCCGACTCATGCACACGATCATCGCCTTGCCTTGCATCGCTTCGAGTCGTTTCTCGAAATGATTCACCATGTCGCGCGCAATCAATTTCACGCGCTTGTCCGCGCCGACAATCGCTTCGAGCGCCGCCCACTTGGTCTTGAGTTTTTCTTTCTGCGTGACCTCTTCGCCTTCGGTCGCCTCTTCAAAATTCTGATCGAGTTGCGGTTTTTCTTTTTCGTTGAGCGCGAGTTGCGCGAGTCGCCCTTCGTAATAAATCGGCACGGTCGCGCCGTCCGAGATCGAACGCTCGATGTCATAGATGCTGATGTAATCGCCGAACACCGCGCGCGTGTTCGCATCGGTTTTTTCAATCGGCGTGCCGGTGAAACCGATGAAGGTTGCGTGCGGTAGCGCATCGTGCAAAAAGCGCGCATACCCATCAATGAAATCGTACTGACTGCGATGCGCTTCGTCGGCGATGACGACAATGTTGCGCCGCTCGGATAGCGCACCGTTCGCCTTGCCGTTCGTCGGCAGAAATTTTTGAATCGTCGTGAACACGACGCCGCCGGACGCAACGCGCAAAAGTTCGCGCAGATGTTCGCGATCCTCGGCTTGCGCCGGCGCTTGGCGCAAAATTTCTTTGCATCGCGAGAACGTGCCAAAGAGTTGACCGTCGAGGTCAATGCGGTCGGTCAGCACAACGATGGTTGGATTTTCCATCGCGGGATGCAGGATGAGTTTGCCGGCGTAAAACACCATCGTCAACGATTTGCCGGAACCCTGGGTGTGCCACACGACGCCGGCGCGCCGGTCGCCGGGTGTGCTGTCCATCTGCGGTTTCGCAAAATAGCGTCCGCGTTCTTCGCGCGCCGAATCTTGCGCGACACCAATCGCGCGCAAGGTTTCTTGCACGGCAACATTGACCGCGTGGAATTGATGATAGCCCGCCATCTTTTTGGCGACGTGTCCCGCGCCGTCATCTTCAAACACGATGAAATGGCGAATCAGTTCGAGCAGGTGCGCGTGATCGAACACGCCGCGCAAAAGCACTTCGAGCCGGGTGACGGAAACGGGCGTGACAGTTTCGCCTTCAATCGTGCGCCAGGGCATAAAGCGTTCGCGGTCGGCGGTGAGCGAGCCGATGCGCGCATCGAGTCCGTCGGAAATGATCATCGCTTCGTTGAACGCAAAGAGCGCGGGGATTTGCGCTTTGTAGGTTTGCAGTTGATTGAACGCATCCCAGATCGTCGCGTTTTCGGCGGCGGCGTTTTTCAGTTCGATAATGCCGAGCGGCAGTCCGTTGACAAAGAGGAGCAGATCGGGGCGGCGATTTTGTCCATTCTCGATGATCGTGAATTGATTGACCGCGACCCAATCGTTGTTCGCGGGATTTTGAAAATCTACGAGCCACGCTTGATCGTGGACGATGCGCCCATCGCCGGCGTATTCGACGCTGACGCCGTTGACGAGCGCGTGATGGAACGCGCGATTGTTGGCGATGAGCGAGGGATGCGCGGGGCGCGTAACTTTGCGGTACGCGTCGTCGAGCGCATCGGCAGGGAGTTGAGGATTGAGGCGCGTGAGTGCATCACGCAAGCGACGCGGCAAAACAACCTGGGAATAATTGTCACGTTCGCAGGCGAGTTCGCCGGGCGCAATGGCGGGTCCGTGCAAAATGGTGTAGCCGAGTTGATGCAACCAATCGAGCGCGGCATCCTCGACGACGGATTCGGTGAAGGTGGGCATGTGCCTCCGTAACAAATTCCGCTAATGACTGGCGATGGCGGCGGTACGAAATTCGGGGAGCGGCGCACCGGTCGCAACGGCGTATAGTACGTCTGGGTCAAGGTCAGCGTCGTTGGGCCAGCAAATGGTGCCGAGTTCGGGATTGACGCGCACGCGGGCGAAATAGTCGCGTTGCTGGAGCGGAGCAAAGACACCCTCAAAACGCACGAGCCGGGAAATATCCACGACCCCTTCCGCGTTGTCTTCAAAACGCAAACGTAGCCGATAGCCATCCAGCAGTTGAACGGATACAATATCTTTTAACATGGGTTTACTCCAGGGGTTGGATTTTTTTTAGCGGGGCTTGTTGCCGCGCCAATTCCCAGTCTTCCATCAGTTCGGTTTGGTGCGCCAATGCCCATTCAATCACCAAGCCAAAAACACGGGGCGGCAAACTTCCCTCCAACAACGCAAGGGTATGAATGGCAACCAGGGCTTTGTGCCCGCCATAGCGAGCGTGAAAATGCGGCTCGGGGTGATCGTTATAGTTGATGGTGATAATGATTCCTAAAAAGCGGCAGATTTCAGGCATTCGATTGCTCTCCAAAGTTTTCTGCGCCCGCAACCCGCATCTCCCCACGCATCAACCTGGGCAACAGCGCATCGCGGAGCGCGACGAGTGTGCGGGATTGCGTGACGTTGCGAATAATGGTTTCAGTCATTGGAAAAATGATTTCATTGAATTTACGTATCACATTTTCTGGTGACAAGACAATTTCATAACGAGCCATGTCATCCCAGGATGTTCTTGGCATCTTTGCGCCATTTGACAGGCGGTCGGTGTAATCAATCAAGTCTTCGCTCGATAAATGCATTAAGACAAAACCATACCAAGTCGGAGTACTTGGATTTGCAACAAGAATATCGGTTGAGCAAACGCCATCAACCGGAGCAATACCTACTTTGTGAAAGTAAGGACGCAATTTGCCAAATAGAATCTCACCTTGCTTGAATTGTGTTTTGTTGCTTGTAACATCTTCTGCAAAGCCCCATTCAGTCAAAGCGATGCTTTTTCGCGGCATGTGCTCAAGCCCAATGTACGGAGTAGTTGGTGAAACATCTTCAGGCAATATGCCTCGTCGTGGATTTTCGGCAACCATACCCAGATTGCCAACCCTCCACCCCTTCGGAATCTTTCCCAATTCCGAATCCTCGAACGCATCGGGGAACAAGTTGAGAATCGCCGGGTTTAACGCAAGCGACGCGAGAGGCGCAGAAGACGCAAGCGTTTTGGCGTTTGCGCCGTTTGCGTCTTTGGCGTCGCCTGCGCTTATTTTCCGTCGTACTGGATCGAAATCCACGAACCAGGATTTGAATAGCGCACGCGCCATCGCTTCGAGCGTCTCATTCATCTTGCGATTGAGTTCGATCTTGTCGTCGAGCGTGCCGAGGATGTGCGCGATGGCGCGTTGTTGAGAAAGTAACGGCAAGGCAATGTGCATCTGCCGTTGGTCAGACAAGCTCACAAAATCCGCCATGTCTGTTTGTCCCTTGACACCGGTCATCTGCAGAAAAAATTCGCGCGAGTGCATCCAGTAGTACAAGAAACGTGGGTCTATTTTCTGTGCGTCGAGAACACGCCAGAAACAAATTTGAGGGGAGAAAACAAATCGAGGAACATCTGGTTTGACAAAAGCAAAACGTCCGACCGTTCCTTTGGATGTGAAAACGACATCGTAAGGGCGGCTGACTTTATTACCAACCTGCCCCAGGTTTTCTTCTGGAAAACGATCTGCGTCTTCAAAATGAAACCCGTTGTTGATATTGCTTACTCGTGCGAAAGGTAGACCAGTGCTACCCAATTCTTCGTTTTTGGCACGATAGCCATCGCCAATATAGAGAATATTATCGGCAAGCAAATCAGCAATTTTGTGTCGTTTCAAATTAGAAGACATCGTTAAATCTCTATTTCGCCAAAAACCAAGATGGTGTATAATCTCGTTTGGAGGTAATTATGGTTATGACCAAGCGCAAACCGCGCATTACGTATCGCCAAGTGTTGGAAAATGTTCGCGCCCTGCCGCTCGCCGATCAAGCACGTCTGCGCGCCGAGTTGGAAAAAACACCGAGCGTGTATGTTTTGCGTCCAACTGGCAAACCCGCCGCAATTCGGCGCGGTCGTCGGCTTGCCGCGCAAATCCGCAAAGAATTGGAAGGCAAAGAAACCGGCACGCTCGAAGAAACCATGTGTCAACTTCACGGACGTTCATACCCGTAATACGTTAGCCAAGTTCGACTTTCGATTGCGAAAAATTTGACATAGCTATAAAACGTCATATAATGTGGTCAACCCCTCCAGAGATAGCATCTCTGGACCGACGCCCGCCCGCAAGGGTGGGCTGTCCCTTTTTTATTAAGGAAACCATTCCCATGCAACGTGTGATTGCCTACATTGATGGCTTTAACTTGTACTATGGATTGCGCGCCAAAAATTGGAAACGACTTTACTAGGTCAATCTCCACCAGGTCGTCAACCGCTTGCTGAAACCCGATCAAACTCTGGTTGCGATCCGGTACTTTACAACGATTGTCAATTCCCCGCCCGATAAGAATCGGCGTCAAGCGACGTATCTGGAAGCCCTGGGAACTTTGGCGGGGCTGTCCATTCACTACGGACATTACCTCACCGATACTGTGATCTGTAGAAAGTGTGGTCACACGTACACCACACACCACGAAAAAATGACGGATGTCAACATTGCTACCGAATTACTGTCCGATTCTTTCGAGGATCGGTTTGATACAGCGTTGCTCATCTCCGCCGACAGCGACCTAGTGGGACCCATTCAAAAAATGCGCCGGCTCTTTCCACAAAAAGCAATCATCGTGATCTTTCCGCCAGCCCGTTATTCAAATGCGCTAAAAAACGTTGCCGCCGCTTATCTCCATCTTGATCGAAATATTCTCGCCAAGAGTCAGTTCCCCGATAAACTCGTCAAGCCCGATGGTTTTGAGTTGCATCGCCCAGCGGAATGGCGCTGATCATTTTTAGATGCGCCAACCGCGCGCTAACCTGGTATCTACTTTTGCCGAGCTTCCTCTACGATCAAAAACCCGGCGTACTCTCTGCCGCGAATATCGAACGCCACGACTTGACCCTGCAATAATGCCTCGGCTTGGGCGCGCGTCAACTTGAACACCAAGCCCGCGTAATTCTCGCCGAATTGTTCGCGCGCTTGGGCGAGCGTCGCGTACACTTGGATACGGTCTTCGCCGTGTGGAATATCGTCCCAGGTTTTCATGCGAACCTCGCCTAGTCATCAACTATTATGATCAACTACAAACTAGAAACTCGCGCTTGAATTGGAGTGCAATTTGTAGTATAGTGTAATTGTCGGTGGATGAAACTCGGCTCGATGCCGTGTGATTGCTCAACTGCGTTTGAGTAATCCTATATCCGCAGACAAAAAAAGCGATTACGCTTTCTCCCGCCTCGCGAAAAGTCGCCATCTGTGGCGGCCTGCCCCCTCCTGTGCGTGATGGAGGATCGGGCTAGCGAGGCGGGTTTCTGTTACCCTTTGAATTCATATACGCGGCGAATGCGTTGTTGCAATGTCTCAAACGCATCCGCATCGCCGACGGTATCGCGCCGCAACAGTGCGCCCGCAATAATATCGGCGATTTGGATTAGTGGCTCACTCCTGGAACGTCGAATTTGAACACGCTTGAAATGGCGCGGAATCTCGCGCGCTTTCATAAAGCGATTCAATTCCATATACAATTGCTTCGCCTCACCAAACTCGTCCAAAATCAAAGTGGCGCCCTCGCGCTCGTCCTCTGGAATCTTTTGCAACAGTTCCGTCACAAAGAATAAATAAAACTCATAGTGGCGCATCACCTTGAACACGCTCGGAATGTTTGTCTTGTCTGCGACAATTGCCCAACTCTCGAATGGCGCGTGCGCTAATGCTTCAAGCGTGCGCGTCCGCAATTTGGCGGAAGCAAAGTGATTGAATTTGAATTCAAACTGGGCAGGCAGATGCGCTTCCTCGCGAACCTGGGCAAGCAAATGGCGTAATTCGTTGGGCTTGGGTGTCGCGACGACTGCGACGACAAAATAGCGCGACGCGCCTTTGTCGAAAGCAAAGCTTACATCACCCGCCTCGTCTCCGGCGAAAGTAAGCGTAATCACTTTAATCTCCGCAAATTTTCCCGAATCATTTTTTCCAACCGCGCGCCTTCGACAAATTGTGCATCGAGCGTTGTGGTCAGTCGCGCGAACTTGTCCGCGAACGGTTCGTCGTCGTCCTCAATTTCTGCCGCGCCCACATAACGACCTGGCGTCAGCACAAATCCATTCGCGCGAATGTCGTCGAGCGTCGCCGCTTTGCACAAGCCAGCCACGTCTGCGTATTTCCCCGCGCCCTTGTCGCCGCGCCACGCATGATACGTGCCAACGATTTTGTCAACGTCCGCGTCCGTCAATTCACGATGCGTGCGATCCGCCAACACACCCAGTTTACGCGCATCAATGAACAACGTTTCGCCGCGCCGATTGCGAAATCGTCCATCGCGTTTGTTGCGCGCGAGAAACCACAAGCACGCCGGAATTTGCGTCGAGTAAAAAAGTTGTCCGGGCAACGCGACCATGCAATCCACGAGATCCGTCTCAATCATTTTTTGGCGGATCTCACCTTCGCTCAATGTGTTCGATGACATGCTCCCGTTTGCCAACACAAAACCAGCAATTCCATTCGGCGCGAGGTGATAAACAAAATGTTGCACCCAGGCAAAGTTGGCATTGTTGACCGGCGGCACGCCGTACTCTTTCCAGCGTTTATCCTCGCGCAATTGATCGCCGCGCCAATCGCTATCGTTGAACGGCGGATTCGCAATCACGTAATCCGCTTTGAGGTCGGGATGCAAATCGCGATGAAAACTATCCGCATTCTCTTTGCCGAGGTCGTGATCAATCCCACGAATTGCCAAGTTCATCTTCGCGAGCCGCCATGTCGTGTAATTCGACTCTTGCCCGTACACCGCGAGATCGCCGATGCGTCCGCCGTGATGCTCGACAAATTTTTCGCTTTGCACGAACATACCACCGGAACCACAACACGGATCGAACACACGCCCTTTGTACGGCGCGAGCATTTCGACGAGCACGCGCACGACCGAGCGCGGCGTGTAGAATTGCCCGCCTTTTTTGCCTTCGGCATTCGCAAACTGCGAAAGAAAATATTCGTAGACGCGCCCCAGGATGTCCTTGCTTCGATTCGATTTATCGCCCAAGCCAATCGTGCCGATCAAATCCATCAGCTCGCCGAGGCGTTGCTTGTCCAACCCAGGTTTGTTGTACTCTTTCGGCAGAACACCCTTGAGCGAGGGATTGACATTTTCAATCGCGACCATCGCATCATCAATCAATCTGCCGATGGATGGTTGCTTGGCGTTGCTTTGCAGAAATGCCCAGCGCGCTTCAGTCGGCACCCAAAAGATATTTGCCGCGCGGTACTCGTCGGGGTCTTCGGGATTCGCGTTCGGTTCGGCGGTAAGTTGCGCGTGATATTCTTCAAACGAATCGGAAATGTACTTGAGAAAAATCAAACCGAGGACGACATGTTTGTATTCGGCGGCGTCCATGTTGTTTCGAAGTTTATCGGCGGCAAGCCAGAGCGTTGTTTCAAATCCCAGGTTCGCGCCGTTCGATTGCTTTGCTTCACTGCGTTTCGTTTTAGCCATACATCCCCAAGAAAAAATGCCCACCCTGGTATCCATTTGACCAGAGCGGGCGATAATGCTACACTCTCAACCGTCCCTGGTGATAACGCACCTCGGACAACGCCTCGCGGGTTCGGCAAAACCACGCGGGGCTTTTTATTTCTCTCCGCCGATTATACTATTGTCCGAGACATTATGCAAAAAAAAAGAACAACCACACCGGGTTCGGCGCGGTGTGGATTGGATGCCGTGCTGGTTTCTCGCTCTGCCCACCAACCTGTTCCTTTTCAGCGTCAAGCTAGTCAAGGCGCCAAGAGCCAATCGTCAATTAGTACTACTTTGTCTGATTGAGATTTTTCGATTATGCTAGGGACATGACGAAGAAACCACGTTTACCCCAAGCACCCAGTACTCCGATGCCTGAATTAGCTGAGTTTTTGGGACTGTAGCACAGCTACCGACCGCCTCAAGCCGGCGCTCGCGTGGCGTGAAGGAAGTCGAGGGTCGCCAGCCGCGGGCGCAACCCCGCTTCCCGGAACAAGTCCAAGGCGAAGCGTGCCACGATGTGCGCCCAGGTCCGCACTCGATACACACTCTTCTGCATTTTGCGGTAGCGCCGATTGGCTCGCTCAACTTCATAAATTCCGGCGCGGGACGCTCCGCGACCCGCTTCTAGCGGGTGGAGGAACGCACCTTCCCCCTTTCTGTGATAAGATCAAAGTATGGATCAAAATGCTAAACACAACACTTGCACCGCACGCAAGTGTAGGTGTGCCCATTGCGTTTACGTGATCAACTATCACCTGGTTTGGATCCCACGCTATCGCAAGAAAATCTTGGTTGAACCCATTGCCACGCGGCTCAAACAATTGTTTCGAGAGATAGTGACCCAGTACGGCTTTGAAGTTATTGCCGACGAAGTGATGCCCGATCACGTCCACCTGTTTGTGTCTGCCCCGCCCAAGTTTGCGCCTGCTCAAGTCGTGCGCTTGTTCAAAGGAATCACGTCCCGACGTCTCACTCAGGAATTCGCACAAATTCGGCGTGCTTACTGGGGTCCCCATGCGACCCTGTGGGCAGAGGGCTACTATGTTGGCACAGCAGGACATGTGAGCGCCGAAACGATTCGTCGCTACATCGAAGAGTGCCAAAGAGACTAACGTAACTATTGACACCTGTGTACATCCGTGCTATCCTGGGTTCGTGAAACTGATCGCCCAGGTCAAACTGCAAACTACTCCTGAACAACTTGCCGCGCTCAAGCAGACGATGCAAGAAGCGAATCGCGCGTGCGACTATATCTCGTCTGTCGCATGGGAACAGAAAACGTTCAATCAGTACGCCTTGCACAAACTGGTTTACCAAGACGTGCGAAAACAGTTTGGCTTGTCGGCGCAAGTGACGGTGCGGTGCAGCGCTAAAGTTGCGGATGCGTACAAGTTGGACAAACGGCACCAACGTAAATTCAAACCGCAAGGCGCAATCACTTACGATGACCGCATTTTGAGTTGGCAGATGGAACAATCCCAGGTTTCGATTTGAACGACGAACGGGCGCAACAAGATTCCGTTTGTCTGCGGTGACAAACAACGTGAACTCCTCAAGACGCGGCAAGGTGAGGCGGACTTGATTTTGTTTCGCGACCAATGCTACTTGCCTGCGACGTGTGACGTTGCCGAGTCCGAACCGATTCAGAGCGAAGGCGTCTTGGGTGTTGACCTGGGTGTCGTGAATCTCGCCGTGGATTCGGATGGGACAATGTATTCGGGCAAGCCCATCAACAATGTCCGTTTTCGTCATCGTCGTTTGCGCGCCAAACTGCAAAAGAAAGCATCGCGCTCGGCAAAGCGATTGCTCAAAAAGTTGTCGGGTAAGGAAGCCCGTTTTGCCAAGAACGTCAATCACACGATCAGCAAGCAGGTAATCACGCTTCGCGTCGCGCAAGGCACTCGTCGCGCGATTGCCCTGGAAAACCTGAGTGGCATTCGCCAACGAGTTACGGTTAGACGCGACCAGAGAGCCGGCTTGCATACGCGGAGCGGGTCGTTTTTTCAACTCCGTGCATTTCTCCAATACAAGGCGCAACTTGCGGGCGTCACGGTAATTCCTATTGACCCGCGTAATACGTCGCGCACTTGTCCTCAATGCGGTTGTGTTGACAAACGCAATCGTCCTTCGCAAAGCCAATTCTCCTGTGTGCCTTGTGGATATTCTGGATTCGCTGACCACATCGCGGCTCGCAATATTGCGAGTCGGGCGGCTGTCAACCCGCCAAACGTAGCGCACGCTGAAGCCAAAGCCGTTGCAGTGTTTGTTGCTCCAACGGAACTGCGGTCGAGTGCAGTTACAAGCCACCCGCTTCAAGCGGGTGTGTAGTTGACTGGACGTGGCTCCCAGCAGGCGAACATCCAAGAAGGTCAATGCCTTCTCGACATTGACCGAGAACAACCGTTTAAAATCTGGCTCAACTGGCTGAACCGTTTCACTCGTTGGCGTAAACACGCCAATTGCGCGAGCGCGGTCTCCGTCCGACAGCGTCGGTCAAACAGCCGATAGATTTCGTCGGTGATCTCCCGGAGCGCTCGCAGGCGGGGCAAACCCCGCGGAATCCGCTGGAGGGTTGCCCGCTCCACTTCCGTGAGATGGTGTTGCACGAAGAGACCCTGGCACTTGCGTTCCCGCCAGGGCAAGTGTAGCGATACTCAACCAAGTCACTGATTTTCTGCTGGAGCCGCTGACGTTTTTGGACAAGGGGGCAGGTGGCGGTGGTCGGTCGGCCCCGCCCGAGTTTCGGTAGCTGCGCCGCCAAGTCCTTGCGCACCTTCGCGCCGGCGTGCAAAGTGGCGAGATTCAGGTCTTTGAGCACATGGAACTCACAGAGTTGATGCGGCACATCGGGTCACACCGCCTGAATCGCACCAGGATGCAGCTCCAACCCATCCGTCGTGATCCCTAACACCTTCAATGGGCGGGTTAGTAAGGCATCTTGAAAGCGCCGAAAAAAGGCGATGACGTCCGCCGCTTGGGTCGGATCGTGGTCCAGCACCTGAAAAAATAGTCGTTTGGATGTGCGGTTGGCGACCAGCGAGAGCACACAAAACGGACCGTCATACAATTCGTCGGCGACGAGATAGCCGGAGAAATCGCTGAGCGCCCAGGCGAGATCGTCGGGCTTCCAGCGTTCGCTCGCCCTTTTCCCCCCTCGCTTAGCGCAGTGGGTTTGTTGGTCCTGGCTTTGAGCAGTATCGTCTGGTTTCTCCACGCGCCGCACGCGGCGGACGCTCGTGCCGGACTGCTCGCGCCATCCAGCACGGTGCTACCGACCAGCACCGCAAACCCGCCGCTGGCGCAACCCGTTACCGCGACCGTGACCCGCACCGCCACCCGAGTCGTTTCCGCCAACAGCGCGACGCCGACCCGCACCGCAACCCTCGCGGCAACCGCCACGCGTTCCGCGACCCCGCTGGCGACGGCAACCCGCACTGCGACTCTGCCGCCCAGCACGCGCACGTCCACCTTGACGGCAACGCGCGCTATCACCTCGACGCGAACAGCGACGCCAACTAGCACGCGCACCGCCACGCGCGCGCCGGGCTACAAACCCGCGCTTTTCCCCGCCAACGAACGCCCGACGCCTGCCGCGCGCGGCGCGCTAACCGCCTTGCTGCTCACCGTGCCGAATTACACGGTGGTTTCCACCGCCAGCGACGATTTCAATCGCGCCGATTCCACCACCCTGGGTTCAAACTGGGTGGAACGGATCGGCGACACGGCGCTGGTGTCGCAGACGCTCCGCACCGCGTCGGTGGGCAGTGACATTATTGCGTCGTGGACGGGCGGCACGTATACCGATGTCGCCGTGACAGCCCAGTTGTTCAACAGCGGCACCGGGGACGGCGACGCCTCCCTCGGCTTGCGCTGGAGCAATTATGCGTCGTATGGCGTGCCGCAAAAGGGCTATCTGGTAGATTTGAACGGCACGGGTTTGTTGGAATTCGCGCGATTTGGGACGTACAAGTGGTTGGGCGAATATTGGATTCCCGACTATACACCTGGTGCCTGGGTCACGGTGACAGTGCGCGCGCTGGGGTCGAACCTGAGCGTAGATGTGAATGGGGTGACCCGCATCACGGCGACGGACACGCGGCACGCGAGCGGACAGGTGGGCGTGTGGTCGTGGGATTCGACGGGCGTGGGCGAACACCGCTGGGACAATTTCACGGTGCAGGTGTTGACGACGACGGT
>CAIKBD010000203.1 GCA_903825565.1 uncultured Anaerolineales bacterium | reverse complement strand
ACGCCGCGCGGTTTTTCCGGCGACGAACGAAGCAAGAGTGTGCCGGTTTCCGGGAACGCCGCATCCGCGCCGGTAATGCCGAGATCACATTCCGCGATTTCGCGCTTGTCCGCGTGTGGCGACACAAGCGCGACGCCCAACTCGGTCAACCTCTGCGCGATTCCCAGTTCCGCCAACTCCGGCGTTTCCCACAGCGTCGCCTTTTTGCTCGCGTGCTCGCGGATCAAGTTTGCCAGCGCCGCGTGCAATTCGCGCGGCGCAACCCGCGCGCAATTGCCGCCGAGTTTGGTGATCTCGGCGAACAGCATTTCGATCTCGGCGCGCGGATCGCCAGCGACGCGCGACACAACCCGCGCCGACGCCGGGATCGGCGCGACTGGCGAATCGGATTTGCGGCGCAAGGCAATTTGGATATCGGCAAGAATTTGCTCGCGTGCGTTCATGGGTTCTCCAGTCTCAGTCCAGAGTTTCAGGTTCCAGGTTAAACTTGAAACCTGAAACGTGAAACTATTTTTTTCGGCGCGAAAAGATCACGGCGGCAAGCGCAAGCACGCCCGCAACCGCTACGCCCAGCCCCCAGCGTTTCTTCTGCTCGCGTCGGCGCCCTGCCGGCGTATGTTGGCGGAACCAGCCGCGAAAATCCGCGTCGAATGCCGGCAATGGTCGCGCCATCGTCCAGCGATTGAACGGCGGCGGCAATTGCGGCAACCAATTATTTTTGCGAAACGGCAGCTGCGCGAATTTCAGCGCTTGCGTGCCAAACTCGTACAGCCAGGGCACGCTGAACGCGAATGATCCCAGACGCGCAACGGCGCGCAACGGCGCTGGCGCAACCGCCGGCGCTACGCGATCCCCGGCGACGACGCGCCGCCGCAAGCGCAACAAAATTTCGACGATGGGAATTTTCACCGGGCAATACTCGGCGCACGCGCCGCACAGCGACGACGCGAACGGCAAATCGCCGGCAACCGGCGTGCCGAGCAGTTGCGTCGTCAGCATCGCGCCGATGGGCCCCGAATACGCGAATCCGTACGCGTGCCCGCCGACATGGTTGTACACCGGGCACACGTTGAGACACACGCCGCAACGAATGCAAAGCAACGTTTCGCGCGCGACCGCATCTTGCAAAATGCGCGTGCGCCCGTTGTCGAGCAAAACGAGGTGGAACTCTTTCGGTCCACCTTCGAGCGTGGCGCGGCGAGGTCCCGTGATGAACGAGGTGTAACTCGACATCTTTTGCCCGGTCGCACTGCGCGGCAAAAGTTTGAGCAGAACGTTGACCGCTTCCCAGTCCGGCACAACCTTGTCAATCCCGACGACGGCGACGTGCAGCGGCGGCAACGTCGTGCACATGCGTCCGTTGCCTTCGTTCGTCACGATGACGAGCGTGCCGGTTTCCGCGATCATAAAGTTTGCGCCGGAGATGCCCATCTCCGCCGCGAGAAATTCCTCGCGCAGTTTCGTGCGCGCGATCTCGCACAACGCAGTCGGATCGGGCGGCGCGTCCACACCCAGTTTTGCATGAAACAAATCGGCGATGCCTTCTTTGGTGAGATGCAACGCCGGCACGATAATGTGCGAGGGACCCTCGTCGGCGAGTTGCACGATGTATTCGCCGAGATCGGTTTCGAGCGTTTGAATCCCGGCGTCAAGCAAGGCGCGATTCAAACCGATCTCTTCGCTCGCCATGCTTTTCACCTTGACCGCACGCGAAACCTGGTGTTCGCGCGCAATCTCCAAAACGATCTGCTGCGCCTCGGCGGCGTCACGCGCCCAATGCACGATGCCGCCCGCTTGCGTCACCTGCTCTTCGAGTAGTGCCAAGTAATGATCGAGATGGTTGAGCGTGTGCAGGCGAAGGTCGTGCCCGGCTTGGCGCAACGTTTGCCAGCGCGCATCGCCGACCACATCCACAACCGCCTGGCGCGTGCCGAGAAATTTCGTCGTCGCGCGCCGCACTGCCGCCGGCAAATGCGGCGGAACGTGTTGGACATTCGCGCGAAAGTCTATCGGAGATTGCGTTTGATTCATTCGAGTTGCTCCGTCGTCGGCGTAAAACGTAAACGTGGTGCGTCCAGTCCATCCTTCACGTTTTACGAATTACGTTTCATTCATCCCACTTTATTGCGCCGCCAAGATCGAAATCAAATGTTTCGCTTGCACCGCCGATTTATGCTTGTGTAACCCACCGGCAATGTTCATCAGACAACCTGGGTCACCCGCAACCACGTACTCGGCGCCGCTGGCGATAATGTTCTTGATCTTGTTTTCCATCATGACTTGCGACACTTCCGGGTAGACGACACTGAACACGCCGCCGAAGCCGCAACACGTTTCTTCCTCGTTCAGCGGGATCAGTTCAAGTTCTTTGACGGCGCGCAACAAGGTTTTCGATTCTTCGCGCAGGCCCAGCCCACGCAACGCGTGACACGACGCGTGATACGTGACCGTGTGCGGAAAGCGCGCGCCGACATCCGTCACCTTGAGCACGTTGACGAGAAAATCGGAGAACTCGTACGTGCGCGCGGCGGTTTCCTGCACGACGGTGTGTTCGCGCGTGCCCGCCGGAAACAGCTCGGTGTAATGATGCCGCACGAAATCCACGCACGAACCGGACGGCGCAACGATATACCCGTTCGTTTTGCCAAACACCTTGAGCCATTGTTTGGCAGGAGCGACGGCTTGCGCTTGAAATCCGCTGTTGAAAAACGGTTGCCCGCAACACGTTTGCCCTTCGGGAAATTCGCACTGCACGCCGAGCCGCTCCAGCACGCACACCATGTCCTTGAGCATCGGCGAAAAAAAATTTTCGCCCAGGCAAGTGATAAAGAGTTGCGCTTTGATCGTCATAGGTGACCTCCGCTGAATTCCGCCCCTATTGTATATCACGATGGCAATTTTGTGAAAATCACGCGCACAGCGCGCAGAATGATTCTGCGCGGGCAGGCGTTACACTTTTGGACGCGGACGAACGCAGACGAGCACGGACAAAATATCCGCGTTTTCCGCGCTTGTCCGCGTCCAATTTTCTGTGCCGCACCCAAGGCGGTGACGCGCGCCCATTCTGCGCCACCGTCTTGCCAAACCTTGCGAATCCGCATACAATTGCACCGAGGTTGGAAGTATGGATCTGTTTGATTATCGTCGCCGCGAACTAGCCAAGACCGACGCGCCACTCGCCGCGCGCATGCGCCCGCGCACGCTCGACGAGTACGTGGGGCAGGAACACATTGTGGGTCCGGGCAAATTGTTGCGCCGCGCGATTGAATCCGACAAATTATTTTCCTCGATCATTTTATGGGGTCCGCCCGGCACCGGCAAAACCACCCTGGCAACGATCATCGCCAACACGACCAAATCGCATTTCGAAACGATCAGCGCGGTGACCGCCGGCGTCGCCGACATTCGCCGCTTGATCGCGGAGGCGAAGGAACGGCGCGGGATGCACGGCACGCGCACGATTGTCCTCGTGGACGAAATCCACCGCTTTAACAAGGCGCAACAAGACGCGCTGTTGCCGCACGTCGAAGATGGCACGATCATCTTGATCGGCGCGACGACGGAGAACCCGTACTTTGAAGTCATCTCCGCGCTCGTATCGCGCTCGCGCGTGTTTCAACTGCGCCCGCTCGACGATCAGCATCTTGCCGAATTATTGCGCCGCGCCATTGCCGACAAGGAGCGCGGGTACGGCAATCAGCAAATCGAAATCGGCGACGACGCGCTCGCGCACCTCGTAGATATTTCCGGCGGCGATGCGCGTTCCGCGCTCAACGCGCTCGAACTCGCGGTCGAGTCCACGCCGCCCAACGAAACGGGGATCGTGCGGCTCGATCTCACCGTCGCCGAAGAAGCGATCCAGCGGCGCGCCGTGCGGTATGATCGCGCCGGCGACGAACACTATGACACGATCAGCGCGTTCATCAAATCGGTGCGCGGCAGTGATCCCGACGCCGCGCTCTACTGGCTCGCGCGCATGATCTACGCCGGCGAAGATCCCAAATTCATCATGCGGCGTTTGCTCATTCTCGCGGCGGAAGACATCGGGCTGGCAGACCCCGCCGGCATCATCGTCGCGTCGTCGTGCGCGCGCGCGCTCGAATGGTGCGGCTTGCCCGAAGCGCAATTTCATCTCGCCGAAGCAACGCTCTACCTGGCAACCGCGCCCAAAAGCAATGCGTGCGTCGCGTATTTCAAAGCGTTGGCAGAAGTGGAAGCGGAAGGCAAGATCGAGGTGCCGAATCACTTGAAAGATTCGACGCGCGACGGCAAAGCGTTGGGACACGGCAAGGACTATAAATATCCGCACGATTTTCCCGGGCATCACGTCGCGCAACTGTATTTGCCGGAGCGATTGCGCGGCAAACATTTTTACGAACCGAGCGACCAGGGCCGCGAAAAAGATATTGCGGCGCGACTGAAAAAATGGCGGGGCGAAACGGAAAACGGAAAATAAGAGGGAGAGATGAGCGAACAAACCTTGCGCGAAAAATTGGAGCAATTGCACGCCGAACTGGAAAAAGCCGATTGCGTGGATGCGCGCGATTGCGATATGTTGCGCGACGTGATGGGGCACATCCAAGTGGTGCTCGAACATTCTGCGCCGGTGCCGCCACAACGGTACATCTCGTTGGGCGCGCGGCTTAACCAAGCGCTCCAGCAATTTGAAGCGTCGCACCCCGAACTCGTGTTGACGATTGGGCGCGTGCTCGATCACTTTGCTCAAGTGTAACGGAAAAACGGAAATCGCAAATCTAAAATCTCCAAGAGTGTAACATGGGCGAAACTCGCGTCAACCTCCAACATCTGCTCGAAGACATCCGCGACACGTACCCATTCCCGGCGGAAGAAGCGATCCTCACCGAGTTGGTGGCGAACGCGCTCGATTCGGGCGCGTCCGAAATTCGCTTCAGCGTCAACGCGCGCGAAAAATCGCTGACGACGCTAGACAACGGCGGCGGCATGTCGCCCTCACAGCTCGAAAAATATCACGACATTGCGGCGACGACAAAAACGCGCGGGCACGGCATCGGCTTTGCCGGCGTCGGCGCGAAACTCGCGCTCTTGCTCGCCAAAGACGTGTTGACCGAGACGCGCGCGGGGCGTTCGTACACCGCGACGCGGTGGCGGCTCGAAAATTCGCAACGCGCGCCCTGGGAATTGATCGAGCCGGCGGGCATCCTCGAACACGCGAAAAGCGGCACGGCGGTCACGCTCGTGTTTGGCGGCGCGTCGCCGCTCCTCGAACCGAATTACGTCGAGATGATCTTGCAGGCGCATTTTCATCCGCTCCTCGACGAAACCTTCCGCGAAATTTTCCAACCGCTGTATCACAACACGGTTCGCTTTTTCATCAACCGCCGCGGGGTGAATGCGCCCGAACTGAAAGCGTTGCGCGAACGCAAAACGTTCGTCGTGCGCGCGTCGCTCTCGTCCAATCCCGGCTCGCACGGCAAGCCCGTCGGCGTCGGGTTCATCGGGCGAAGCGAAGACGACTTGCCGGAAGTCGAACGCGGGATCGGCATTTCGGCGTACGGCAAAGTGATCAAGCGCGGCTGGGACTGGATCGGGCTGACGCCGAAAAATCCAACGCGCCTCAGCGGCATCGTCGAGGTGCCGCCGCTCGTCGAAATTCTCACGACGAACAAGGCGGATTTTCTCAAAGACGGCAACTCGCTCAAACGCTATTATCGGTACCGCAAGGGAATTCAAGCCGCGCTCACGCCGATTCTGCGCGAGCTCGGCGAGACGACGCCAACGCGCGAGCGGCAGGAAAAAGAGGTGCGCCCCATCGAGCGCGAAGTGGAGCGCGTGCTGGGCACGATGCTCGGCGAGTATCCGGAAATTGCGCCGCTGATCGGTCGCCGCCGCACGACGCAACCTGGGATCACTTTGACGCCGGACGCGGCGGGCACGGAGTTGGGCGTGTTGACCGAAGCGCTCGCCGAGATCGCGCAACAGCAAGGCGACGGTAAAACTGCGCCGCCGCCAGCCGCGCCAACGCAGCCGCCCGGCACGACGGAGGCAGTCCTCGAAGAGAGCGAAACCGGCGGCGAGCCGGCGCGCGCACGCGAAGGCAAACGCATCGGACCTGGGTTGATGATCGGCTATGAAGATTCGGCGGAGCGCGGCGAGTTGGGATGGCTGTTGGAAAACACGGTGTGGATCAATCGCGGACACCCGGCGTACCAAAAAGCAATCGCTGGCGGACACGAGCAGTATCACGTCGTCCTCACCGTCGCGTGGGTTTTGCTCGGGCATCTCGAAGATCGCCATTCGGCGCAACAATTCATCGGCGAGTTTCTGTTCGGCTGGGGCGCGCACAAATGAGCGCGAAATACCCGATCCATATTCATCGCCGCGAGGATGCGACCGGCGGCGCGCCGAAATTTTTGGCGACGACCGCGCTCGTCAAACTCGCCGCCGCGCCGGCAGACACCCAGGCGCAGTTGCACGAGCTGGCCGCGGCGTACACGCGGACGCTCGGCGAAGCGCACGCCCACTTGGAGATTGCCCAGCGCGAGACGCGGGAACGGGCGCGCGCGTACTGGCGCGTCGCGCAAACGCTCCACGCCTTTGAAGCGACGCTCGATGCGGCGGGGTTTTATCTCGCGCAACAAACCGAAACGTTCGCACGCGATCTCGGCATGCACCCGGGCGCGCTCCGCAAAATTTTCACGTTTCACAAAAAAATTTCCGATCCAAACCAGATCGATCCATCTGTGCGGTGGTCGCATTACAGCGAACGCCGCACCCGGGAGAGAAAATGAAAATCAAAACTCACAAACCGAACAGCGTGATTTGGATCATTGCGCTCGTGCTGTTCCTTTACGCGCTCGCCGGCTCGTTCGCCCTGCCGCTGCCGTACAGCAACCTCGCGCTGATCGTCTCCGCCGCGCTGTTGTTGCTCGGCACAACCGTGTTCTAGCCGGTTGCGCCGCGCCGAAAAAAACCAGGACCCGGTTTGACGCCGAGTCCTGGTTTTTTCATTTGTGGAATTGTCCGAGATTTACGCCGGCAACAACTCGGCGACGGGGAACGATTCCGCTGCGGGTTGCGCTTCTTGCACGCGCAGTTTCACCTCGTCTTCGATCAATTCCGCGACGAGCAAACTGCCGGGCTTGAATTCGCCGGACAGCACGCCTTCCGACAGCGGGTCTTCGAGCGTACGCTGGATGACGCGCTTGAGTGGGCGCGCGCCGAGCAAGCGATCATACCCTTCCTCCGCAAGTTTGGTCTTGACAGCGGGAGTCACTTGCAACCGGAGTTGGTGTTCTTGCAAACGCGGTTGGAGGTACCCGATCTGAATGTCTACGATCTGGGTAATGTCGTCGCGCGTCAACGAGCGGAACACGACGACGTTATCGAGCCGATTGACAAACTCGGGGCGGAAGAGCCGTTTGAGTTCGCTCATCAATTTCTCGCGCATCGTCTTGTACGCGTCCTCTTCCGTTTTCGCTTCGCTCCGTTTGCCGGCAAAACCCAGCACGGCATCGCGTTGGATCAAATCCGCGCCGATGTTCGAGGTCATGATGATGATCGTGTTGCGGAAATCCACCTTGCGCCCCTTGGCGTCCGCCAAGTGTCCGTCCTCCAAAATTTGCAGGAGCATGTTGAACGCTTCGGGATGCGCCTTTTCGATTTCGTCGAACAGCACAACCGAGTACGGGTGCCGGCGAATTTGCTCGGTCAATTGCCCGCCCTCTTCAAACCCGATGTAACCGGGCGGCGCGCCGACCAAGCGCGACACGTTGTGCCGCTCCATAAATTCGGACATGTCGAGTTGCACGAGCGATTTTTCGGAGCCGAACATGAATTCGGCGAGCGCCTTTGCCAGTTCGCTTTTGCCGACGCCGGTGGGACCCAAAAAGATGAATGAACCGATGGGGCGTTTCGGATCTTTTAGCCCGGCGCGTGCGCGCCGCACCGCTTTGGCGATGCCGCTGATCGCTTCGTCTTGCCCCACGATGCGCTTGTGCAATTCTGCTTCCATCTTGAGCAGGCGTTGACTTTCCTCTGCGGCAATGCTCGTGACCGGCACGCCCGTCCACATCGCCACGACTTCGGCAATGTCGTCGGGCGTCACTTTGGGCGGCGTCTTGCTCACGGCGTCCATCCAGTTCAACTTCATCTGTTGCAATTTTTCGCGCAGGTCGGTTTCCTTGCCGAGCAATTCCGCCGCGAGATCGAATTGCTCGCGCTCGACCGCCGCTTGTTTTTCCTTCATAATCTCTTTGATCGCGCTGTCCGTCTGCAACACTTCCGGCGGCTTGGGCACTTTGTACATTCGCACCCGCGACGACGCTTCGTCAATCAGATCAATCGCCTTGTCCGGCTGGAAGCGCTCGGTGACGTAACGCGCGGCGAGATTCGCGGCGGCAGTCAACGCGTCATCGGTGATTTTCAATTGATGATGCGCTTCGTACCGCGGGCGCACGCCTTTCAAAATTTCCACCGTTTCTTCGACGCTGGGTTCGTCCACGCGCACCGGTTGAAAGCGGCGTTCGAGCGCGGCATCGCTTTCGATGTGCTTGCGGTACTCTTCTGCCGTTGTCGCGCCGACCACTTGGAGTTCACCGCGCGAGAGCGCCGGTTTCAAAATGTTCGCCGCGTCCACCGCGCTCCCCGCCGACCCCGCGCCGACGACCATGTGCATTTCGTCAATAAAGAGGATCGTCTTGCTCCCCTTGAGTTCGTCAATGACGCGTTTCATCCGTTCTTCAAATTGCCCGCGATAGATCGTGCCGGCGACGAGCGAGCCGACATCGAGTTGCACAACGCGTTTGTTGAGCAAGGGACCCGGCACGTTGCCGGCGATGATCTGTTGCGCCAACCCTTCGACGATGGCGGTTTTGCCGACGCCCGGTTCGCCGACGAGCGCGGGATTATTTTTGGTGCGCCGCGCGAGAATTTGAATCACGCGTTCGATCTCTTTTTGGCGCCCGATCACCGGATCGAGTTTGCCCTCCTCCGCCAGCGCGGTGAGATCGGTGGCGAGTTGATCGAGGAGCGGCGTTTTGGAATCGCCCTTTTTCTTTTCCGCCGTCGCTTTTTCCGGCTGGGCTTCGAGCACGGCTTTGCTCAATTGATTGCGAACTTTGTCGGGGCTAATGTTGAGACTCTTGAGCACATTGACCGCGATGCCATCACCCTCGCGCACGAGACCCAGCAGCAGGTGTTCCGTGCCGATGTAATGATGCCCCAAACGGCGCGCCTCGTCCACGGCGAGTTCGATCACGCGGCGCGTGCGCGGCGTCAGCGAAAGTTTCGCGCCACTCGCGCTTTGCCCGCGGCCCACAATATCTTCGATGACTTGGCGCACGCGGCTTTGATCCGCGCCGAGATCGCGCAGGACTTTGGCGGCAAGCCCTTCCTCCTCGCGGATCAGACCGAGGAGCAAGTGCTCGGTGCCAATGTAATTATGGTTCAAGCGCACAGCTTCTTCTTGCGCGAACGTCAAGACGCGGCGCGCGCGCTTGGTAAATTTATCGAGTTTATCGGACATCACAATTTCACCTCTTGAGCCAAGCCGCAAAAATTCTTGCGCCCGTTGGCGACTTGCGGACAACTGGCGCGCCGGCTTGATACCGGCAGACAAAAAGCGTCCCATCACGATCAGGGACGCCATTGTCTATGTGTACACTTAACTATTGGCTTGGTCTTCACCGTCCGGCTCGGTCAGCCAATCTCCATCGGTGGCATCGAGACCCAGGTCTTGCGCGTATTCGTCGGTCGCGCGCTTGAGGGACAACCCCAAGCGCCGTCGTGCCGGATCAATGCGAATCACTCGCAATTGCAACGTGTCGCCTTCTTTGACGACTTCTTTCGGGTGTTGAATTCGGCGATCCGCCAATTCGGAAATGTGGATCAACCCTTCGATGTTGTCGTCCAGTTTGGCAAACGCGCCGAACGACGCGAGTTTAGTAATCGTGCCGTTGACGAGTTGCCCGATCTGGTAATGTTCTTCAACCGTTGCCCAGGGTTCAGGCGTGCGGCGTTTCAAACTGAGCGCGATGCGTTCGCGGTCGCGGTCTACGCTAATCACCTGCACTTCGATCTTGCTACCCACTTGCAACAAGTCGCGCGGGTGACCAATTTTGGTCCACGACAATTCCGAGAGATGGATCATGCCATCCACGCCGCCCAAGTCCACAAATGCACCAAAATCGGCAACGCTGGTGACGACCCCTGCTAGAATATCGCCCTCTTTCAAATCGGTGAGCAACCGTTCTTTTTGCCCTTTGCGCACATCCCGCATTGCGGCACGCTCGGACAAGATCAGGCGATTGCGTTCGCGGTCCAGTTCGATCACTTTGAGTTT
>CAIKBD010000202.1 GCA_903825565.1 uncultured Anaerolineales bacterium | reverse complement strand
GTTCGCGCGGCAACTCGGAGCCGTCGCGCAAGCCAATCGCAAATTTCAAAGCGACCTGCCGCACGCCGGTGGGAATTGGCACGAGGTAGCCGACGCTCGCCGCGCCGCGCACCGGCGGATGTTCCCACAACGCCGGGCGCGGCACGCCCGCACAGATTGCCTCGCCAACTTTGATCTCCATTCCACCCGGCTCGCGCGATGAACTCGCCGCGGCTTGGGCAAAATGTTCCAGAAAATCAAATCGCCACCCGGACGGGGGCGCGCTGGCGTCGGCGCGCAACGTGGCGATGAACGCGCGCACTTGATCGCGTTGCGCTGGGGTAAGCTCCCGAACAAGCATGGTAATTTCGTCTAAGGTTGCCATTGCAATTCCAATCCTGCCGGGATTATAATTCCGCGCGGGTTGCTTGTCAATCGCTTTTTCGTTATAATTTCGGCGCGAAAAAAACGAGTGGGAGGTCAGCGAGATGCCGATTTACGAATATCGTTGCGCGGATTGCAAACGGCGCGTGAGTATTTTCTTTCGATCTTTTTCGGCGGCGGTGGAGCCGCATTGTCCAAATTGTAACAGCGGAAATTTGAGCCGGCTCGTTTCGCGCGTGGCGACGCTCAAGGGTGAGGATGCGCGAATGGAATCTATGGCGGACAAATTTTCGGGCGTGGACGAAAATGATCCCAAGAGTATCGCGCGGATGATGCGCCAGGTCGAAAGTGAAATGGGGGACGACAGCCCGGAACTGGGACCGGAATTTGACGAGATGGTGGAGCGCCTCGAAACCGGGCAGAGTCCGGATCAGATCGAGAAGGAAATGCCGGGCTTGGCGGACACAGCGGCAAGCGGCTTGGGTGCGCCGGATGCCGGCGGCGAAATGTAGTGGGGAGTGGAGGGTAGAAATTGGGGATTGGATGTTAGAGGTTGGATTGGGATTTTTTCCAACCTCTAACTTTCAACCTCTAACCTCCAACCCCAGGTCGTTTAGAATTTTTGGAACTGCGCCACGTCCACGACAAACACGGTTGCGCCGCCGACTTGAACCTCAACCGGTTGCGCCAGGTACAATTCGCCCGGCTCCATCACCGGCGGCATCGGGTTGACGTACTGTGTGCGGGTGGTGCAATTCTGCTTGACCAGCGCGAGCACCGCTTCGAGTTTGGCTTCTTCGACGCCGATCAAGATCGTCGCGTTGCCTTCGCGCAGAAAACCGCCGGTGGTGCTGATCAACGTGGATTGGAAATTGTGATCGCGCAAGGTGTCTTGCAGTTTGCCGGCGTCGTCGTTCTGCACAATCGCAAATACGAGTTTCATCGCTCCCTTCCTTTCTGCTCCAGAAATTGGCATAGACGTGTGAGAATGTCCTGGTGCACATGTTCAATCGCGCGCGTTCCGTCAATCCCCACCCAGCGGTGCGGCTCGGCGCGCGCCAAGGCGAGGTAGCCGGCGCGCACGCGCGTGTGGTACTCGACGCTCTTTTGATCGAGCCGATTCGTCTCGCCGCGCTGCCGGCGCAGCAAGCCCACCTCGACCGGCACATCCACATAAACCGTCAGATCAGGCACAAGCCCGCCCGTTGCAAAATGGGTGATTGCGCGCAACGCCTCAAGATCGAGTCCTAGCCCGTACCCCTGATAGGCGAGCGTCGAATCGGCGTAGCGATCACAGATCACGATTTTGCCGGCGGACAGCGCGGGGCGGATCAGTTCCGCCACGATTTGCGCGCGTGCGGCGGAAAACAACAGCACCTCGGTTTCGCTTTGCATCGCCAGGTTGCGCGTCGAGAGAATGACTTGGCGGATTTGCTCGCTGATCTCGGTGCCGCCCGGCTCGCGCGTGTAAATCACCGGTTCGCCGCGCGCCTGCAACGCGGCAACGATCAGATGCGCTTGGGTGGTTTTGCCGCAACCATCGGGACCCTCAAAGGTGATAAACAATTACTCGTCAAACTCCACAATCAGATTCAAGAAATCGTCAAAGGATTTGTTCAAAGTGTCGTTCAGTTTGGCGTTCCAATGTTGCAACTCCTCCACCCAGTGCCGCCACCCCAGCGCATCTTGTTCCCACAATGGATTCTGCTGATTGACCAAGTTGTAAAACTGCTCATCTCGCTGCACGCGTTCCGCGAAAGCGGGGTACGCCATGCCGTAACGCGCTTCGTATTCGGATACGCGCACGCGTGCCAGTTTGATGCGTTCGATGATCCGCCGCGTCACGTACTCTTCGACGGCTGTATCCACTTGTTGCTCGACATCGCCCAAACTTTTCAGAGTGGCAAGATATTTTTCTCGGACTGCTAACGCCGCCATATTAATTCTCCTCGCTCCCGTAAATCCGCACGCGGCGCTTTGGCTCCTTGCCGAGACTGCGCGAAAACAAATTCGCTTGCTTGGCGAGTTCGTGCTGTTGGCGGCGAATATACGCGCTCTGCGGCGCCAGTTCGACCGAGTGCGCGCCGCGCTGAATCTCTTCGATTGCCGCTTGCGTTTCGCGCACCGCCTCCGCGCTCGGATCCGTTGCCGCATCCACGCCGTACAGATCTTCGAGCACACCCTCGATTTGCGCGAGGGTGTTCGAACGGAGCACATACACCGGCACGCCGCGCCGTTCCGCATCGGTGACGACGGGCGGACGCTTGTGATAATAATTTTTCAGCGTCAGCACGGCGTCCGCGCCGGTCACCTCGTTGGCAATTTGCACCGGCAAGCGCAAATTTTTCGCGGCTTGCTCCAAGCGTTCCTGGCTCAAGCCGTACGGCAAGAGGCGCAAGGTGCGTTGCGGTTCCGGCGCGGCATCGCGGCGACCGCGCGCCGGTTCGCGCAGTGCGCCGATGCGCGCGGTGGGCGGCTGGGGCTTTTCGATTTGCACCGCGCCGCTCGCATCGCGCCCGCGAATTTCCGGCGCGAGGGTGCGCCCGCGCAACAACCCGTCCACCGCTTGCGCGACCTCGTGATGCACGACGAGGCGCGTGCGTTCCTGAATTTCGATCACGACTTCGAACGTGGGCGGCGCTTTGCGTTCGAGAATGGATTTTTGCGTGCCGCGCCGCCGCGCTTCTTCGTCGGACAGGGTGACGGATTGGATGCCGCCGATCAAATCCGCAAGGGTGGGGTTCATCATCAGGTTGTCGAGCGAACGCCCATGCGCCGTGCCGATCAACTGCACGCCGCGCTCGGCAATCGTGCGCGCGGCTTCGGCTTCGAGTTCGCGCCCAATCTCGTCAATGACGATCACTTCGGGCATGTGATTTTCGACGGCTTCGATCATAACTTCGTGTTGCAACGTCGGCGTTTGCACCTGCATCCGCCGCGCCTTGCCGACGGCGGGATGCGGAATGTCGCCGTCGCCGCCAATTTCGTTCGAGGTGTCCACGATGATGACGCGTTTCGTTTCGGCGAGCACGCGCGCCGATTCGCGGAGCATGGTCGTTTTGCCGACGCCGGGTCGCCCCAGCAGAAGGATGCTTTTGCCGGATTCGACAATGTCGCGGATGATCTCGATTGTGCCGTAGACGGCGCGGCCCACGCGGCACGTCAAGCCGACAATTTTGCGTTGCCGGTTGCGGATGCACGAGATGCGGTGCAAAGTGCGCGGGATGCCGGCGCGGTTGTCTTCGGTAAATTCGCCGATGCGCGAAACGATATAGTCGAGATCGTCGTGGTTCACCTCGCGCGAGTTGAGCGAGAGGGTTTGCCCGACATAGCGGGCTTCGGGCACACGGCCCAGATCGAGCACGACTTCGAGCAAATCGGCGTTGCGGTTGATCTCGCGCAAGTGCGCTTGCAGATGCGGGGGCAACACGCTCAATAAAAGTTCCAAATCATCGGTTATCGGCTGGTTCATTTCGGTTCGTCAATCTCCGCGCGCGGATGACAAAATTTGGCGTAGGGTTGCGAGAGGACAACCGCGCAAGTTCCGCGTCGCTAAACGCATTATACCACCGTCTTGCCGGGAGCGTCAAAGTAGTTGCGCCGCGCGGGTGTGCGTCATACTTTCGGGTATTTCCGCCGTCGTTTGAAAACGACGGCTCAATAGGTAGAAACTCGATAAATCGAGTTGGCGGCAATCGGTTTTAACCGATTTCTACCTGGTCAAGCCGCCGATTTGAATCGGCGGCGAACGCGTCCAAAAATGTGACGGACACCCGCGCCGCGCGGCGCACCCAGCGCGCACGAACAATTTGACTTTTCATTTGACCGCGCTATACTGGCGGCGAACGTTGCTCTTTGTCCTGGTTATGTTGCACGCTTCACGGGAGAAGCGCTCAGTGACGGATCGCGGGACATTGCATTTCCAAAGATCGGCTCCATAGCAACACCTATTGGTTGACGAGAACCACACGTCAGCCAATAGGTGTTTTGTTTTCTCTTGCGCGCACGCGTTTGGGCAAAGCGGGCTTGCGGCTTTGCGCCGAAAGATGTGGGCTGACAATGCTGTTTCTGTTTTTCTTTGGCAAGCAAGGAGACGAAGAGCCAGAACAGATTCAGTGTTCGTTCTGTACCCAGTTGAACGACGCCGAGTACGATTTCTGCACCAAGTGCGGCAGACGTTTGCCCAAGTCGCCTGCCCCATTCACCGGTCTGTTCCGTACACCCGATCTGTTCAAGTGGTGCCGCGAATCACCCGTAGGAAAATTTTGCCCAAATCCCGATTGCCGAAAATCCGCTAATGAGGTTTTTAACCCGAAAGCCAACGTATGCGGCTTCTGCGGCAAGAGTCCGCTCCAAGACCTTTACTATTGCGGGTCGAATTGGCGCGTCGGTTTGCGCGTCGTGACTTGCGGCGTTCTGGGGTTCATCCTCGGTTGTCTGCTCGCCCCGTCTCTGCTCCCCATCATTCCCGAAGGGCGTCAGCCGCCCACACCCTTTACGATTGACTGGGGCAAGCTGCTCACGAGTTCGTCATTCGACTGGTCGGAAATGCTGACGTACACAGGCGCGATTGGCTGGATCGGCGCGATCATCGGCGCAATCGCCGGTAAAATTAATGCGTTGCTAAGAAAACTTTGGGATGTGTGCAAAAGATTCCTCTTTGGCTTTCTCAGCGGCACGGTGGCGTCTTTCGTTGCCCCGATCAGTGACGACGAAAAACGGTTACTCTTTGCCGGTGCGCTAGTGGTGTTCATGTGGGGACCCGTAATACGGTTGCTGACCCCAGAGGCAGAAAAATCCATCAAGGAATTGGGATGCCTGCCACATTCTTGAACGAGCGCGCCGCGCCGCAAAACACACTCAGCCCGAGCGCACGTTGCGGGCAAGTTCGCTTGATGACACCGCCAAGAGCGCCAAGACCGCAAAGTAGAATGTGCTACTTGGCGGTCTTGGCTTGACGGCGAAATATTTTGTTCGCACTATACTCTCACCCGAAACGTTCACTCCTCTACATTCACCAACCCCTTCCGAATGGCATACAGCACCGCTTCGGTGCGGTTTTCGAGATGCAGTTTGCTTAGCCTGTATTCCAGGGTTGACCAAATTCAATTGACTTCACGATAGCCTCAAGGTTTGTTGGGGCGTCGGCAAACCCAGGTCTTTGAGTAATTGCGATTGCGTCGGAGCCAGTTCGGGATAGGTCCAGACCTGGCTGG
>CAIKBD010000201.1 GCA_903825565.1 uncultured Anaerolineales bacterium | reverse complement strand
GACCAATCAACTACCTCGTGTTGGCGCGCGTGCGCAAACTGGCGTGGGGCTGGGTCACGATTCCCGCGCTCACATTTCTGTTCGCCGCCGGCGCGTTCATCAGCGCGGCGAGCTTGCGCGGCAACGAAGTGATCCTCAATCAAATTTCTATCGTGCAACTCGATCCACGCATTGCCGCGGCGCAAACCTTCATCGGCATTTTTTCGCCCGAGCGCGCGACCTATACCCTGCAACTGCCGGCTCACGCGTTGCCGATGCCGTTGCGCGCCGAAACCAATCCCTTTGGGCGCAGTTCGCTTGCCGCCGGCAGTGCGGCGGAAATTGTCGAAGGCGATCCGACGCAGTTGCGCGGAATTCAGATCAACCAGTATGCGATGCAAGCATTTCAGATCGAAACGCCTGCGCCGCCGAACTGGCGCATCGAATCGGACGTGCGGTTCGATGGCGCGCGCGTGCGCGGCGCGCTTGCCAACCGCACGGATCAAACGCTGCGCGACGCGCACTTGGTGATCGGCAATCAATTCGTCCTTCTTGGCGATCTGGCGGCGGACGCGTCCCTGCCCCTCGATTTTGGTTTAGAAGTCGCGCGCGCCACCTTTCCGAATTATTTATTCGCGCGCACCGCGTCGAATCCGGGGCGCGAGGGCGACGCGATCCGCAATGCGATCCAAACCCATTTCCGGCGCGAGTCGAACAGCCACAGCGCCGACGCGGCATGGCTGATCGGTTGGATGCGCGCCAGTCCGCTGGAAAGCAAGATTGTGGAGCGGCGTTGGAGCGCACAACAAATCAGCGTCGTCGTCGCCCCGCTGAACGTCGCATACACGCCCGGCGTCATTCGTCTCGCCGCGGGCGCGCTCCCGCTAAAATTGCTCGACTCTACCCAGCACGTCGGCTGGTGCTCCGAACCCAACCAAGTGTATCTGAACGACAAGAGTATGCTCGCGGAATTTCGCTTGCCGAAAAATTTGGCGGCGTTGCGGGTTTCGCGGCTGGCGTTGGTGCTCCAGCGCGAAAAGAATTTTCCCGCGCTGGATTTTCAGGCGCGCGACGGCAGTTGGTATGCGTTGCGGACAGTCACAGCCGGCGCGAATGACTTGGCTGATCCCAGCCGCTTTGTTTTGCCCAACGGCGTCGTGCGGTTGCGCGCGTCGGTTGACAGCAGCACGGGCTGCACACAGTACGATCTTGAAGTTGAGGGCGAGTTGCCGTAAAGCCGGAACCGCAAAGCGATTCCCAGGTTGCGTTTTCGGCGTGGAGCCGTATGGCAGAAATCGGATACGCCGTCGAGACGCGCGCGCTGACCAAGCGGTACGGGCGCGTGCTCGCGGTGAACCAGCTCAATTTGCAAGTGCCGCGCGGCGCATTGTTCGGTTTTATCGGACCGAATGGCGCGGGCAAGACGACGACGTTGCGAATGTTGGCGGGCTTGCTCGATGCGACGAGTGGCGAGGTTTGGGTTGCCGGGCAACGCGTGGATCGCGATTTGCGCGCGAGCCACCGGCTCATCGGCTACATGCCGGATTTCTTCGGCGTGTACGACGGGATGCTCGTGTGGGAGTATCTCGATTTTTTCGCGCGGTGCTATGGGCTACCGGCGGCGCGCCGCCAGACGATGGTCGGCGAATTGCTCGACCTGGTGAACCTCACCGACAAGCGCGACGCGAATGTGCAGGCGCTCTCGCGCGGGATGCAGCAGCGTTTGTGCCTCGCACACGCGCTCGTGCACGATCCGCAAATCTTGTTGCTCGACGAGCCGGCGTCCGGGCTGGACCCGCGCGCGCGGATCGAAATGCGCGAACTGCTCAAGGAATTGGCGGCGATGGGCAAGACGATCCTTGTCAGTTCGCACATCCTCGCGGAATTGGCGGAGATGTGTAGCGCGGTCGGCATCATCGAAAAAGGCGCGCTCGTCGCGTGCGGTGCGACCGCTGAAATTCGCCGCAAATTGCAGGCGAGCCGGCTGGTGCGCGCGCGATTCCTCGCGGACGAAACGGGTGCGCGCGAATGGGTGCGCGCCGTGGGGTGCGGCGAACCGCGCCTTGTGCCGGAAGCGAATCAAACCGGCACGACGCTCGAACTGGAAATTGCCGGCGGCGACGAAGCAACGGCGGAGACGCTGGCGCAGTTGATCGCGCGGGGCGCACGCATCGCCGATTTTCGCGAAGCCGGCAACCCCCTCGAAGATTTGTTTTTGCAACTGACGGAGCCGGAAAGTAAAGCGTAAATTTCGCCTACCATGAAAATTCCATTTTCCACTGCCGCCAACCCGGTGCTGGTCAAAGAAATGCGCGGGCGGATGCGCGGCGCGCGCGCGTACATTTTCTTGACGTTCATCTTGCTCTTGCTGGGCGCGATCAGTTACGGGTTGTATCGGCTTGGCGCGCTCGCCGTCCAATCTAGCAACAATCCCAGCATGATCGGCGTGGCGATTGGGCAGACGTTGTTCGTCGGCTTGATCTATCTCGATCTGCTGATCATTTGCACGATCACGCCCGCGCTCACCGCCGGCGCGATCAGCGGCGAGCACGAGCGGCGCACGTTCGATCTCGTCGCCGCCACGCCGTTGCATCCGGCGTCCATCTTGCTGGGCAAACTGGGCGCGGCGTTGGCGTACGTCGCCCTCCTCATCCTGGCAACCGTGCCGTTTCTCAGTCTCGCATACTTGTTTGGCGGCGTCGTCTTGATCGATCTGATCCAAGCCCTGGGTCTGTTGCTCGGCGTCGCGTTGACGTTGTGCCTCATCGGGTTGTTTTTCTCCACGCTCTTGCGCCGCACTGGACCGGCGATTGCCGCGAGTTACGTCGTGCTCACGCTTTTGGTCTTTGGCGATTGGGTGCTCTACATCGTCATCGCGATGATCAGTCGCCGCCAACCGCCCAATTGGATTCTCGCGCTCAACCCGTTTAGCGCGCTGGCGTCCGCGCTCGTCACGCTTGCCGATGTTGCGCCCGCCGGTTTTTTCAGTTCGTCGAGTGTGCTGATGCCGCTGTTGTGGGTGTTGAGCGGCGGCGCGACTGATTCGTTCAGCATGGCGAACGTGCGCGTGCGCCCGCTGTGGCAGTACACCGTCGGCGTGTATGCCGTGCTCGGCATTGCGCTCTACCTGCTCAGTTTACCCTGGTTGCAACCGGTGCGCCGTTGGCGTGCGCACGCCCGCACGTGGGTGATCATCCTCGCGCTGTGTCTTGCCTTGCCGATGATCTATGGTCCCCTGCAACCGCAACGTTTGTGGGCGGCGTTGCGCTGGGCGACGATGCCCGCGCGCGAATTGCTTCGCAACGGCACTTTTGCCGCGCCGCTCGAAACGGCGTGGAGCGCGGCAATCGTCGCCGGCGTGCGCACCGAGCCGACGCAAGTGAACCAACTGCGCGAAGCCGACCGCGCGTTCATCCGCGTGCGCGCGGCGGGCGCGAGCAACGCCGAGACCCAGGTCGCGCAAACGCTCGATGCGACGTTGCCGAGCGAGACGGGCGTCCAAGTGCGCGTGCGCGTTCGCATCCACAAGCAAGACGGAACGCGCTGCGGCGAGCAGGGCGATCAATGCCCGCTGATGCTCACCGTCAATTTCTCCGACGAGAAAAACGTCAAGCACAATTGGGTGCAAGGTTTTTACAGCGCGCCGGGCAACGGCTGGGAATATTGCCGCAATTGCGAAAGCCGGCAAACGCACATCCGGGTCACGCCGGGCGAATGGTACACGTTTGAATCGGCGAACTTGGGCGACGCGTTTGCCGTGCCGCTTGCGCCGCGCGTCATTCACTCGCTCACGTTTTCAATCAAGGGGCGCACCGCCGAGGTGGACGTTGCCGAAATCAGCGTGCTCGCGCGTGACGGGCGCCCGCTAAATTTGCGCGACCGCCTCAACCTTTTGGCGACGCCCACACCCTCCGCCGGATTTTTTCCGGGAGGATTTTGATCCGATGCTGGAAACGACCGCGTACACCCAACTGATCGCGCACTTGCGCCCGCTGGGGCGTCGCTGGCGTTGGCGTGCCGGCGTTCAAGCGGCGCACCGCACGATTGGGATCGCGCTCGGCGTTGCCGCGCTCGCGCTGATCGCCGGGCGCGTGTTTCCGTTCGCCGAGTATCGTCTCGTCGCCGGCGGTGTGATCGCCGGCTGGTTGCTCGCGCTGACGACGTACCACCTCGTGCGGCGTGTGCCGCCGTTCCTCGTCGCGCAACATGCCGACCGCGAGTTGGCGCTGCAGGATCGCCTGGCGACCGCGCTCGTCCTCGCCGATCCCAGGTCGCACGCGCGCGCGCCGTTCGATACGGCTCTCGTCGCGCGCCAAATCGCGGACGCGTTGACCGTCGCCGCCGAGATCGATCCGCGTCACGCGTTCCGCTGGCGGTTGCGGCGCGCGCTGATCCTGGGTGATCTGATCGCGCTGGCAATCGTCGGCGCGCTGGTCGTGTTGCCGAATCCGATGGATGCGCTTGTTGCCGAGCGCGCGCGCATCGCCGAGACCGCGCAGACGCAAGCGGCAAAACTCGAACAACTCGCGCGCGAGATCGAACAGAACCGCACGCTTGCGCCGGAAGAACGCGCCGCGCTGGTGCGCCAAATCCGCGACCTGATCGCGCGGTTGGCGGGGAATCCCGGCGACGCGAAAAAAGCGTTAGCCGATCTCGCGCAGTTTCAGGATCAGTGGCGTGCGCAACTCGATCCCGCCGCGCCGACCGAGCAAGCCGCGCTCGACGCGTTGGCGCGGCAACTGGCGCGGCTCGCCGGCGCGCCAGACCAAGCGCCGGACGCGACGCAAGCCGCGCAACTGCTGGAGCAACTCGCCGCGCAACTCGAACAAATGACGCCGGCGCAACGCGCGCAATTCGCGGACGCGCTCGACCGTGCGGCGACCCAGGTTGCGGCGCGCGATCCCGATCTTGCCGCGGCACTCGCGCAAATGGCGCAAGCCGCACGCGGCGAGCAAGCATCCGCCGCGCAAACGCAACGCGCGACGCGTCAAGCCGCGCAGGCGTTGCGCGCTGCCGCGACCGATCAGGCGTTTCAAGCCGCGCTCGCGCGCGCGCTCAGCCAAACCGAAGCGAGCCAGCGCGCGGTTGCGTCGGCGTCGAACAGTGCGGCGACGCCCGCCGGCAATTCTGCGCCAGGCGCGAACCGCTCCACCGCGGCGACCCAGGTTGGCGGTGGCGGCGGCACGGCGGCGAACACGTTGCCGCCGGCGGTGCGGGCGGGTGTCGCCGGCGCGCCGGCAAATCCGAACAAGGCGTTCGGCGTGAGCGATCTCGAAACGGTGTATGCGCCGGTCACAGCGGGGCAGGGGCGCGGCGAAATTGTCGGCGGGCAACAAAACCAAACCGGCACCACGACGAGTTACGAAGGCAAAGCGCCATTGCCCGGCGCGACCCATTCCGCGCTCGTGCCCTACTCGCAAGTTTATCTGCGGTACGCCGAAATTGCCGGACAGACGTTGGAGCGGGCGTATGTGCCGGCGGGGTTGCAAGATTTGGTGAAGGAATATTTTAGCGCGTTGGAGCCGTGAGCGCGCGCGGCAATGGGGAGAAAAAAATGGAGCCACTGAACGACCCAGGTATCACCGTCGAACAATTCACCACGACGGCGCGCGCGATTGAGCGCGAAGTGAGTACGCTGATCGTGGGGCAACACGAGATTGTGCGCCAAACGCTCGTGACGTTGCTTGCCGGCGGCAACGCGTTGCTCGAAGGCGTACCGGGGCTCGGCAAGACGATGCTTGTGCGAACACTCGCCCAGACGCTCGCGTGCAAATTCAGCCGGATTCAATTTACGCCGGACTTGATGCCGGCGGATATTGTTGGCACCAACATTTTGCTCGAAGATGCGAGCGGGCAACGTCGGTTTCAATTCGAGCCAGGTCCGGTGTTTGCCAACCTCGTGCTTGCCGACGAGATCAATCGTGCCACGCCGAAAACGCAAAGCGCGATGCTCGAAGTGATGCAGGAGCACAGCGTCACCGTTGCCAAGACGACGCACCGGCTTGCCGAACCGTTTTTCGTGCTCGCCACGCAAAACCCGTTGGAGATGGAAGGCACGTATCCGTTGCCTGAGGCGCAACTCGACCGCTTTTTTTTCAAACTGAATGTAGCGTACCCCAGCGCAGACGAGCTCGTGATGATTGCCGACCGCACGACCGGCGCGCGCACGCCGCAACCGCAACGCGTCGCCGCCGCGCCGACGATTGTGGCGATGCAACAGTTGGCGCGCGGTGTGCCGATTGCGCCGCACATCGTCCAAGCCGCGGCGCGGCTCATCCGCGCGACCCAGCCGCAAGACGCGGACGCGCCTGCCAGCGTGAAACAGTACGTGACCTGGGGTTCTAGTCCGCGCGGGATGCAAGCGTTGATCCTCGCCGGCAAAATCACCGCGTTGCTCGCCGAGCGTTACAACGTCGCGCTGGACGATTTGCGCGCCGCCGCGTTGCCGGCGTTGCGGCATCGTCTCATTCTCAACTTTGAAGCGCAGGCGGAGGGCGTGACGCCGGATCGAATCGTGAGCGAATTGATCGAAACGGTGCTGGATGAAACGAATACGTAATACGCAATACGTACTACGTAGTACGTATTGCGTATTACGTAGCGCATAATTCGACTATGACTGATCTTCTCTTGACGCCGACGTTTCTTGCCGCGCTCGACCGCCTCGCGTTGGTGAGCCGCCGTTTGCGCGCGGGCGCGTACAAAGGCGAGCGGCGCAGTCCGCGGCGCGGCGGTAGCGTCGAGTTTGCCGATTTTCGCGAGTACGCGCCCGGCGACGATTTTCGGCAAATTGATTGGAACGCGTATGCCCGGCTCGAAAAACTCTTCCTGCGTTTGTTTGTCGAGGAGGAAGACGCGACGGTGCATGTACTGCTCGATGCGAGCCAAAGCATGGCGTGGGGCGAGCCGCGCAAATGGGAGTCCGCGCAACGCGTCGCCGCCGCGCTCGGTTACATCGCGTTGGTTGGGCTGGATCGCTTGAGCGCGGCGACCCTCGGCGCACATTCGGTCTTGCGTCCGTTGCGCGGCAAAAAAAACGCGCTCGCCTTTTTCACCTGGCTTGCCGAACGCCAGCCCGCCGGGCAAGCGACGCCGGCGATCACGTTGCGCCAGTACGCGGCGCGCGCGCGGCGTGCCGGCCCCCTGATCGTGATCAGCGATTTGATGGACGACGGTTGGCGCGAAGGCATTCTCGAACTGGCGACCCAGCATTACGAAGTGACTGTCGTGCATCTCGTCGCGCCGCAGGAACTTGTGCCAGCGTTTGAAGGCGATCTCAAATTGGTGGACAGCGAAACTGCCGCCGCCATCGAGATCACCGCCGATTACGATTTGCTGGCGCGGTATCGCGCCCGCGCGCAAACATGGCAAGCCGAGTGGCAACACTTTTGCGCCGCGCGTGCGATCAACTATGTCGGCGTCACCACCGCGACGCCGTTTCAAGACTTGGTGTTATCCATTTTGCGTCAACGCGGAATCCTGCACTAACCCGCCACACGCCATACGCCACACGCCATACGCAATACGCGTATTCCCGAATCACGATGACTTTTCTTACACCGCTTGCCTTTGCGCTCGCCGCGCTTCTTCCCCTCGTCATCGCCTTGTACTTTTTGAAACTGCGCCGCGAAGAGCAACCGATTTCATCCACATATTTATGGCGTTCGCTCGTGCGCGATGCGGCGGCAAATGCGCCGTGGCAAAAATTGCGCCCGAACTTGTTGCTGTTGTTGCAACTCGCGTTTCTGCTCGCGCTCATCGCCGCGCTCGCGCGTCCGTTTACGTGGAGCGATGCGATCACCGGCACGCACCTCATTCTCGTCGTGGACACTTCGGCGAGCATGAGCGCGACGGATACGCCGCCGAATCGTTTGGCGCGCGCGCGCGACGAAGCGCGGCGATTGATCCAAGCCCTGCCCGGTTCGGCGCGCGTTACACTCATCCAAGCCGATGCGACCGTGCGCGTGCCGGTTTCCGGCGCGAGCGATCACGCCGCCGTGCTCGCCGTGCTCGACACGTTGCGCCCCAGTGTTGCCGGCGCGGATTTTGCGTCCGCGCTCACGCTGGCTACCGCCATCGCCGCGCGCGAGCCGGATAGCGAGATCGTCATTTTGTCGGACGGGCACGCTGGCGTCGCGCTGGACAGCCGCACGCAATTCATCCCGCTGGGCGCGGCAAGCGACAACCAAGCGATCAGCGCGTTCGCGTTGCAGAGCGAAGCCAGCGGGCGTAACCTGACCGCGTTCGCGCAAGCGACGAATTACGGCGCGACCCAGGTTGCGCGTCGCCTCGCGCTGTACGCCGACGGTCGCCTCATCGCGGCGCGCGACTTGACGCTTGCGCCGGGCAAGCCGCAGGCGATCACGATCCCAGGTTTGCCGGAAGCGCGCGCCTACGCGGCGCAACTCGAAGGCGCGGACGCGCTAGCCGCCGATGATCGCGCGTGGGCGGTGCCGCCCGCCGCCGCCAAGATCGCGGTGCGGCTCGTTTCGTCCGGCAATCGGTTTCTCGAAACGGCGTTGCGCTTGATCCCGAATGTCGAAACAACCGTGATCACGCCGACCGCCCATTTGCAAACACCCGGCGCGGCGTTTCAACTGACCGTGCTCGACACGCCGGTTTTTACCGGCACCTTGCCGAGCGGCAATCTCTTGTTCATCGCGCCGTTGCGCGCGACCGAATTTTTTTCGATCACTGGCGTACTCGACGCGCCCGTGCCGGTGCCGGCGCTCCCGGATGATCCGTTGTTGCGTTACGTGGATTTGCGCGAAGTGATGATTCAAGACGCGGCGCGCGTGGCGTTGCCGGCGTGGGGGCGCGCGGTGATCGTGGACAGTCGCACGAACGCGCCGCTCCTCATCGTCGGCGAGCAGGACGGGCGACGGCTTGCGCTGGTCGCGTTCGATCTGCGGCGCAGTGATTTGCCCTTGCGCGTCGGCTTTCCAATCCTGATCGCCAACTTGCTCGACGCGCTGACACCCGGCGGCGCGACCGGCATCCCGGCAAATGTGGAACCGGGCAAGCCGCTCACCCTGGCGACGCAAGCGAGCGCGCTCGTCGTTCGCGCGCCCAACGGCGAAACGCGCACGCTGACGCCGGCGAACGGGCGCGCGGTGTTCGAGCAAACCCAGCAACTCGGCGTGTACGAAATTGCAACACCGGACAAGTTGCTCGGCCGTTTCGCCGTGAATCTGTTCGATGCGGACGAGTCCGACATTACGCCGCGCGCCGCTTTGCCGATCACCCAAGCCGGCGCAACCGCTCCGGCTGAATCGGCGCGCGCCAAAAACGAATGGTGGCGCGCGCTTGCATGGATCGCGCTGGGTGTGCTCGTGGGCGAGTGGTTGTATGCGTACCGCGAACGGCTCGTGTGGTTGCGCGAACGCGTGAAACGCGCGACGAGAAACGTAAGATGGCTCTGACCTTTCAATATCCGGCAACTTTATTCGCGCTCGCGCTGATTCCGGCGTTGCTCGCGCTCGCGTTTGCCGGCAGAGCGACGCGCGCGCGCCAATTTTGGATCGCGCTCGGTTTGCGCGCACTCGTCCTGCTCGCGCTGATCCTGGGTCTGGCGGGCGCGCACCTCGTCCAGGCGGTAGATGATACGACAGTCGTCTTTGTAGTGGATCACTCGGACAGCGTTTTGTCCGCCGAACAAAAACGCGCGGAAGATTTTATCCGCGCCGCGTTGCCGGCGATGCGCCCGGGAGATCGCGCCGCCGTCGTCGTGTTTGGCGAAAACGCGCTGGTCGAACGCTTGGCTTCGGACGACGCGTGGCTTGCGCCCGTCACTTCGATCCCGCGCACGACGCGCACCAATCTCGCCGGTGCGTTGCGGCTCGCGCTGGCGTTGTTCCCGGACGAAACGCACAAGCGCATCGTGATCTTGTCCGACGGTTTGGAAAATGTGGGGCGCGCGCGCGACGTGATCGATTTGGCGCGCGCGCGCGGCGTCACGTTCGACGTGGTGCCGCTACGCCAAGCCATCGGCGCGAACGAGGTGTATCTTGACGCGTTGGACGCGCCGGCGAATGTGCGGCAGGGGCAGGCGTTTGAAATTGTGGCGACCGTCAAAAGTGTGGTGGCGACACCGGTGACGGTGCGCCTGCTGGGCGATGGCAAATTGTTGGCGACGCGCGCGGTCAATCTGCCGGCGGGTGTGACGCGGATCGCGTTCGCCGCGACGGCGGAGCAACCTGGGTTTCGCCGGTACACCGCCGAACTCAGCGCGCCGAATGACACGCTGGCGCAAAACAATTTCGCATCCACATTCACCGTCGCGCAAGGACCGCCGCGCGTGCTCGTCGTCGCCAGTGTTGCGAGCGATGCCGCGAATTTGCTTGCCGCGCTTCAATCCGCGCGCATCGAAGCGACGCCGGTCGCGCCGCGCGCACTGCCCGGCGATCTGGCGACCCTGGCGAATTACGACGCCGTCTTTCTCGTTAATGTGCCGGCGCAAGCCCTGCCCGATGCGGCGATGAACGCGTTGCCGGTTTTCGTGCGCGACCTGGGGCGCGGCTTGGTGATGATCGGCGGCGCGGACGCGTATGGCGCGGGCGGCTATCTGCGGACGCCGGTCGAAAAAGCGTTGCCGGTGGAAATGAGTGTGCGTTCGCGCTTGCAAGAGCCGAACCTCGCGCTTGTGTTCGTGCTCGACAAATCCGGCTCAATGGCGCGCTGTCACTGCGACAATCCCAGTTTGTTGCCGGGGCAGTACGCGCGCGTCGAGTCTGGCTTGTCCAAAGTGGACATTGCCAAAGATGCTGTGATGCAAGCGACGCGCGCGCTCGGCAGTGCGGATTACGTCGGCGTCGTCGCTTTCGATTCCGACGCGTTGTGGGCGTTGCGCCTGCAAGCGTTGAGCGAACCTGGGATCGTCCAGCAAAAAATCGGCGGCATCGAAGCGGTGGGGCAGACGAACGTCTACGCCGGTTTGAGCGAAGCCGAAGCCGCGCTCGTCCAAACGCCTGCGCGCCTCAAACACATTCTGCTCGTCACCGATGGCTGGAGCATGTCGTTTCAGTTCGCCCCGCTCGCGCAACGTTTGCGCGACGAAGGCATCACGCTGTCGGTCGTCGCGGCGGGCGGCGGCTCGGCGACGTATCTCGACCAACTCGCGCGCGCCGGCGGCGGGCGGTATTATCCGGCGCAAACGATGACCCAGGTGCCGCAACTCTTTTTCCGCGAGACGGTGCAGGCGCAAGGATTGTACATCGTCGAGGAGGCATTCGTGCCCATTCCCGCCGGCGCGTCGCCGATTTTGCGCGGGCTGGAGGTGACGCAGTTGCCGGCGTTGCGCGGGTACAACGGCGCAACGCCCAAGGCAACGGCGCGCGTCGCGCTCGTCAGCGCGCAAGGCGATCCGATCTTGGCGACGTGGCAATTTGGGTTGGGGCGTGCGGTCGCGTGGACTTCGGACGCGAAGGGGATGTGGGCGAGCGACTGGGTGCGCTGGGAAAAATTCAACACGTTCGTCGCGCAAATGATGACCTGGGTTTTGCCGCAAGCCGATGATGCCGGGTTGCAAGTTGCGTTCGACGGGGATGGCGAGCAGACGCGCATCGTCGTTACGGCGCAGGACGCCGACAAACGCCCGCGCGATTTGCTCGACACCCGCGCGACGCTCATCGCGCCCGATTTGACCGCGCAGACGATCCCGTTGCCCCAAGTTGCGCCGGGGGTGTATCGTGCCGTTGCGCCGGTTGCCGCGCCGGGCGTGTACCTCGCGCAGATCACGCAAGCCGCCGCGAATGGCGATCCCGTAGCGCGCGCGACTGCCGGGTTGATCGTGCCGTACTCGCCCGAATACAAATGGAGTGAAGCGAATGTTAGTGTGTTGCCGGAATTGGCGCGCGCGACCGGCGGGCGAATCCTCGCGGAGCCGCAATCTGTGTTTGTGCCGAGCGCGATGTCTGCAGCGCGCACCGAGCCGATCTGGCAAACGTTGTTGCTGATCGCCGCGTGCCTGTTCCCGCTCGACGTGGCGGCGCGCCGTTTGCGAATCACGCGCGCGGATACGGCGCGTGCCGGCGCGGCGATCCGTGCCACGCTCGCGCCGCGCCCGGCAGCGCCATCGCCGCGCGCGTTGGGCGCGTTGTTCCGTGCGCGGGCGCGTGCCGCACGCGTGCCTGCACCGAAACCGGCAACGCCGCGTGTCGAAACACCGTTGCCGCCCAGTTCCTCTGCCGCGCCGCCGCCTGCCGCACCGGAAGAAATGGCGGAGCGCTTGAAGCGCGCCAAAGCGCGTGCGCGCAAAATGCGGTGAGCATGGTTCGTTCATTTTGCGCTTTTGCAACCTTGTGCTATAATCGCGCGCGAAGATGGAGAGGTCGCATAGTCCGGTCTAGTGCGCGCGACTCGAAATCGCGTGTGGTTGCAAAGCCACCGGGGGTTCAAATCCCTCCCTCTCCGCCTTGTTAGTTCAATAGTTTGATAGTGCAATAGTTAAATAGTTTAGCCGTCAACTATTGCACTATCAAACTAGACAACTAGCGAACTAGTCTGGAGAGGTCGCATAGTTGGCCTAGTGCGCACGCTTGGAAAGCGTGTAGGTGATGAGCCTCGCGGGTTCAAATCCCGCCCTCTCCGCTGTCTAAAAGTGGACAGTGGGTGGTGGTCAGTGGTCAGATTTTTTTGCCCACGATCCACTGCTCCCTGTCCACTGTTTTTTGACATTTTCGCGCTTATCGCATACACTCCACTTGGTCGTGCTGGATGGGGAACTAGCGGTGCCCTGAAGCATCTTCGGGTGTCTGACTCGCAATCCGCTACAGCGAGATCGAACTCTTTCTCAAGGGGCGCGCGTTTCGGGACTGATTCGTCCAAGTGGCGATGAAGGTTGGGTCCGACGCGGCGCAAGCCGACAAATCCCGCCAGGGTCGGAAGGCAGCAACGGTAAGTCGTCACTTGTGGGCGCCGTCGGGGTACCTGGCTGGAGCAGGCTGGATGGTTCAAGCCGGGGCGTTCGTTTCGACAGAAAGATGCACGACTATTTTTTTCTTCACGAGTAGAGATGCGTGTCCGTTGATCCGTCGGATTTCTTCGATTATAAATACGACTCCCTCGCGCGGCACACCTTCACCCACGCTATTTTTAACCCGCAGACTGCGCTGTTGGCGCTGACCCTCGTCGCGCTTGTGGCGATGGGCGCGGGTTATTTCTTCACGCTCAAACCGGTTACCCTCCAAGTTGATGAACAGGCGCGTGTGATCTGGACGAACCAAGCCACCGTCGCTGGTGTGCTGAACGATGCCGCGCTCGAATTGCTGGCGCAAGATATTGTTTTTCCCGCGCTGAACGCGCCGGTGCCGCGCAACCAACCGATCCTAGTGCGGCACGCGCGCGAATTGCGAATCGAAGCGGACGGGGACGCGTGGGTGTGGCGCACGCAACTCGACACGTGGGGCGCGGCGTTGCGCGAAGCCGGCGTTTGGCTCAAACCGGGAGATCGCATTGCGGTGGACGGTGCGTGGATTGAAGCGAGCATGGCGTTGCCGCGTGCCGATGCGACGCGCACGCCGGCGCACGTCGTCATTCAGCGAGCGGTGGCGTTGGAGATTGACGACAATGGCGCGCACACTACATTTTACACGACCGCGCCTACGCTCGGCGAAGCGTTGCGGCAAGCCGGCATCGTCGTGTACCTGGGCGATTACGTCTCGCCGGATTTGGGCACGCCGGTTGCGCCGGGCTGGCAAGTATACATTCGGCGCTCGCGCGCGGCAACGCTGACGGTAGACGGCAAAACGTTTCAAACGCGCACCCTGGGCGACACGATTGCGAGTTTGTTGACCCAGGAAGGCATCGAACTGAAAGACAAGGATTACGCCATTCCGCCGGCGACCGACCCGGTGCGCGAAGGTGTTAGCGTGCGCGTGATGCGGGTGCGCGAAGAATTGATCACCGAGTCGGAATACATTCCGTACGAAACGGTGTGGCAAGCCGATCCCACGTTAGAGATTGATCAGAAGAAAATCGCGCAGACCGGGGCGGAAGGCGTCAAAAAGCGAACGATCCGCGTGCTGTACGAAAATAGCCGCGAGACCAAGCGCTCGATGGATCGCGAATGGATCGAGACGCCGCCGACGACGCAACTGATCAATTACGGCACCAAGATCGTTCGGCGCGATCTCACGTTGCCGGATGGCTCGGTCGTTTCGTACTGGCGCAAGATTCGGATGTTGGCAACGTCATACACTGCGGCAACGTCTGGCAAAGCGCGCACGCATCCCGAGTACGGCATTACGCGCCTGGGCTGGCAAGCCGGCGTCGGCATCGTCGCGGTCGATCCCAAAGTGGTGAATTTGCGCCAGCGCGTCTACGTGCCGGGTTATGGCTTGGCGGCTGCCGGCGACACCGGCGGCAAGATCAAGGGCAAGCGCATTGATCTCGGTTACGACGAATCCAACTTGGTGCTGTGGTACAAGTGGGTGGACATTTACCTGCTCGACACGCCGCCCCCGTCAGATCAAATTCACTGGGTTATTCCCGACACGCCGAAAGAACGCACGAGTCATTGATGATGGGCATTACCGCGACACTCGCCGCGCAGGGTTTGCATCCGCGCAAAAAATTCGGGCAACACTTTCTGACCGATCCCAGGATTTTGGAAAGCATTGCGGACGCGGCGGAGGTGACTGCCGCCGACACCGTTTTGGAAATCGGGCCCGGCTTGGGGCATCTGACGCACATCTTGGCGCGACGCGCTCAGCGGCTGGTTGCGGTCGAAGTGGATGCAGCGCTTGCCGCGCATTTGCAGAGCGAGTTTGCGAACGCGGCGAACGTGCGAATTGTGCAGGGCGATTTTTTAACCGCGGCGCCGCACGCATGGATTTTGGGGGCAGACGTTTGGTCTGCCCCTCTTTTCGCGCCGCCTCCCGCGGAACCTGGGTCGGCGGGGGCGTTCAAAATCGTCGCCAACTTGCCGTACTATATCACGTCGGCGATTTTGCGCCATGTGCTGGAAGCTCCGCGCAAGCCGCAGGTAATCGTGGCGATGGTGCAACGCGAAGTGGCGCAACGCCTCACGGCACAGCCGCCCGCGATGAATTTGCTAGCCGTGAGCGTGCAATTTTTTGCGCGCGCGCGCGTCATCCGCCACATTGCGCCGGGCGCGTTTTATCCGCCGCCGCAAGTGACTTCCGCCGTCGTGCGTCTCGACGTGTATGATCCACCGCTGTTCGCCGACATTGCACCCGCGCATTTTTTCGAAATTGTGCGAGCGGGCTTTGGCGAAAAGCGCAAGCAGTTGCACAACGCGTTGACGCACAACTTGAAGGTTGAAGCGCGCGAGATCGCCGCGACGCTCGCGCGCGCGCAGATCGATCCGACGCGGCGCGCGGAAACACTGACGCTGGCTGAGTGGTGCGCGCTCGCGCGTGCTTTACCCAACACGCCTATTGTCCCAAAAGCGTAAGCAGAGTAGAATTGTGACGATTATGACTGATTTGAAACGCACGATTTTGGTTGTGGATGACGATCCCCTTGTGCGTCGGATCATCACGAAATCGCTGATCGCGGAAGGGTACGAGGCGATGGCGGCGAGTTCCGGCGCGGAGGGATTGGAACTGGCGCGCGCCCATCCGCCGGATTTGATCTTGCTCGATCTGATGATGCCCGGCTTGGATGGTTACGCAGTCTGCGATCAACTGCGCCAGTCTTACCAAACGGCGAATGTGCCGGTGATTATGCTGACTGCGCTGGATCAGACCGAAGCCAAAGTGCGCGGGTTGAAAACCGGCGCGGACGACTATATCACCAAGCCGTTCGATCTGGAAGAATTGCAAACGCGGATCGGGGCGCACTTGCGGCGGAGTGAGCGTGACTTGGGCGTGAATCCGTTGACGCTGTTGCCAGGCAATACGCAGATCGAACAGCACCTGCAAAAACGCTTGGACAACAAGGAACCATTGGCGGTTTTGTATATCGACCTGACGAATTTCAAGAGTTACAACGACGAGTACGGTTGGCTCAAAGGCGACGGCGTGATCAAACTGCTTGCTCAGCAAATCGCCACGGCGGTTCACTTGGCTGGCGGGCACGACGATTTTATCGGGCACGTTGGCGGCGACGACTTTATCGTGATCAGTACGCCGAACAAAGCCGAGTTGCTCGCGCAACAGGTGATCACCGGTTTCGACGCGGCGATCCCGCAGTACTATGCCGAAGATGCGCGCGCGCGCGGATACATCCAGGTTTTGGATCGGCGCGACAAACCGTTTCGCGCACCGCTCGTGTGTGTGGCAATCGCCATTGTGACGAACGAGCAAACCCAATTGGAACATTCGGGCCAAATCGCCGCCCGCGCCGCCGAACTGAAGCAGTACGTCAAATCCTTGGCGGGGAGTCATTACGCGTTTGACCGTCGGCGCAAGTAAGAGTATAATTTCAGCCGCATGTGAATTTGTTGTGTCAGCAGGGAGAATGTGGGACGATGCCAATTTACGAATACGAGTGTGAAAATTGCGGCACACGCTTTGAGCGGATGCAATCTATTCAAGCCGAGCCGGTGCGCGAGTGCCCCGAATGTTCGGGGAGCGTGCACAAGGTGTTTCATCCCGCCGGAATTATCTTCAAAGGTTCCGGCTGGTATATTACGGATAGCCGCAAATCTACCTCCAGCGCGGTGACGGGCGAAACCAAGTCGAACGGCAATGACAAACCGGAAACCAAAACGGAAACACCGGCGACGGAGACCAAAGCCGAAGCCAAAACGGAAACGGCAAAAACCGAACTGCCCCCTCCCGTCAAATCCACCTAGCGCGCGCTCGGGCAGCCGGGCAATGGGTGTCACGCGGGAATACACATTTGACGAAAGTGGATGACCGTTCTATAATGTCAAGCAGAGGAACTAGAGAAATTTGCATTTTGCATCTTGTGGCGGATGCAAAATACGAATTAAAAACTCTAGACCCCAGCCCGATTCTTAGATAAACGGATGCAATGATGCTTAGCCGATGTCGTGAACAGCTTGCGACACTATGGATGCCCGGCGGGCTAGGCGGAGCAAGTGGCGTAACCGACCGTTTGGATGAACGGTCGGCTTTTGTTTTTCATAACCCGGAAAACCGATTGCTAGCTCGAATGCCTCACGTGTGTTCGTCCATTGAGGCGCAACACATGGTTGATCAATCTCTAATCAAGGGGGTTCAGTATGTTTCGTATCCATCACTCTAGTTTTACTTTGCCGCACGTCGCACCAAGCGGGTGGCGGGTGAGCCAAATTGCCCGCGTGCTGTTATTGCTGATCGTTGCGTTTGCCTTGTTCGCTAATCGCCAGTCTGCCACCGATGCCGCGCCACTCCAGCAAGGCATTCAAAACCGGTGCTATGGCATCGCCGATGAAAGCGGCCGCCTCGTGCCGGTGCAACGTGTGCCCGCGCAGGTGATCACGGCGGACATCAAAGTTCTCGCGCCGGCGTCTTCGGATCGCTTGGAATCGCTGGCGTTTGATCTGACGAGCACGATCCTGTACTCGGCGTACCAAAACAACCCGAATGGCGTGGGGAGCAACAGCACGTTTGCGACGATTGATCCGACGGCGGGCACACGCACGAACGTGGGCACCACGCTCGATGTCGGCACTGCCGCCGGCGATGTGATCCTAAGCGGCGCGCAGGGGAACGCTCACAGCGGGCAGGTCACCGGCTTGGCGGTTGAGCAAACCAGCGGCGGCTTTACTCTGTGGGCGGTTTCCAAGTTTGTGGATATTCCCGGCGCAACGAATGACTCGCAGCGCAACATCGTTTTCAAGATTGATCCGACCACGGGCAAACATATTTCCGGCGCGTTTGGCGCGGGCGTGGATTATCATCGCATCACCGGCTTTAGCGCAACCTCGAACGATAACCTCGTCGAAGACATCGCCATTCACCCGGTCACCGGCGTCGTCTACGTCATCACGCACACGCGGCTCTACACCTTCAACCCGAGCACCGGCGTGGCGACGCTGGTCGGCATTTTCAACCCAGTCAGTACGCAAATGGAAGGGTTGACGTTTACGGCGGACGGCACGTTGTACGGGTCGCAAGGCGACAGCAACGGCGAAAACAACGAAATGGACACGATCAATACCGCGACCGCCGCGCGCACCAAAGTCATTGATTTGCCGATCTGGGGTGGTGTGGGCGATTATGAAGCGTTCACCTGTCTCGGCGAACAGTCCGCCGATTTGGGCATCACCAAAACCGTCAACACCTCCACGTATACCGCCGGCGGAAGTTTGACGTATACGATCACCGTCGTGAACAATGGACCCCGCCCGGCGAACGGCGCAATCGTCGGGGACAATCGCCCGACGCAGATCGCTTCCTGGCAATGGACGTGCGCGAGCCAAACCGGCGGCGCAACCGGTTGTGATGGCACCGGCGTCACCTCCGCGAATTTTTCTGACACAGTGAACTTGCCGGTGGGCGGGCAAATCGTTTACACCGTTGCGGCGACGATCAGTGCCAGCGCGACCGGCACGCTGGTCAACACCGCCACGATCACGTCACCGACCGGCGTGGTGGATTACGCGACGACGAACAATACGGCGACGACGAATAATACCAGCACCAACAACCCGCGGCAAGCGCCGGTACAAGCTGCGACCGCGACGCCCCGCGAAGTTCCCGAAGCGGATACTGCGCTCTTGTTGAGCGGCGGGCTGGGCGGCTTTGCCACTTGGCTCGGCTGGCAGTGGCGCAAGGTGCGACGACGTAAACCATAACCGAATACTGTAAAACAAACAAGCCGGGCGTCATACGCCCGGCTTGTTGCATGTGGCAGATTGTGCTACAGTAGCGCGGTCACAGTTGAAAGTGCCCCGTGTGCGGCACGATCTTGAAATTGAAATTATTGACGAACGTCAGCAACTTTTCGTGCAACGTTTTCCACTCGTCGCCTTCCAAAATTTTTTCGAGCGCCTCGCGGTCTTGCGCCACCGCGCCCGTCAAAATTTGCGGCGCATTGCCGTACACGGTGTACCACGCTTCCGTCGGCTGTGCGCCGAGGCGCGTCAGGCGCGGCACAAATTCCTGCACCACAAATTCAAAATATTCCGATTCGCGTCCCGAACGAATGTCCCAAGTCATCAGTAATTTATACATGCCGCCTCTCCACGTGGCGGAATCATACCAGAGTTTTAGAATTTAAGCAACTGGAGGTACCCATGCGCGCCGTCATTCAACGCGTCCGCCAAGCGGCAGTGCGTGTGGACGATCAGACCGTCGGAGCGATTGACACCGGCTTGGTCATTTTTGTCGGCGTGACTCACGCCGACACGGACGCCGACGCGCGCTGGCTCGCGCAAAAAATTGCGACGCTCCGCATTTTCGAGGACGCCGCCGGCAAATTCAACTTGTCCGCGCTCGAAGTGGGCGCGCGCGCGCTCGTCGTCTCCCAGTTCACGCTCTACGCCAACGCGCAACGGGGCCGCCGCCCCGATTTCATCGCCGCCGCGCGACCCGAATTCGCCGAGCCGCTGATCGAACGTTTCGTCGCATACTTGCGTGCGCAGGGGCTGGGCGTCGAGACCGGCAAATTCCAAGCGCACATGCTCGTCACCATTTTGAACGATGGTCCTGTGACGATCCTGCTCGATTCGCCCGCGCACGCGTAACGCGCTGGCTGGGCAAGCCCGACAAAATTCGTTACGGTTGAATCCAACTGCCGCTCACGTCAATCCGCCGGCTTTGATCGATCACGTTTTGTAATTGCTTGCACTCGAACGTGCCACTCGTTTCCTTAACCGTGACCGTGCATCCGCCATACGCCCAGCGAAAATCTTCCCGCGCGGGCTCGCCGCCGGGAATTACCTGCGCGTCAATCAAGTACGTGCCCGGTTTGGAATCGTAATTGCCCACGCCCTTGAACGGCGCAATGTGCACGTTGACGAAATACTCGCACGCCGCGCACTGCGGACTCGGAATTGCCGCGCCGATGGACACTTCACTGCCCGGCGTCACGTCGAGCCGCGTTCGCATCGGCAGATCGATCTCCACATTCGCCACGCCGGAAATTTTGACGCGCATTACTCCCACGCGCGTTCCCGTCAAAATCACCGCATCGCTTCCCAGCGTCAGGTTGAGCGCGTAGGCGGTTTGCCCTTTGACGAAAAGCAAATCGTAAATCGCGCCCTGGGATTGCGTGAGGACGTACGTTTGATAGCCCGCGCTCTTGGCTTGCTGGAGCAAGGAATCGCGGAACGTGTCCACGTTGAGATCGCGCGTGCGCCACACGGCGCGTTTCGCATCGCCTTCAAACTCTGCCGAGGCGGGCAGGGCGAGGGGCAGGTCCCACCACGCCGGCGGTGCGAGTTGCGCGCGGCGCGTTGGCGTAGGCGAAACGGTTGGCGTCGCGGCAAGCGTTGGCATCGGCGCAACGCGTGTGGGCGTCGCCGGCAAAAACTGACCCAGGTTGCACGCGAGGAGGGCGCACGCGCACAGCAACCAGCCGCTTGGGATCGCGGCGGTTTGCGTCGAGGGCTTGGCGTGAACGCGCCGCAAAAAAGATTTCATCGGTACGGATCATAAAACGCAATGCGGGGCTTGTCAACCGCCGCCGGTTTTATGCTATAATCGCGGCAAGGAGTGGGCGATGAAAAACTGGGAGCGGCAGTTACCGTTTGGGTTAGTTGTTTGGCTGATGCTCGTGTTGGGCGCGACGAATTTTGCGCTGGGCGTGGAGACGCGCGTGATGGCGACGTTGCTCACGCCGCTCTTGTGGTTGGGTTTGGACTGGCTTGGCGCGGGGCGCGCGCGCGGGGAGGAATGAACGTGTATCCAGCCGTCGTCGAACTGCTTGCCATCGGGTTGTTTGCCGGGTGCGTGTGGCACGCGACGCGCGTCGCCGGGCGCGCGTTCGCGCAACAATGGTTCATCCCGCTGTACCTGGTCGCGCTGATCCGCGAAACGATCAATCAAGCCGCGTTGCAAACGTACAGTTACGCGCCGGGAATTTTGCGCGTGGGCGCTGCGCCCGCGCTGGTCGCCTTGTTGCCCGCCAGCATTTTTTATCTCGCGTACCAGTTTGCGCGCCGTCTCGGCGCGGAACGCCCGGCGGGGATCGCCAGCGTGATGTTTTTGAGCGCGCTTAGTTTGGCGTTGCCGCTCGAAGCAACGGCGGCGCAGGCGTTGTGGTGGGTTTATGCCGAGCCGCGCCTTGTCGTGTTCGGACGCGTGCCGGTGGCAGCGCCATTGGTGTGGGGTGGCGCGGCGGTGATTTGGTACGCGGTGTGGGCACGCGTGGCGCGTACCCGTTTGCCGGAACGCGGACGCCTGTACGCGCTCATCACGCTGTCGCCGATCATCGCGCTCGCGCAGTTGTTGCTTGCGCTTGCGCTCGGCGGGTGAACGCGTTTCAAATTTGCCGAATTTCGATCCCAGGTACGTGACGCACCACGCGCTCAATCGGCACGAGTTGCCCCACTGTTGTGTACACGGCGTCGCCGACCGGCGTGGTCGTTGCGCGTTCGGGAAATTCGGCGCGGTGGGTGAGAAACCAGTCGCGCGTCGCCGGCATTGGCAAGATGTAGAGCGTGCGCGGCGTGACAAAATAGTAGAATAACAAATCGGCTTGCGTGTAGAGAAAACAGCCCGGCGTGCCCTTTTCCTTGTTGCTGTGCGTCTCGAAGAAAAAGTTGCCGCTCGTGTGCCAGCGATCCCCTTTGATTTCGATCTGGTACGTGCGGCGATGTGTTTCCCAGATCAAGTCTACATCGCGCGCGCGGTAGCGAGGATCGGCTTCGACATTTTGGGTGCGGAGCGTTTCGGGGCGTGCGCGCAACCACGTTTCGATTTCGTGCGCGGCGCGGCGCGCGATCTGATCGGCGGCGCGCATCGTGTATTGGCGGGGCATTGCGGCAACCTCGCGGGCAAAAAAAGAACGGCAGTGCGAGAACTGCCGTGTTGGAGCGGGAGACGGGACTTGAACCCGCAACATCTTCCTTGGGAAGGAAGCGCTCTGCCATTGAGCTACTCCCGCGCATCGTTGGGAGAATTATAAATGAGAAATCGCTTGGCGTCAAATCGAAAAATGTTTGCGCTGTTCTTCGCCCTGTTGCTCGGCGTGGGGTGCGCGTCGCAACCGGTCGCGCCAGCCGCGGTGCCGCCGAGCGCGCCGACGCCAACCGTTGTTTGGCAACCCAGCATTCTCGTCGAACCCGGCGCGCAAACGATCCCCGCTGGCGCATCCGCCAGTTTTGCGCTCACGTTGCCGGAGGCGATTGCCGGCGCGGCGCAATGGTCGGTGCTGGATGTGCCTGCCGGCGTGACAACCGAATTTCAAAGTAGCGCAAACCCGGCAAACGTTACGCTCGTCGTCCAAACGATGTGCGCGTTGCCGGCGGGACGCATCACACTGAACGTGCAAGCCGTTGGCGCGGAAAAAACGTACCGTGCGCCAGTCGCGCTCGACCTGGCTGGGCGGCTTGCCGATGCGCCGGGTGGCACGTTTACCGGCTCGTTCGCCGAAAATACGCTGGCGTTGCGGCGCGGCGGACCCACGACGTTGCAAACCGGTCCTTTCACCGTTTTGCAATTTTGCGAAAGCGCATCACCGCGCGCGCTTGCGGTTGTCGTCGAATCTGCCACGTCCGATGCGGGAACGCCGCTACGCGATCCCGTGCGCTTTGCCTTGTTCCGCAGTTTCGTTTATCCCGTGCCGGATTTTTTGCAAACGATGGGCGGCGGATATCGCGCGAACGCGTTCGAGGTGGCGCAGAGCCGAGACAATCAACTGGGTTGGAACGTAATGCCCGGCGTGTATCTGCTCGTGTTTCAACGTTCGCCGCTGGAGGACGCGCGAGCGGCGGAGCAACGTCCGGCGGCAGTGCGGTATCGCATCCAAGTGACGCCGTGAAAAATTACGGCGGCGGGCTGGCAAGTTTTTGTTTGATCAGTGCGCGCACCGATCCCCAGTATTCGGTGACGAGATCGCCGTAGGGGTTGGCGTCGAATGGAATTTCCACACCCCAGCCGTCGCCGGGATACAACCCGCGCTCGAGGTCGCGGCGCGTGATCGGGTTGCTCGCGGCGTTCGCGCTGACCCACTGCACGCCGCCATCGCCCACCGACGGATCTACGATGTAAATCGTCTTGGCGATTTTCGATGCGCCAAGTTCGCACGATCCTTTGCTCGCCAGCACGTTGCCTGCGCCCGTAATAATTTCGCCGAGATTGTTGACGAACAACGCAACCGGATCGAAATCGTACGCGATGCGACTGGCTTTGAGTTCGCCGACAAGAAATGCGGCGGCGCGGAGCCAAAACTGGCGATCCGCGCAATTCTTATTCGCCGAATCTAGCAATCCGCGAAAAATAATCACCTTGCGTTGATTGCGCTCCAGCGTCACGTCCGCGTCTCCCACGAGGAGCGCCTTCATAAATTGAATCGCTTGCGCGCCGGTCAATTTTTGTTTGCCCTGGGCAAACCACTCACCATAGTATTGCTTGCCGTTCAAGTACGACGCGCCCACCGCAAATTCTTTCGGCACGTCCACCTGAATGCCTCCGAACACGCTGTCAATTACGTCCGGGATCAGTCCGTCTTGAAATGCGATTTGAAAATCTACGGACAAGCCCGTGGCGTCCTCAATGGTGCGGCGCATCAAATCAAAGCCGCCCACTTCGTACACCTGATCGATTTTTTCGTAGGACTGTTTCGCGCGCCAAATGGTGCGCGTCGTGCCGGCGTCAAAAGCGCGTTCGATTTCCGGTGCGCGCACGTCGTGCGTAAGCGAAATGATGTCGAACGTACCGGTGCGTGTGTTGTACGATAGGATCGAGTGCGAGCCGATGATGGCTTTGGGCAAAGGCGGTTCGTGAGTCTCGCCGTAGCCGAACAGCAAAAAATTGATCCGCCCGTCGTTGAGTTCATGCTCCACGCGGTGGAGGTGTTCGGGATCGCTTTTCGCGCGCGCGGTCCGGCGTTTTTGCGCTTCGGCGGCAAAGGGCTTGATCAGCGTTTCGAGCAGTGTGCTGGCGGCGGGCGTTGGCGTGGGCGTCGGTGTGAGCGTGATGGGGAGAGCGGTGGGGCTGGGGCGCGGCGTAAAAGTCGGCGTGGGAAGAACCTGGGTCGCGGAGCGCGGCGGCGCGGTGGGCGCGAGGAATGTTGGCGCGGGGCGCGGTGTGTCGGCGGGCGGCGGCGTGGGCGGTGGTGCGGAACAGCCCGCCGCCCACGCGATCCAAACCCAAACCAGCGCACCCAGGATCAACCGCATAGCTCCTCCAAGAAAAATGGGAGAATGTGCGCCAAGCAGGCGCGCATCAAGTGTACCGTTTGCCCGATCCTTCCAACTTGAGACCGCGATGGCGGAGCAAAATACTTTGCGCGATTCCTTCTGCCGTCAACAGGGTGAGCAACGAACTGCCGCCGGAACTGACAAAGGGTAGCGGAATACCGACGACTGGCATCAGACCCAGGTTCATCCCCATATTGACAAAACTCTGGATGAAGATGACGCCGGCAATGCCGATGGCAATCAACTTGCCATAGGTGTCGCGCGCCAAGTTCGCCACGCGGATCAGGCGGAAGACGATCAAGACGAATAGCGCCATTACGAACAACGCGCCGAAAAATCCCAGTTCTTCGCTAATCACCGAAAAAATAAAATCCGTTTGTCGGATGCGGAGAAAACGCAACTGGCTTTGCGGTCCGCCGCAAAAACCCGAGCCCCACCATTGCCCCGAGCCGATGGCGATGCGCGCTTGCACGACGTTGTAGCCGGAGCCGAGCGGATCGCGACCCGGATCGAGAAAGGTCAAGATGCGGTCTTGTTGGTACGGGCGCAGGGTCAACCAGAGGGGCCAGGCAAAGATCACCGCGAGCGCCAGAATGATCAGGACATCACGCAGGCGCATCCCGGCGGCGAGCGCCATCACGCCGAAGGTTGCACCGATCACAATCGTCGTGCCGAGATCGGGTTGAAAGTACACCAAGCCCATTGGCACGAGGGCGAAAAAAAACGCAATGCCCAGATGCCGCCAGCGCGCCATCTCCGCTTCGTGATCCGCCATATACTTGGCGGTGACGAGGATCAGGGCGAGTTTGGACATTTCGGAGGGTTGGAGCAGAAACACGCGCAGATCGATCCAGCGTTGCGCGCCGTGCGTGATCTGACCGATTACAAAGACGATGGCGAGCAGACCAATCGTCCCGAACCAAATGAGCCAGCGGAGTGGCGCGTAGAAATGATAATCGAGAATCGTCAACAGGATCATGCCGACGATGCCGGCAAGCGCATAAATCATTTGGCGAATGACGGGGCTTTGCCAGTCGAGCGACTCGCCGGTGATGCAGGCGGTTGCGCTGTAAATCATCAAGATGCCAATGCCGATCAGGAGCACGGTCGCGCCGAATAGCCAAAAATCGAAATGCAAAAAGCGTGGACGGGAAATGCGTTCCATAATCACCCCTCAAACCCGGGCGCGGCGCCGCGCAACGCGGACACGCGCTACGCGGCAGGGGGCGCTCCGTTGGCGCGGGGTGTGAGCGGACGTTCGCGGCGGCTACTGCGGACCGGGATGGATGCGACCAATTGATGCCCGGCATTATTCGGCGCAATCGAAACTTGGACGTGCTCCTGATCGATCTCAATGTAGCGCGCGATGACTGCGATGATTTCATCTTTCAACAGGTTAAGCGTTTCGGCGGAAATGCTCGTGCGATCTTGGACGAGCACGAGTTGTAAGCGTTGTTTGGCGACTTGGGCGCTGGGCGCGGAGCGTCCCAGTAAACGTGAAAACATATCTTTCACCTCCTTGTTCCGTAATGCCGCCGGCGTTAGTGTGTCAGCGCAGCGTGACCAGGCCTGACTGGCCTAACGCCGGAAGAAATTCGCCAAGCGTGCGAGCAGGGATGGCTCTTCAAGCGCGCCAAACGGCACCTGCTCGCCCAACAGACGCCGGGCGATGCGTATAAATGCCGCGCCCGCCGCCGAGTGATCGAGTAGCACGGCGGGCTGGCCGCGATTCGCCGAAGTGATGATCGTTTCATCTTCCGGCACGATGCCGATCAACTCAATCGCCAGAATTTCGAGCACGTCCGCAATGTCGAGCATTTCGCCGCGCTTGATGAGGGTGGGTTGCATGCGGTTGAGGATCAATTGCGGCGCGGGTTTTTCGGTTGCCTCGACGAGACCGATGATGCGGTCTGCGTCGCGGACGGAAGACACTTCGGGTGTGACGACGACGAGCACTTGATCTGCTGGCGCAAGTGCGTTCTTGAAACCGTGTTCGATCCCAGCCGGCGAATCGACCAAGATAAAATCAAATTCGGTTTTCAGTTGAGCGCAGAGCGCGCGCATTTGCGTTTCGTTGATGGCGGTCTTTTCGCGAGTTTGGGCGGCGGGCAACAGGAATAATTCGGGCAAGCGTTTATCTTGGATCAGGGCTTGGCGCAAATGCGCGCGTTGCTCGATCACATCTACGAGATCGTAGACGATGCGATTTTCCAAACCCATCACCACGTCCAAATTTCGCAGCCCAATATCGGCATCCAGGCACACCACGCGGCGACCGCGCTGTGCGAGCGCGATGCCCAAGTTGGCGGTTGCGGTTGTTTTGCCGACGCCGCCTTTGCCGGATGTAATTGTAATTACTTGGCTTGCCATACTTCCTCCACCACGCGTGTGGGTTGGCGCGTTGCGGTTACGCGCCACTCCAGGGTTCGACGACGATGCGTCCTTCGCGTACGCGCGCGACTTCGGCAGGCAAGTTGCGCGGACGTTTGTCGTCGGCGGCGCGCGCAATGTATCTGCCAATGCGTAATTGGGTGGGCGCGAGAATGAGTGCGCCCACCATCGCTTCATCGTTGCTGGGTGCGCCGGCATGTACCACACCGCGTAATTTGCCCCACACGATCACATCCTCACTCGCCGCGACGACTGCGCCGGGATTTACATCGCCGATGACGATCACCGCGCCGGCAAAATCGACGCGTTGCCCAGACCGCACGGTGCGTTGCACGAGCAAGACTGGCGCGGTGGGCAGAGGCGGGTTGGGGGGCGTTGCGTGAGCCAATTCTAATGGAATGGATTCGGGCGGCGGTGGCGCTTGCCGCATTGCGTCAAGCAAGATCGGCGGGCTACCTTCGCCGGCAACTGCGGCAAGGGTCATGTTGTATTGCGCGAACAAGGCGCTCAATTCTTCCAACTGCAAGCCATCGAGCGCGCGACTGCCCGTTTCGAGCAGTACGCGTGCGCCGCGAAAAAACGATTGGGCGTTGGGGCGTTGCAGTTGCGTGGCGAGCTCGCTGATCGTGTCCGTCCAACTGTTTTCGCCCAGCGTCACAACCAGTCCGTCGCGTGTGCCTTTGAATGTAATCGTGCTCATGAATTTGTAGATGGGCGCTGGCAAGCCAGTGCACGCACGCGCCAAGCGCCAGGTTTTGGATTATTGGGTGGGGACGAATTGAACATTATACCGTTTGTAAGGCGCAACTTCGATCCCGAACGGATCCGAATCGGCGGGCGCGACGGTGCGTGCGCACCAGCGCAAGGTGTCGTGCCAGTACACGCCGTTGACACTGAACGCGCCGTTGCCGTCGGTCGTCGCCGTAAAGACGGCGTTGTTGTCGCACTTGTCAATGACGACGCGCACGCCGGACACACCGCGCCCGCTCGCGTCCACGACCGTGCCGAAAATACCCGGTTGCTCGTTGCTCCACCCGTCCACGCCCAACAAGCGACCCAGGTACTTGCGCGGCGAAACCGGCGCGGTGCCGCTACCCGTAGGTGCGGGCGGGCGCACGACGACGGGCGGCGCGGCAGATGGCGCGGATGCGCCAGCGAGCGGCGAATCTGCGGCGAGATGAAAGTACGCGCGCAAAATCTCTGTTGCCGCCGGCGCGGCGATTTCCGATCCTTCACCGCCGCCGTATACAAACACGGTGACGACAATCTGCGGATTTTCGTACGGCGCAAAAGCGGTAAACCACGCGTGCGTCGGCAAGTGCCCGTTCACTTTGGGCCCGTAATATTCCGCCGTGCCGGTTTTGCCGGCGATATTGACATCCGCGAGATTCACCTTGACGGCAGTGCCACGCGTAACGGCGTTCCGCATTCCTTCGCGCACGATGGTCAGCGCGGATGGGTCTAGGCGCAGTTGGCGCAACACGTGCGGTTCAATCGCGCGCACGATCCGCCCGTCCGAATCGCGGACGCTGTACACGAGTTGCGGTTTGTACAGCGTGCCGCCATTCGCGACTACGGCGGTAAACTGTGCAACTTGGAGCGGCGTCGCCAGTACATAGCCCTGCCCAATGCCCATATTGTACGTGTCGCCAATCGTCCAAATATCGCCAATGGTTTTCCGCTTCCACGTTGGATCGGGCACCAGACCTTTCGCTTCGCCCGGCAAATCAATGCCGGTCAACTCGCCGATGCCGAACAGGCGTGTGTACGCGGCGAGGCGTTGCTCGCCCAGCCCACTATCAAAAGTCGGCGATTCACCGCCGGACACTT
>CAIKBD010000200.1 GCA_903825565.1 uncultured Anaerolineales bacterium | reverse complement strand
CGATAGCGCGTCCATAACGCGGCAGAATGCCGCACAGACGACGCGCTATCGCCTCTCCCCAATAGGGGCGAGGGAATTTACCCCTTCTCCCTTTGAGGGAGAAGGTTGGGATGAGGGTCGCCTGACTTTTGAAAAGCCCTGGTTGCCAACGCGCCCGCAATTTACGCCACGCGCGTTTTAGTGTATAATTTGTGTACGCATGAAAGAACCGACCTCGCCTCAAGAAATCCGCGTCTTGCTCGCGGATACAGATATGGCTTTTTGCATCGCCGCCCGCCGCGCCCTTCAGCGCGACGGGTACGTGGTCACGATTGCCCACGACGGCGGCACCCTGCTCCAAACTTTTACACCCGAACGCTTTGATGTCGTCGTCGCCAATGTCGCCTTATCGCCGCTCGAAGATTTGCAACCCTTGCATTTGGTGCGCCGCCAAGACCCGGACATTCCGGTCATTTTGCTGGCAGACCCGGCACACGAACACTTGGCGATCACCGGTTTGCGCGAAGGCGCGTTCGCTTACTTTCTCACGCCGTTGGACGATGTCCCCCCCGTTGAGTTTGCCATTGCGCGCGCCGCCGAATTAGCGCAATTACGCTTACGCGTGGGCAGTCTGAACGAACAACTCGCCGCGCCCAACACACCGCCCGCCCGCGCCCTGCGCGAGTTGAGCGACCTGATGCGCAACGGCACACTCGCCGACACCTTACGACTCCTCGCGACGCACTGCGCGCAATTGCTCGAAGCGCCCCGCGCCGTCATTCTCCTGCGCGAAAGCGGCGCGTTGAGTCTCTCGCTATTCGTCACGCATGGCTTTGCTAATGTAGAGAACGCCGCACTCGAATTTGCGCACGAAGTCAACGAGCAATTTCCACGACGCGTCGTCGCGGAACGCAAGACCCTGATCGAATTGATGACACTCCCAGACAATGCGCCGCTGGCAACTCAAGTGATCGGCACGCCGTTGAACGCCGCCGGCGATATGTTAGGCGCGTTGATCATTTATCCCATTCCCGCACGCCCGGTCAACGCCGCGCGCTTGGCTTGGCTCGAAACCTTCGCGGCGCACGCCGTACTCGCAATCGAAATGGCGCGACTGCGTGCGGAAACCGAACAACTCACGCCCCTCGATCCGGTCACAGGCGTTTTCAAACGGCAAGCATTTCTCGATCTGGCAGACCGCGAATTTCGCCGCAGTTGGCGCTACAACCAACCCATCACCGCGATCATCGTAGACATGGATGAAATGCACCTGCTCAACCAACGTAGCGGACACGCGTTCGGCGATCTCGCGTTACTCCAAGTGGCAAATGTCTGCCGCGAAGTGGTCCGCTCGATTGATTTGGTCGGACGTTACGATGCAGACGCAATCGCCCTGTTGCTTTTGATGACCGAACGGGAAAGCGCGCAAATCGTCGCCGAACGCTTGCGCGCCGGAATCAGCCATTTACACTTGAACGACGGACGCCACAACATTCGCATCACCGCTTCGCTGGGGATCTGCTCGTATCCACACGACAATTGCACTTCGATTTTTGATCTGCTGGCAATGGCGCAACAAGCGCAAGCCCTTGCCCATCAACGCGGCACGAACCAGGTGGCGTATGAATGACGCGTGGACTTTCGCCCAAGAACCGGGCGCGCCGCCCGAATCCATTCCCTCGGGTGAGCCGACCGCACGCTTGCGCCAACGCTACGACGAACTCGCCGGCTTGTTGGGCGTCACCGCACGACTGGATGTCGCGCTGGAACGCAACACCCTTTTGCACGAAATCTTTGGCGGCGCAATGCAGATCACGCACGCTCACAGCGGCTCGCTCATGCTCGTTGATCCCGCTTCCAACCAGTTATACATTGCCCAGAGCCGCGCCTTGCCGCCCGCGATCACCGCCGCCACGCAAATTCCGCTGGGCGAAGGCATTGCGGGCTGGGTCGCGCAACAACGCCAAGGCATCTTGTTGATCGGACGCGTGGATAATCGCTCCCCGCAAACCCAACCCGAACGCACGCCCCTGATCGGCTCGTCCATCTGCGCGCCGATTGTGAGCATGGAACCGGACGGCGGCACGACAGAATTGCTCGGCATTTTGAATTTGAATCGCGCCGTCCACGCCCCCCTGCTCACCGAAGACGATCTGCGACTTGTCACCGCCTATTGCGCGCACACCGCCACCGTGCTCCGCAACGCGCGCTTTTGTCGCTCCCTCCAGCGGCGCGCACAACAACTGCAACATCAAGTCGAAATCGGGCGCACGCTCCTTGCCAGCTTGGAAGTGGATGTCGTCCTGCAAGCGATTATGCGCAAAGCCGTCGAATTGTTGCGGAGCGAATCCGGCTCGCTGTTTCTGGTGGATGAACGCACCGACGAACTCGTTTTCAAAGTGGTGATTGGTCCCGCGCGCGAACAGTTGCTCGACAAACGCTTGCCGCCCGGCGCAGGCATTGTCGGCGCAGTCGCCAAAGAGGGCAAGCCCCTGATCGTGAACGATGCCAAAGCCGATCCCCGCCATTACGACGGCATAGACCTCAACACGACGCTCGTCACCAACTCGATTGTGTGCGTGCCGTTGATCAGCCGCGCACGCGTCATCGGCGTGATCGAAGTGATGAACAAGAGCAACGGCGCGCCATTCGACGCCGACGATCGCGACTCACTCAACGCGTTGGCGATTCAAAGCGCCATCGCACTGGAAAACGCGCAACTGTATTCGGATCTCAAACGCGCGTTCGCCGAAACCGTGCGCGCCATCGCCAACGCGCTCGAAGCGCGCGACCCCTACACGCATGGACACACCAATCGCGTCACCCAGGTGGCAATGGAACTCGCGCACGAATTGAACTGGACGCGCGAACAAAAAGAAGCGTTGGAGTTTGGCGCGCTCTTGCACGACATTGGCAAGATTGGCGTTGCCGATGTGATTCTCCGCAAACCCGGCAGTCTGACGACTGACGAGTATAGTGAAATGAAACAACACCCGGTTGTCGGCGCGCAGATGCTCAAAGGCGTCCAAGCCCTGCGCCCCATGTTGCCGTACGTGCTGTTTCACCAAGAACGCTACGACGGGCAGGGCTATCCCTTTGGCTTGGGCGGCAAAGAAATTCCACTCGAAGGACGCTTGCTGGCGGTCGCCGATACGTTCGACGCGATGACTTCCAACCGCCCGTATCGCCGCGCCTTGAGCGACGCCGAAGCTCTGCGCGAAATCGAACGTAATAGCGGCACGCAATTCGATCCCGATATTGTGAACGCGCTCCTCGCCGTGCACTACAAGGGCAAATTAGGAACGACTGGCAAATGAACGCGGAAGAACCCCTCACTGGCACTCCCCTCTCCGGCGTCCCTCCCTGGGAAGATTTCGACACCGTGCTGCGCCAAGCCGAACGCGCTCGCTTGGCAAACGAAACGGAACGCGGGCACGCGTTTTACACACGCGCCATCGAACTGAATCCAAACGACGCGCGCGGGTGGGCGGGCTTGGCGGCAACGGCGCCCAGTTTAGACGAAACGATTATCAGTTGGGCGTATGCGCTCGCGCTCAAACCGGATTTCTTCGAAGCGCGCTTCGAACTGGACGCGCAAATTGATGCCAAGCTGGAACGGAGCGGCATCGTTGATGCCGCGGTGCTCGTGGCATTGGGACGCACGCTCGCCGAAGTCGGGCAACGCGCGTTCGCTTATCGCTTGCTCCAACGCGCGACCGAACTCGATCCAACTAACGAAGAAAGTTGGATTTGGCGCGCCGGCGTCACCGAGAACAACGCCGAAACGATTTCCTGCCTCCGCCAAGTTTTGTCTATGAATCCCTCCAACGCGCAGGCGCGCGCCGGTTTGCAATGGGCGGAGGAACGCGCCTCGGGCTTGCCGCCCGCGTTGCCGGCGGACGTGCAACGCGCGACGCAACTCATCGAACAGGCGCAACACGCTTTGAACACCGGGCAAATGGAACAGGCGCATACTCTGTTGATCGCGGCAACGGAACACGATCCGCAAAACGCCCAGGCGTGGTTCTGGCGCGGTAGCGTCACCCAGGATACGAACGAGGCGCTCCTGTGTATGGAGCACGCCCACACGCTCAACCCGCAAGACTTGACGGTGAAGGACGCCTTGTGGTGGCTCCGCGTCCGAAAACTGCGTGCGGGTCTGCAACACACGCATCCCCCCATCACGATTGCGCCGGAAGTAGACCTCTTCCCCACCGCACCCGATACGCCGCAACCCGGTTCCCGCTGGGTGCCCATCGCGGCGATCCTCATTGGGCTTTGCCTCTTGGCGTTGCTCGCCGTGTTTCTTTTCCGGGCTGGCTTGCCCACGCCCTAACAAAACGCCACCCTCGCCAAGCATTGCGCCTCGACGAGGGTGACATTTATTTTTCCAATTTGCCGCGCGCCGCTTAGCCTGTATTCCAGGGTTGACCAAATTCAATTGACTTCACGATAGCCTCAAGGTTTGTTGGGGCGTCGGCAAACCCAGGTCTTTGAGTAATTGCGATTGCGTCGGAGCCAGTTCGGGATAGGTCCAGACCTGGCTGG
>CAIKBD010000199.1 GCA_903825565.1 uncultured Anaerolineales bacterium | reverse complement strand
GAGCGAAACGAGGAGCGCGGCGACCGTCGTCGAACCCAGGTCAATCGCCAGACCGAGCGGATCATCGTTCGTGCGAAACGCGTTCGAGCGCGCAAACATCTTGTTCGAGTACACGACGACCGGCATCAGCGTCACGGTCGCATCGCCGAGCACTTGCGCACGACACGCGAGCCGCATGTTCGCCGCGCGCTCCGCCGGCAGGAGATGTTTGTGCTCGATCTCGTCGAGCGGCGCAAGTTCGCCGGCGACGATCACTTTGCACTTGCCGCACGTGCCGCGCCCGGCGCACGGTTGCTCGATGGACAGCCCGGCATTCGCGATAATTTCGCCGATCCCTTGCCCGCGCGTGCAAGCCAGGGATCGGCTCTCGTTCGCAAACTGAACAGTGAGCGTCGGCACAACTAACCTACGAGGGCTTGCCGCGCGCGATTTGCCGCCGACGACGCGTCGGGCGCGAACAAGTCTGCGCCGATTTCCGCCGCGTACTTTTCGGTGACGGGCGCGCCGCCGATCATCACCTTGACGCTGTCGCGCAAGCCCGCCGCTTTGAGCGCCTCAATCGTCGTTTTCATTTTCGGCATCGTCGTTGTGAGCAAAGCCGACATGCCGATGAAATTCGGCTTGTGCGTACCGACCGCATTGATGAACTTGTCCGGCGACACGTCCACACCCAGGTCAATCACTTCAAAGCCCGCGCCTTCCATCATCATGGCGACCAAGTTTTTGCCAATGTCGTGCAAGTCGCCCTGCACCGTGCCGATTACAATCTTGCCAATCGCTTGCACGTTCGCCGCCGCCAGCGCGGGGCGCAACAGTTCGAGCGCGCCCTTCATCGCACGCGCGGACACGAGCATTTCGGGCACAAAGTATTCGCCGGACTCGAACAACTGACCGACGTGTGCCATCGCGGCGATCAAACCGTCGTTGAGAATCGTTTCCGGCGCAACACCGCTTGCCATCAACTCCTTGGTCAACGCCACCGTCCCCGGCGCATCGCCGTCGGTCACACGTTGTTTGAGATCATCGAGCAGAGCCATTTTGTTCCTCCTGAAAAATGTTATGGATTGCCGAGCGCGGATTACGCGCCAAACTTGCGATATTTTTCGATCACTGCGAAGAGTGCGAACAAATTATCATCCGGCGTGCCGGCGTCCATGTTGATGCAACACACGCCGACGTTGTCAAGCGCGCCCGCCGCGCGCAAAAGACTTTCCGCGTCCTGCGCGATCTCGTGCGGCGTGCACGTCAACATACGAACGGGATTGAGGCGCAAGTTCAAAAATGTGTGCGGCAAAAGTTCGCGGCACCGCGCCACATCCGACCCCCACCCCACATCCGCGAACGCGAGCGGCAGTTTGGCATACTCGCCGGCGACGAGGTGCATGTTGTTGCCACAATGATGAACCCCGAACGGTTGCGCGCGCGCCGCCATTTTTTGCTCGATGGGCAATTGCATCTGGCGATAACTTTTCGGCGAGATCATTTGCACCGAGCAATTGGCGTGCACAAACGGCGTAGGCGTGAGGCGCGCGGTCATACGATTGACCGCAATCGAAAAACTGCCGGTGCGCGCGTGAATGTACGTGGCGACCTCGCCGATCAGTTCGCCGATCAGTTCGAGCAAGCGGCGCGCGCGTTCGGGCGCGGCGTAAAAATCCGCAAACAAGTCTTGCCCGTACAAATGATACGCCGCGTTGAGTACACCATCCGTGTTGAGATCGCCGACGACGTAACCGAACCGTGCCTGCAATTCGTCCATCTGCGCGATGAGTTGCTTCATCGGATACCGGTTGCGCCAGTCCGGCAATTCCAACTGTTCGATCTGCGCCAACGGCAACGCGACCGGCTCCGGTTGCGGCGCGGCGTTCGCCTCAAATCGAATCTGCGAGCCAAGCAGGGCTGGGATCACAAATCCGCCGGCGACATGTTGCGAGCCGATGACCGGGCGCGGTTGCGGGTTCGCCTCGCCGAAACCAAACGCGCCGTACCGTTCGTGCAACACGCGCCGCATCGTCACATCGTTCTGAATACGCGTTTCCACGTCAAGGTAAAATTTTTCGTCGAACGAAATTCCCGCCGTGTGATACCACCAATTCGGGTTAAAGACAAGTTCGAGCGGGAGAAAAGAATCTGGTTTGAGAATCATATCATTCACGCGATACACAATACGCAATACGTAATATTTATTACGTATTACGTCTCGACTTTTGCAGTGACATAGACGACAGACTCTTGCACATTGATAACTGAATAGGCAAGCACTCGGACATCCGCCGGGAAATCGCGTACAATGGAGAGGAGCGACAACGCTCAGGGAGGTATTCCATGTTTCCTCTGGTC
>CAIKBD010000198.1 GCA_903825565.1 uncultured Anaerolineales bacterium | reverse complement strand
CGCGGACGACGCGCTGTATTTTGTGAACACGGAGCGCGGGCGGCGCGCGTTTGAAAAAATGTCCAGCGCCGGCGCGCCGCGCGGCAATCTGCCGCGCGAGCCGGCGAACGTTGCGGATCGCCCGAATGTGTTTGCGCTCTACGAGCAGAACATTGGCTTGCTGACGCCGCTCCTTGCCGATGAGTTAAAAGAAGCGGAAGCGCAATATCCGGCGGAATGGATCGCCGAGGCGATTCAGATCGCGGTGGAGAACAACAAGCGCAGTTGGAGTTACGCGCGCAAAATTTTGGAGCGCTGGCAAACTGAAGGGCGCGGGCAAAAAGCGAAAAAGAAATCCTGGTACGGCGATGAATATGCTAAACTCGTCAAGCGTTAAATCACAACCCAAGTGTCCGATTTGCGGCGGCGTCGGCTTTGTCCGCCGCGACGTGCCCGTAGACCATCCCGATTTTGGGCGCGCGGTTCCGTGCGCGTGCAAACTGCGCGAGACCCAGCAAGCCGGCGTGGACGATGTGCGGCGCACGAGCGGCTTGGCGCATTTGACGCAAATGACGTTTGCGACGTTTCGCCCGGATGGGATCGGCTTGAATCCCGCCAAGCGCAAAAATTTGCGCGACGCGTGCGATGCGGCATTGGGGTACGCGAACGATCCGCGCGGGTGGCTCTTGCTCAAAGGCGGGTATGGGTGCGGCAAAACGCATCTCGCCGCGGCGATTGCGAACGAGCGTTTGGGGCGCAACGAACCGGTGCTGTTCGTCGTCGTGCCGGATTTGCTCGACCATTTGCGCGCGGCGTTCGCGCCGACGAGTCGCGTGACGTACGATGATCGCTTTGAGACGATCCGCGCCGCGCCGTTTTTGATTCTCGACGATTTTGGCGCGCAAGTGGCGACGCCGTGGGCGCAGGAAAAATTATTTCAACTGTTCAATTACCGGTACAACGCGCAACTGCCTACCGTGATCACGACGAATCATGAACTTGAAGAGATCGATCCGCGCTTACGTTCGCGGCTGGCGGACACGACCGTGTGCCGGATCGTGACGATCCTTGCGCCGGATTTTCGGCAGGGTGGCATTGACACGAGTGGCGCGGGCGGGTCGAACTTGGCGCTGTACGGCACGATGACGTTCGACACGTTTGATTCGCGCGACTATGAGTTGAAGGGCGAGGCGCGTGAAAATTTGCGCCGCGTCGTGCGCGAAGCCACCGCGTTTGCCGATCAGCCCCAGGGCTTTATTGTTTTGAGCGGCGATTATGGGTGCGGCAAAACGCATCTCGCGGCGGCGATTGCGAATGGCATCGCGCAACGCGGCAACACGGTCGTGTTTCGCGTCGTGCCGGATTTGCTCGATTATTTGCGCGCGACGTTCGCGCCGGGCAGTCTCGCTTCGTACGATCAATTGTTCGAGGAGACGCGGCGCGCGCCGTTTCTCGTGCTGGACGATTTGGGCACGGAGAATGCAACGCCCTGGGCGCGCGAAAAATTATTTCAGATCATTGATTATCGCTACGTCGCGCATTTGCCGACGATGATTACGATCCACAGCGGCGCGGAGATCGATCCGCGCATTCAATCGCGTATTTTTGATATTGCGCGCAGTTCCGTCAACGAAATTCTCGCGCCGAGTTATCGCACCACGCATCGCCGCGCGCAAGCCAAGCCGGAAACCGGCTATCGCCGCGCGCGTGCCAAACCCGAACGGGAGTAGCCGGATGCGCGGCGGGTTGCTGTTTTGGCGGCAAGCGTGCGCGTTGCCCAAACGTTGCGGTGACGGGCTAGCCGTTTTTGCGTTGACCGCCGGCGTGTTTGCGCTTTACACCCAAACGCTCGCGCCTTCGCTCTTGGATGGCGACCCCGGTCTCTTTCAGTACGTGGCGGCGACGCTGGGTATTCCGTACCCACCGGGATTTCCGCTGTACATTCTGCTGGGCTATCTGTGGACGTGGTTGCCGGTGGGCACGCTCGCGTACCGCATGAATCTTTTTTCGGCGTGCTTTGGCGCGCTGACGGTTGGGGCGTTGTTTATGGCATTGCGCCGGCAACGCTTGAACCGGTGGATCGCGGGGGGCGGTGCGTTGACGTTGGCGGTCTTGCCCCCGTTTTGGCAGTACGCGACGGTAGCGGCTGAGTATACTCTGCATACATTCCTCACCGTTTTGTTGTTCATTTTTTTGAACGAATGGGAACAGTCCCGGCAACCGCATTGGCTTGCACTCGGGATGTTGACGCTGGGCTTGGGCTTGAGCAATCATCCAACTTTTGCGTTGTTGATCCCCGCGCTGGCGATTTATGTTTTGAGCGTCGGGGGCTTGGGCTTGCTCAAGCAAACGCGTGTATGCGTTACCAGTTTGCTCCTTGTCGCCGCGCCGCTTTTACTCTACCTGTATTTTCCTCTGCGTGGACATGATCTGGTCGCATCCTCGCCCGAACTCGTTTTGCCGGCTTGGAGCAAGCCCGTAGCGCAGGGGATCGTTTCGCCATTTTACCAAGACAACCCTGCCGGCTGGCTCGCGTACTGGACCGCGGCGGCGTTTGTCAAAAATGTGGCAAGCCAGGGACAGTGGCAGACCGGGCTGGTCAATTGGGGCAGGGCATTGTTGTTGGCGTTGAACGGAGTCATTCTCGTTGCCGCGAGTGTGGGCTTGGTGGGGATGGCGCGGCGGCGAACGAAACTGGCGCTCGCGTTTCTAGTGACCGGTTTGACGCTGCAGTTGGTGATTATGCAGTACGTGCAAGCGGCGCTCGCCAATGTGGACGATTTCACGCCGTACTTGATCAAGTTCTTTTTACCCGGTCTGATCGCGATCATCGTTTTTGCCGCGTGGGGATTCGAGACCTGTGCGCGGATGGGCGTTGCCCTTTTGACACGCGTGCGCGTGCCGAAAAGCGCGGCGGCTGTAGCGGTTGCAATTTTCGCGCTTGGATGGTTTGCCATTTCGACGCAAGAGTTGGTGGGGCGATATTCGCACGCTTGGGTCGAACGTAGCGGAGATGTTGAAGCGCGTTGGCGCACGGTGCAACGTTTTGCGCCGGAAGTCGGTGCGGCGCTGGTCGGACACTGGGGCGATTTGACGCCGTTGTGGTATTTGCAAAATGCCGAAGGATGGCGGCGCGATCTCATCGCCATTTATCCGCCCACCGAGCAACCGGTCGGGACGTGGCTGGCGATGGGCAAGCCGCTCTATCTTGCCGGCGCGTTGTTGGAATGGGCGCCCGGCATCGCCAAGAATTATCAATTGACGCCGTGGGGAAACTTGGTGCGCGTCTCGGCGATTAGCACGCCTCCGCCCAATTCGCCGTTGCCGGCGCAGACCGAATGGCGCTTGAATGACGCGCATCCGGTTTTGCGCTTGCTTGGCTCGGAGATGCTCACGAATCAGGTGCGTGCTGGTGAATCGTTCGATGTGGCGGTCTATTGGGAAGCGGCGGGGACGATGGCTTTGGAAGATTATGTGGTCTATCTCGCGCTCTCCGATCCCGAAACTGAGACTGCCAAACACGAGTTCGGCTTGGTTGTGAATTGGTTTCCCCGTCAGCGCCTCGACGCCAACCAACGCGCTTTGAGTGTGTATCGCTATCCGGTGCCGCCGCAGACTGCGCCGGGCGAATATGCTTTGCGCCTTTTTGTTTACTCGATCCAGAACGCACACGATCTTACTGTGGCAGACCCAAGCGCGAATGAGACTCGAATTCACCTCGGCGCGTTGCGCGTCACTCGCTGAAATTCCACATCCTCTCGCTTTTTACAAGCATTGGCTTTATGTTATAATCACCCCAGTTCTGATCCGCGCGGAAAGGCGACGCTTTCCGCGAACCAGTTTAAGCAAGGAGAGGACATTCGAATGCAAGTGAAACATTGGGGCGCGTTCGGCGCGCTCGGCGT
>CAIKBD010000197.1 GCA_903825565.1 uncultured Anaerolineales bacterium | reverse complement strand
GTACCCGTCCACCGTTTCCAAGTGGACGGATTCTTGAATGGGTTGCGGCGCAAGTTGCCAACCGGCTTCCAAGCCCTCGCGCCGATACAGCGAGTTGGTGCCTGCGCCGGGCGCAAAGACGTGCAGGGTCGCCTCGCCCGGTGTCGCGCTCATCCCGAAATTATTGCAGACCACATTCGCGCCAAACTGGCGCGCGACGAGTTGCGCGAACGTTTGCCGGCTCGGCTCGAAACAGTGCAGTTCGAGCGCCGGGTTGATCTGCAACGCGTGCTCCGCCCACGCGCCGACGTTCGCGCCAATGTCGAACACCACGCGGCTCGTCGGCAACGCGGCGCGCAGCAAGCGCCACTCGCCATTCGTCGCCGGGTTGTCGTCGTTCTCGCCGTTGTAGCGATCCACGTACGTTTTGAAGAGGTGATACAATTTGGGCTGGCGCGGCAATTGCGCCCACATGCTTGCCAGGGTCAACCGTTTCATGTGTTCGCGTCGCTTTCTGCGCGCCGAAACCAGAACAAGCCGCACGCGTACTCGCTGGGCGGCAAAGCGGCGAGCGAAATGTTTTCGAGGTACGCGCCGGTGTCGTCCACGCCGGAAAATTCCACGAGTCGCAACCCAGGTATCAGCGCGCAAATATGCTCCGCCGTGTGAACGCGATGTGCGTTAAAACACACGCGCTCGCGTCCGACCGGCGTCGCCAGAAAAAGGTTCCCGCCCGGCGCGAGTACGCGCGCCAGTTCCGCGCACGCGGCGCGTGTGCCCGCCGGGTTGAGCGCATCGCCGTACCTGCCCAAGCCGACATGCTCGACGACGTGCAAACACGAAAGCGAGTGCAGCGTCTGATCGGCAAATGGCAAGCGCGTCAGATCGCCGCCGAGCGGATGCAAGCCGGGCAAATGTGTATCCAACGGACGATAATCCACGAAGATGACTGGGAGTGTCGCCGCTAACAAATTGGCAAACATGACTTGCGAGCCGACATCCACGTGCGCGCGTGGACGCGCGGCGAGGATGCGGCGCAATGCCCAGCCGTTGGCGTAAAAATAGTGCGCGTCGAACGGCGTCACGGCGGTGCGGTCGTGCACTTGCGGATAACTTTCGCGCCAGGCAAGCGGCTCGGCGTGCGGCAGGCGCGCGTACCGTCGCCAGTCCGCAAAGTAACGCCGATAGCCGGCGAACCCGCGCCACACCCAGGTCGGTTCGGCGATTTGGCTCAGCCAGCGTTTGACGATTTGTGTGAACACCATCTTCTACTCGTGCGGCGTTGCGCCGCGCAGTTCGCGCGCATATGCGCGCGCCGAATGTGCCAGCGTAAACTGGGCGAGGATGGACGCGCGCGGCGAAAATTGCGGCGTGCGCTGGCAAAAAGTTTCGATGGCGCGTCCCAGGTCGTCCGTGTCGTTGAACGTTGTCCCCGTTGCCGGCGTGAGGTACGGCGCGGACGAACACGCGACGGTGTGATTGGCGATCACACGCGTGCCGCGATCCCACGCCAGAACCGGCACGTCGCACGCCCACGCTTCGAACAGGGCGATGCCCTGACTCTCGCTCGCGCTCAAGAAAATCAGCGCGCGGCAGGAACGGAGCGCGGCGCGGTACGCGTGCGGCGTATACGCGCCGTAGATCACGCGGCGATAACGCAAATGCTGGCGTTCCAATTCTGCCGCAACGCGTTCCGCCAACGCCGCGTCGTGTGGTTCGAGTTTTTGGTAAACGAGAAAATCATCGCGCGGCACGCGCGGTTCCGCCGGACTCCAATATGCCGGGTCCACGCCGATGGGCCATTCGGCAAGTTTGCCGGCAAGTTCGGGCACGAGCGCGCGATAAAAATCGGACACCCAGCGGCTGGGCGTGAGCACGCGATCAATTTCCGGCGCGCAGAGAATCCGCGCTTCGTCCAGCGGCGTGACGACCAAGTTGGGCCCGGCAACCAGCCGCGTGATGGTACCGGCGCGTTTGGCGGCAATCGCCCAGCGCAACGCGCGCACGTTTGTCAGCACGCCCACGTGCGGCGTGACGCGAGCGGGATGCGGATTCCAGCGAAAGGGTTGTCCGATTTCGCGCAAGCCCTGTAACAAATTAGTCTGAACGACACTCGCGCCGCCGGGTTGTGCCGGGCGCAATGCGCGCAGGCGGCGCAACCATTGCCGCGCGCGCGTTTCGGTTGGGTCTTGCGTCAAAACGGTAAATGCGTCGCACACGCTCAGACCGCCGCACGAAAGGCAACCAGATTCCCAGCGTCTAGTTTACCGCTTGCTCGAAGTTGGTGGAGTTGTTCAAGCGTTTGATATTCGCCGATGAAGGTTGTTGCAATGCCGCTGCGCCCAAACACATAAAATTCGTCATACTGATTGGCGCGTAGCAACGCGATGGTTTCAGCGACGCTTGCCAAGTCATGTCCAATTTCAGACATGACGGCGAACGGGAATACGCGCGCGGCGCACATCGAGCGCAGGACGTTCAAATCGTGACCCTCGGTGTCCACCTTGATCAAATCCCATGTTAGGTTGGGCGCAATCTGGTAACGCGCGAATAAATCGGCAAACGTCAAACAGGGAATTATGATTTGGCGCGGGTGGGCAAAATAGTCCGGGAAAATGGTTTGCCATTCCGGCGTGCAGGTGAACAAGGTGCTGGCGGAACCGGCGTAAAACGTTTTGGGTCCGCTGACATCGGAAAGCGCGACCTCACAGACCTGAACGCGCGTGCGTTTGCACAGGCGCGCTTTGGCTCGCAACACTTTGAGATTTTCGGCAAATGGTTCGACGCAAATTACTTGGTAAGCGTGCTCGTCATTGTGGCGCTCGAAAATATCGAGAAACTCGCCGTGATGCGCGCCAACATCTATAATCTGCAATGTGGATTTGGCGGATAGGCGCGAAAAGATCAGATCCACTTCCATGTGTTCGATGATCAACGGCGCGCGCTTGGGCAGTACCTTGCGCCACAGTCTGATCGTTTGGCGCGCCAAAGGTAGTTGGGCTAGTTTGTGTTTCCAAGTCATTGGGTCAAGCTCTTTTTTGAAAATTGTTCAGCGCACGCGGACGCCGTGAAAACCCTTGTGCCGCCCCGGCACGTTTTCGATGGGCGTACCGTGAAAGTCGAGTTTCCAACTGGGCAAGTGTGCGCACCACCATGCCGGCGTGCGAACGTGCCACATAAAACGATGCGCCGCCGGGCCCCAGGGTTCGGAGAAACCCAGGATCGATCCGACCGGCGCGACGCGTTCGAGCGTCGCGCAGATTTGCGCCACTGCGTCGTCCGTCAGGTGCGCGAGCACACAGCCGGTCACGAACAGCGTCGGGCGATCCAACATCAGCAACGGCAATTGTTCCTCCGCCAAGCCGCGCCGCCATTCGATTTGCGGATAGCGCGCGGGGGGAAACAGTTCGCGCGCAATGTCCAGCCCGGTCGCCGACGGTTCGATCCCGATCACGCGCGCAAACCCTTCGTGCGCCAAGCGCGCCGCCAGCCACCCACCGCCGCACCCAATATCTACGGCGATGCCGCGCACCGCTGGGAAACGCGCCAACAGCGCGCCGAATTTATTTTCCGAGTGATTGAACAAATCGTCGGCTTGGATTTGCGCGAACATGCGCCGGTGTTTCTCTAAACTGTCCGGCTCCATAAATTGAGCGTTGTGTTTCCGGTAACTGTCTGTCGGTTTCTGCGCCAGCCCTTGAAGCCAGGCGAGTGTCCGCCAGCCGAGTTGCCGCAAGTTGCCGATTGGATTTTTGAGCCAACGACTGAGGCGTGCTTGCATAACGCGTTTCCCTTTTCAATGGCGCCGGGGCGAAGGGTGAGTTATCCGCGCGCGCATCCGTTTCGTCACGGCGTGGATTGCCCAGCGCGGGTCTTGCATCGCTTGGCGCAAGCGGCGTTGCCACAGCGTCACGCGTTCGCGCCACTTGCGCCGTCCGTACTCACGCACCCAGCGTTGCAGCGGCGCGAACCAGTTCGCGTGTTTTGGGTGATGCAGGCACAGATACATGGCGAGGTGATCCGGCAACCGGGTTGCATCCGCTAATTCGAGTTTGCCGGTTTCCGTGCAACGCCACACGCGGTACCCGCGCGCCGCCAGCCATTCCAGCGTAGCGGCGTAATGCGGGTTGCGATACTGCCTGCCGCGAATCTTGCCGGCAATTTCGATGAACAGGATTGGGTGATCGCGCTCAATCGTTTGCGCCGCGCCGCACAGCACGGCTTGCTCGAATCCCTCGACATCAATCTTGATGAAATCCACGCGGCGCAAATCCAGGCGCGCGACTTGGTGATCGAGTGTGTCTACCGGCACGGTCAAGGTGGGCAGGTCTGCGGCATCGTTGAACGCGTTGTCGAACGTCGAGCCGGTGCCCGAAAGGTGCAACGGCAATTCGCCTGGCGCATCGCCCAAACCCAACGCGTGCACGCACAACCGCTCGTTCCAATTGTTGAGTTGCACCGATTGGCGCAGAAACGCACAGCAATCCGGTTGCGGCTCGAACGCGTGGATGCGCGCGGCAGGCAGACACTCGTTGGCGGCGAGCAAACAGTACAAGCCGATGTTCGCGCCCACATCCAAAAACGTTTCGACGTGCGGCAGGAAAAAACGCGTGATGTGCACATCAAATTCTTCCGGAATTTCGCCGGTTAAGAGGTGATGCGCGATGCTGGCGCGATTTTCCAGATCGCCGGCTTGGAGAAACCCCAGCGGCGAATAGCCATACGGCACCGGGCGCGGCACGTCACTCGTCGCGGGCATGCCGAGCACACGCTGATACACCTGGGTCAACGCCGCCACGCACGCCGGCAACGCATAGTACGTTCGAGCGTGGGGCTGGGCTTGAGCGGCGAGGCGCGCGCGCAGTGACGCATCGCGGAACAGCGCGTCAAGTTTTTCGGTATAGTCGGCGAGATCGCGCGCGAACAACCCGGCGGGTCCCATCGTTTCTGGTTGCGCGTTATTGGCGTTGACCAAACTGGGATGCGAGAGACACGGCAAGCCGTGCATCAGCGCTTCCGCCAACACCGTGCCGAATGTTTCTCCGTCGCGGCGGCCGTGCGCGAAAATATCGAGCGTGTTGAGGAACCGTGAAATCTGCGCGGCATCGCCGCTGTGCGGCAAAACGTGCACATTCGGCAGATTCAGGTGCGCGGCTTGGGCGCGGTACGGCTCGCCGCCACCCAGGATCACGAAATGCCGGTCGGGCGTTTGCACGCGCGCAAACGCTTGCAACGGAATCGGGCTGGCGATGTGCGGATCGGCGCGTTGATGAAACCCGGCGACGAGCGCATCCGCCGGAATGTTCAACGCCGGGCGCAAATTTTCGACGGACGCCGGTTCGAGCACCGGGATCGGAATGACGGAACTGGCGGCGAGTGTGCCGCCCGCGCGCAACCACAAACGGCGTTGGTACTGCGACAGGTGAATGCTCCACGCCAAATTCGGCGACGCGTCAACCGTTCCCACCAGCGAACGGAACTCGATCACCGGCAAGTCGAGCAGATGAAACGGGTACTCGCGCATACATTTGCCGGTCTGAACGAGATCATATTCGCGCGGATCAAAACGTTGCCAGAAATCGGTATCCACCCAGTCGTGCGCCGGCTGGGTAATGTCCTTTGCGCCGACGGTGAAGCGGATCAGGTTGACGCCGGCGCGCTCCATATAGCGCATGCGGTCGGCGTCGGTGTTCGCCGCTTGATACGTGGAGCCGACGTAGGGCGCGGCGTCGCAATAAAAATAATCTACGGCGAATTGATCGCGCGGCAGATTCGCCGCCATCATTTGCAACCAGCGTTCGGTGCCGCCCGCCGCCAAGCCGCCAAATTTGATGAACGCCACCCGGATTTTTTTCATACGCCTTTTGCCGCTCGCCAGATGAGGGATCGCACACGTGCCGGCAACAGGCGACCGACCGTGGCGCGGGCGCGCCACGCGAGCAAGCGCACCCGTAGCGGGCGCGGCGCGCGCTGGGTGCGGCGCACAAACTCGGCGCGCAATTCGGGAATGTGCCAAATTTGCAACGGCTCAAAAGCCCGGATGTCTTGTTGATCGAAATAGTCAAAAATTTCCGCCAGGTACCGCTCCCCGCTGGCGTGCGGGAGCTGATCCAGCCCGGCCAAGCCGGCGATCCACAGCGGGGGCACATCCACACATGCCACCGCGCCGGGATCGAGCGTGATCGCATATTTTTCGTTGAGTACCCAAGGATTGCGCGTGGTGCGGAGGACGTACTCGCGGCAACGTTGATACGCTTGCTTGATCTGAAACCGTTCCGCCGGCACGAATTGAAAATGTAGGACCGCGCCCTGCGCGCGCGGCACGCGCACCCAGGTTTGGTCTGTGTTTGCGCCCGGCGTGCGGCCCTCGTGCAAACGCGTGTCGCCGAATCGCGCCTTGCCGTCATCGCAAAAAACAAAATCTTTGAACAGGTCTTTCCACAGCGAATTGTCCGCGCGGATTTTAAAGGGGCTTTTCCACAAACTCAACCAGTCCAAAACTAATTTTTGGCCGGGTTCTAGTTGCCCCAGCGTCGCGCGCAAGTTCGGTGCGAAATGGCTGGTGAACGCCTCGTCGGCGTCGAGCCAGACGAAATGTGTGCCGCCCCGCTCGCGCCCCCAATCGAGCAATCGCTGGCGACACGCCGAATAATTGTTGGGATCGCGCCCACCTTCCGGTTGAACCTGCACGTTGAATTGTTTGAGGAGATCGAAACTGGCGTCGGTCGAATTAATATCCAGCGCCAGAATTTCGTCGGCAAAATGCCAGAGGTGCGGAATCGTCGTGGGCAAAATCCACTCTTCGTTTTTGACCGGTAACAGCGCGATTACTTTCATCGAACTTGACCTCTGGCGGGTGACGGCGTCGCCAGCGCGGTGGCGATGCCGCGCAAGCCGAGCCGATTGATGTGCCAGGGCGAAAACACCCCGCGGCGCAAACACTTGGCGACAAAAGCGCGCAGGTTGGATTTGTGCGCGGCGGACAAGCGCGGGTAACTGTCGAGCAACTGGTTCGTCGCGTTGCGATAAAAAAGCGCGCGATCCGAATTGCGCCAGTTTTTCGGCAGGCAGGAACGATAATAAACGTACAACGCGATCAGATGATCTTCGGACAAGTTGGGCGCGCGAAAATCTGCGCCGGCGTGCGAACGATACAACACCAGCGGCGCGTGCAAGATTGCGGCGGAACCGGCTTTGGCGATCTCGCATAAGAACGGGCGATCACACAGCGCCGCAAAGCGTTGCCGGTCCGGTTCGTGTTGCGCCAACGCCGCGCGGCGGTACAATACCGAACCGAAATTGATCGGAATGCCGCGCAGAAAAAGCCGAACGAGATCCGATACGTCCTCGCACCGCGTATAATTTTCGGCGGAAACGGGCGGCGGCGCGGGAACGGGCGGCGTTTGAAACGTCAACATTTCCGATGCCGCAAAAACGAGCCGGGCGGATTGTTCCAGCTGCGCGATTTCGAGTTCGAGCAAGCGCGGGTGCATCACGTCGTCTTCGTGAAAGGCGATCACGTACCGCGAATCGTACTCACCCCGGAGCGCCTGGAACATGTTGGGCAATGCGCCCACGTTGCGCGGATTGCGCCGGTAGCGAATCCGCGCCTCGGCGAATTGTGCGAGCACCGGCGCGTAATCCGTTTCACTCGCGTCATCCCAGATCTGAATTTCGAAATCCTGAAAGGTCTGGCGCAGGATCGAGTCCAGGCAAATTTTGAGGTACGCGGGCTGGTTGTAGCACGGTAGGCAAACGGTGATGAGCGGCATCGCACTCGATTCCGGCGGGTGGCTTAGAACTGGCGCGACGATGTGATCCGCGTCACACCCAACGCGCGCGCCGTTGCGCCGAGCGCGCGTTTGACGCTTCGGGGCAACACCAGCGAACGCGCGCGGATTTCTTCCAACTCGCTGATGTGACCGACCTGTGCCCAGTAGCGTTGCGCGAAAATCTGGTTTGCCCGGAGCGTGGCGGTCAGTTGTCTGGTTTCCCGGCTTTTGCCGCGTTCGCTCGGCGGGCGCACATAGTGGATCACGCCAAAGCCGGTGGTGTGGCACGACGTCGTCAGGTCAAATTTGGCGAACGGCGCTTCATCGAAAAATTTGCGCTTGTCGTTCAGGTTGATGTCGTCCACAACGACGAGCGCGTCGTCCGCCAGCAACGGTTCGTAGACGACAAATTCCGCCTTGACTTGATCGTAGATGTGCACCGTGTCCGTCCACAAAACATCCACGTCGAGCGGCAGGTCATCGCCATAAATGCTGAGATCGAGGCAATCGCCGAAACGCATTTTGACGCGCGGATCGTTCCACACTTCTTCGGGGATGTACCGCTGATCGCGTTCAAGGTCCACGCTAATCAGTTGACTTGCCGCCGCGAGTTCCGCGTAGATCAGGATGGTGCTGTTGCCGTACCGATTGCCCAATTCGAGAATGGTGCGCGGTTGCAAGATGCGGGTCAGCAACGCCAGCCAATGAAAGTAGCCGCCCGCGGGACCGCCTTCCAGCGTATAGCGCAACATCTCGCGGTCGAGCGGAATGTCGGCGTTCATCTTGCGAAGCAAATGCGGCGGCGGCGCGTATCCTGCGCGCATCGCCGTTTCAAGCGATTCTAAAAGTTTGGAAAAATCGATCATGAGTTTGACACTCGCTCCTGGCGACCGAGTCAGGCGTCGCCTAATTGTTCCAATTGGGCAAGCGATGCGCGCAAGAACTGCGCGAGCGCGGCGAGTTGCGCCGGATCGGAAAACAGGCGCAGGTCGAATGGTTGGGCTAACTCCGGTTCGCGCGACCATGCCCATGCGGGCAGAGCCAAATAGTCACCAATCGGCGCGGGTTTGAACGCGTCCGAAGTGATCCGTTGGAGGATGACCTGGTCTTGCTGTGGACTCTGGATCGCAAAAACGTGGTACCCCCAAGCGCGCAACTGCCGGATGACTGCGCGATAATCTTCGCTGTGCGCCGTGGGCGTCGAGTGATGCCACGCTTCAAGCAAAAGGATCGGCGCGGATTCGCTGGTCAGCCATGCTTGTCCGCCGGCGATGACGCGTGGCTCCGCGCCTTCCACATCAATTTTCACGAACGACCGCGTCAGCCATGGGGCGTGAGCGCGCCACAGGCGATCCAGTGTGTCCACTTGCACGGTGATCTTGTGCGCGTTAGGTTCGGTTGGCAACAACGAATGTCCGCCGCTACCGCCGGGGCACAACCAGAAATCGCTCGGACCGGGCTGATCGCTCAAGGCAAGCGGCAGGATCTGAATCTTGTCCTGAAAATGATTCAGCTCGACGGCGCGGCGCAAGGTCGCCAGATTTTTGGGCGCGGGTTCGCACGCCCAGATGCGGGTATCCGCCGCGCTGGCTTGCGCGACGAGCAACGAATAAAAGCCGATATTCGCGCCCACATCAACAAAGCTAGTGATGGCGGTGACGAGTTTGAGCGTCAACCAGGTTTCGGACAATTCGGTTGTATAGTGCCCGGTCGCTAACGCCTCCCACATATCGTCGCCCGTACTGCAAAACGTAAAACCGAAAACGGTTGGGTAGGCGGCGATTGCCGGCGGAAACGTGAACGCCAAGCCGGGGACGCTAAACACCGGGCTATGCGCCGGAAAAATTCGGCGCGGTGCATCCCAGACTCGAATTCCGAACCATGCACCCAGCCGTTGCACGATTTGGCGTTTGCGCGATAATGCCGGTGCCCAGTTGACTTGCGCGCACAGTTCCCGCCAGACGCAATCGAAATGCACGCGCCAGGTTGCCGCTTGGGTTGGCTTTTGTTCGGCGAGTGCGCCCAGTTTGGCGTAATCCGAATCAATCTGTTGCAACCACGCCGCATTATTTTCGAGAAAACCCATCGTCGCTCCACTAGGCACGGATCACCGACCACTGCTGGGCAAGCACAAAATCGCCGCCCGGTCCCGCCGGAATATCAAAGCCCGAGTTGTAAGGATCGCACAGAAGAATCCGAAACGCGACCTGGTCTTCCCACTCGTCCCATCGCGCCAGCCCCCACACGCGCACGCTCAGATAAAAATGATAACTGCCGGTCGTGAGCGGCAGGGATTCCAACCGGCAAGAGATGCGATTGTCGCCGCGGTTGAAATACACATCGCGCACGGGGTTTGCCGCGCCGAATGAAATGCGATTGCCGCGCTCGTTGAACAGCACCCACTCGACGGTGTACCCGTCTTGGGGCGCTTGCCCGCGCAAGGCAAACACGATTTCCATCGGCTCGCCGAACCGATATTGCGCGCGCGGTTTGCCCTCGCGATCCCGCAACTCGACCCACTCGATATAAAAATCGCGCGCAGGTTGGGGAGCGCGCGCAAAGTGCCCGTCGCTCGCCTGCGCCGTCGCCAAATTTGCCGCTTCGTAGCGGAGCGTCGTTTCCTCCGCCGTGCCTTGCATTTTTAATTTGCCGGCGTCGAGCCATAGCACGCGTTGGCACAATTGCCGGATACTGCTCATATCGTGGCTGACGAAAAAAACGGTGCGCCCGCTCCGGCTCACGGCGTGCATCTTGCCGAGCGACTTGCGGCGGAAATTAATGTCGCCCACCGCCAGCACTTCATCCACCAGCAAAATTTCCGGTTCGAGATGCGCGGCGACGGCAAAGCCCAGCCGCACGTACATCCCGCTCGAATAATGTTTCGCCGGCGTATCGAGAAATTTTTCAACCTCGGCGAACGCCACGATCTCGTCGAACTTGCGTTGCACCTCGGCGCGCGTCATGCCCAGCACCGCCCCGCTCAGAAAAATATTTTCGCGCCCGGTCAGTTCGGGGTGAAACCCGGTGCCCACTTCGAGCAGGGAGCCGACGCGCCCGTAAATTTCCGCGCGCCCGCGCGTGGGTTCGGTGATGCGCGACAGAATTTTGAGCAAGGTACTTTTACCCGCGCCGTTGCGTCCGATGATGCCGACGACTTCGCCCTCGTGCACGTCGAACGACACATCGTCCAACGCGTAAAACAATTCCGAGGGTTGCTGGCGTTCAGCGGCGGGGGCGTGCCACCGGCGCAACGGCGCGCGGAGCGCGTTCGTCACATCGTCGCGGAGCGTGTGGTAGCGCGACCGGCTTGTCTGGTGCGCGATGCGGTACGCCTTGCTGAGATGTTCCACGCGAATCGCCACATTGCTCATAGCACATCCGCAAAGCCGCGTTCGATCCGACGAAAGACCAACACGCCGCTGATAAAAAATCCGAATGCACTGACGCTCGCCAACGCGACCGTCTCAAACGTCACCGCGCCGCGCCCCAGCAACGCCCACCGAAACCCTTCGATGCACGCGACGAGCGGATTCAAATTGTACAGCGCACGCCATTGTTCGGGTACGAGCGCGGCGGCATACGCGACCGGGCTGGCGTACAACCACACTTGCATCAGAAAGGGCAACGCGTACATAAAATCGCGGTAGTAGACGTTTAAACCGGTGAGCCACAAACTGATCCCCAGCGCGGCGATCAGCGCCAGCGCCAAGAAAAAAGGCAACGCCAAAATTTGCGCGGTCACGGGAACTTGGTACACGATCATCAAAAGCGCCATCACGCCTAATGCGACGCCCAGATCAATGAGCACTGCAAAAACGCTGGCAAGCGGAATGATCAAGCGAGGAAAGTAGACTTTGGAGATGAGGTTGGCGCTGCCGACGAGACTGTTTCCCGCGCGTTGCACTGCGCCGGCAAATAAATTCCAAGGCAACAAGCCGCAAAAAACGAACAACAAGTACGGCGTGCCATCGCTGGGCAACTTGGCGAACGCGCCAAAAATCACGGCGAAAATACCGGCGGCGACGAGCGGTTGCAGGATCACCCACGCGATTCCCAGGACGGTTTGCTTGTAGCGCAGTTGCACATCGCGCAGAGCAAGCAACCACAACAAATCGCGGTACAGCCACAACTCGCGCAGGTTGAGCCGTGCCCAGCCCCGCGTCGGTTCGATGATCAAACGCGGGCGCCGCAATGGAGCGGCGGATTTCGCGTCAGCGTGCGAAAGATCGCGCATCAGCCACCTGTTTGTCCCAGCATGGTTTGGATGCGCGCGACCACCATGTCTATGGCGATGGTGTTAAAGCCGCCTTCGGGAATGATCACGTCGGCGTACCGTTTGCTCGGCTCGACAAACTCCAGGTGCATTGGGCGCACCGTGTCGAGGTACTGCTGGATGACCGATTCGACCGTGCGCCCGCGCTCGGCAATGTCGCGCGTGAGCCGGCGCAAAAAACGCAGGTCGGCGTCCGTGTCCACAAAGATTTTAATGTCGAACAAATCGCGCAAGGCGCGATCCGCAAAAATCAAAATGCCTTCCACGAGAATCACCGCGCACGGTTCAATGCGGCGCGTGTCTGCACGGCGAACGTGGTGCGCGAAATCGTAGCGGGGCGTCTCGACGGCGCTGCCAGCGCGCAGGGCTTTGAGGTGCTCGATCAACAGATCCGTGTCGAGCGAATCCGGGTGATCGTAATTGATTCGGGCGCGCTCGGCGAGGACGAGGTTGCTGCGATCCCGATAATACGCGTCGTGTTGCAGGTACGCCATGTGCGCGCTACCGACGCGATCCAAAATAGATTTCGAAACGGTCGTTTTGCCGGAGCCCGAACCGCCGGCAACTCCAATCAACACAGGTGGCATATTTTCATTATACCTGAAAAATTCATTTTCCGAAAGGCAGAATTTGCGCTATGCCGCGCGTTGCGCGGGCAACACGAATACAAAGCGCGTCCACGCGCCGAGTTCCGACTCCGCCCAAATTTTGCCGCCGTGCTTTTCGATGATCTCGCGGCAGATGTACAAACCCAGCCCGGTGCCTTTTTTGCGCGCGTGCTCCGGCGCGGCGACGCGGCTAAATTTCTGGAACAACAACGGCAGTTTGTCCGGCGCAATCCCGTTGCCCTCGTTCCACACGCTCGCCGTGATGGTGCCATGCGCGTCCGCGTGCGCCGCCAACAGAACGCGGCCGCCCTCTTTGCCGTACTTGACGGTGTTCGAGAGCAAGTTATCGTACACGATCCGCAAGAGATCGCGGTCTGCGTGCAAACCAATTTCCGGCGCGACCCGATTTTCCAACACGAATTTTTTCTCTTGCAAACTGCGCGCCAAACTATCGAGCGCCGGCGCGACGACATCTGCGCGCAAGTGGATCGGCGCGGGATTGATCCACAATTCGCCTTTTTCGATGCGCGACAAATCGAGATAGTCCGCGATCATTTCGCGGAAGTAGCGCAGGTTGCGCGCCACCGCTTCGAGCGCCTCTTTTTGCGTCGGGTTCACTTCGCCAATGTAGCCGTCCTTGACGGTGCCCACGTTGAGAATGGCGGAGGAGAGTGGATTTTTCAATTCGTGCGCGACGAAACCCAGCATTTCCATATAGTTGCGATTCGTCGTCTGCAAATCCGTGTTGAGTTTTGCCAGCGCGCGATGATCGTCCTCGATCTCGGCGCGTTGCTTTTGCAACTGCGCCGCCATTTCGTCGAATGATACGGCGAGATTCCGCACTTCGTCTTTGCCGACGGCGAGATTGATCCGGCTGTTGGCGCGCGGCGCGACGCGATAATCCAGTTCGCCGCTCGCCAAGCGCTTGGTGCCAATCGCCAATTCTTCAATCGGCTTGACGACGCCGCGCACGATGGCGAAAAAAATCGCGAATGCGACGATCATCCCGGCGAATGTGACGCCGAGAAACAAGAGCAAGCCCTGGGTTCGCAGGTCGAGGTACTTCTGTTCGAGTTCGCCGACGTAAAGCATCCCGATCACGTTGCCGTCCGGGTCGCGGATCGGATCGTACTGCGCGATGTACCACGTGTCCACCACCCAGGCGCGCCCGGTCCATGGCTTGCCGCGCTTGAGCACCTGTTCCGCCACATCCGGCGCGGCGCGCGTGCCGAGCGCGCGTTCGCCCTGATGGTTTAGCACGTTCGTCGAAATGCGAACGTCGCCCATAAAAATCGTCGCGGTGCCGAACGGCTTGCCGTGATACATTTCGTTTTGGAACACAGTGTCGCGGATGCGGTCTACCTTGTCGCTCGACCCGTTCAATAAATTACCCATTTGCAAAATGCCGATCAATTCGCCGTTGACGATCACCGGCATTGCCACGCTCAACAACATGCCTTGCGCTTGGCCGCCGGCTTGCCACGCGCGCGCGGCCAAATCCGCGCCGCCGCGCTCCAGGCGATCCTGGGACAGCAGGATCGTCCCCGCCGCGCTCGCGTGCGTGGCAATGACGCGCCGCACGAGCGGATCGTCCGCGACGCTGTCGCCAACGTTGTACGGCGCGCGTGTTCGCACGAGCACCTTGCCCCGCGCGTCCATCACGTTCAGCACATCCATGTTTTGTTGTTGCCGAATCGGTTCGAGGGACACGCGGACTTGGGGCGCAAACGCATTATTCGCCGGCGCGGTCAGCAAACTGGCGAGTTGTTGATCGTGCGCGAGAATTTCCAAAATCGTTTCCATGCGGTCGAGTTTGCTGTTAAAGATTTCCCAACTCGACCGGATGTACATTTGCACGTCCTGCTCTTCTTCGCGCAGGGTGCTGTAATTGATCCAGAAAAAGCCGGTGACGCCGATGCTGATTGCCAACAGCATAAAGACGAAGATAATGCCCAGCCCGAATTTCGTTCGCAAACTCATGGTGTTGCCTCAAAGAAAAATGCCCGCCCCTGCCAGTGACCAGAGCGGGCAAATTTTTTCACCAGTCCCAGACGACCGCACCAGCAGTCGCGCCTATGGTACACCATTTACGCGGAGAACGCAATTTTGTGCCGCGTGCCGTTGGCGTTACAGTGGCGGCAACGGCATCGGCGTGTGCACGCGAATCGCGGCGTTGCCGGTCAGCGGGCACTGGTACTCGCAGATGCCGCAGCCGATACACAGATCGGAAACGACGCGCGGACGTTGCACGCGCACAGATTTGCCGGTCGGCGCGACGACCTCCACCGTTTCCAGCTTGATCGCTTTTTCCGGCACGGGACACATTTCCTCGCAAACGATGCATGGGCGAAAACTTGCCCAGGGGATACAGCGGTTCTGATCAATGTAAGCGGTGCCGATCACCGTCGTGCGTTTCGTTTCGAGCGCTAAAAGTGGAATTGCGCCGGTTGGGCAAATTTGTCCGCACGCATTGCACGAAAAATCGCAATAGCCGAGACGCGGATACAATTGCGGCGACCAGAAACCTTCGACGCCGGCTTCAAACAAACTGGGTTGCAACGCGCCGGTCGGACACACTTTGGAGCACTCGCCGCACCGAATG
>CAIKBD010000196.1 GCA_903825565.1 uncultured Anaerolineales bacterium | reverse complement strand
TCGCGCAATTGCCTGCCGACGGTCGCCAGCGTCATATTCTCGACGGCTTCTTCAAATTCGCTCAGGTTGCGCGCCAACTGGTGCGCCAAGACTACGATGATGGACAGGAGCGACAGTTCCGTAATCGTCAGGTACGTGTTAATGTCGCCAAAGACCGGGCTTTCCTCCGCAAAAAAAGCGGCTTTGAGAAGCAAGCCGAGCGCATTCCACAAAATCAGCGAAATGAACAGGTTAATCCGCCGAAACAACGGGAACAGGATAATGATGAGCGCGACAGCAAAACCGAGCGCGTAAAACAGCGGGAGGATGTCAATCTTGCCTTCCTCAAAGTTCAACCGCTTGATGTTAAAGAGAATGGTCAAACCAAGAATCAAGTAGACAATTGAAGTTTTCAAGTGACGCATACGCCATCTACCTTTTTCCGATGAGAATCCTTCTGTTCAAAAATGTTTGAATGAGAGTGACGAGGATCGGCGCTAGTATATGTTTTTTTAGATCACCCGTCAATAGCTCTTGCGGAAAAGTGCCGGGATTTGTATAATAAAACCGTAAAACATCGTTTCCACGGACTTTGATTTCGTGGTGTGCGTCCCGCTTGATCCAAAAGCGTGACGCGCGCTTGTTGTCAGGAGGTTGAAGCAATGCCCAATTCGCCTAATGTCACACTCGAACCGGTGCGCGTCGCCATCATCGGTTCGGGTCCCGCCGCGTTTTACGCCGCCGAGCATTTGCTCAAGTCACCGCGCGTCACCGCCGCCGTAGACTTGTTTGACCGCCTGCCGACCCCGTTCGGTTTGGTGCGCGGCGGCGTTGCGCCGGATCACCAAAAGATCAAAAATGTCACCAAAGTTTTCGAGCAAATTGCCAAACATCCACGTTTCCGCTTTTTCGGCAATGTCGAATTTGGCACGCACCTGAATCTCGCCGATCTGCGCGCACGCTATCACCAAGTTTTGTTCGCCACCGGCGCACAAACGGATCGCCGCATGAACATTCCCGGCGAAGATTTGCGCGGTAGCCATCCCGCCACCGAATTTGTCGCGTGGTACAATGGACATCCGGATTTTCGCAACTGCCACTTTGATCTGTCCCAGGAACGCGTTGCCGTCGTCGGCATCGGCAATGTGGCGATTGACGTGGCGCGCATCCTGTCGCTCTCGCCGGACGAACTTGCCGCGACGGATATTGCCGATCACGCGCTTGCCGCGTTGCGCCAAAGTCGCGTCAAAGAAGTGTACCTGCTGGGTCGGCGCGGACCCGCACAAGCGGCGTTCTCCACGCCGGAGATTCGGGAACTCGGCGAAATGCACGACGCGGACGTGCTGACCGTCGCCAGCGAAGTTGCGCTCGACGAATTGAGCCGCGCCGAGATCGCGCAAGCCAACGATCCCGCGCTCGCCAAGAAAATCGAAATTCTCCAAGCGTATGCGCGCCATCAGCCCAGCGGCAAAGCGCGCACGTTGCATGTGCGGTTTCTCGTTTCGCCGGTCGAGTTGCTCGGCGACGCAAACGGGCAAATCATCAAAATGCGGCTCGTCAAAAACGTGCTGACGCAAACGGCGACGGGCAACCTCGCGGCGCAAGCGACCGATCAGTTTGAAGAACTGCCGGTCGGCTTGGTCTTTCGCTCGGTCGGGTATCGCGGTGTGCCCCTGCCCGATGTACCGTTCAACGAGCGCGCCGGCACGCTCGCCAACATTCAAGGGCGCGTGATCGATCCGGCAACCCAGCAACCGCTCACCGGCTTGTACACCGCCGGCTGGATCAAACGCGGACCCAGCGGCGTGATCGGCACGAACAAACCGGACGCCGTCGAAACGGCGAACGCGATGCTCGAAGATGCCGAACGCGGCGCGACGTTTCAACCGGCGGATGCAGACGCGGCGCGCGCCGAATATCTGATCCGCGAACGCCAGCCGCATTACTTTTCGTTTGCGGATTGGCTCGCGCTGGACACGCTCGAAGTCGCCCGCGGCAAGGCGCAAGGCCGCCCGCGCGTAAAATTCACCAGCGTCGCGGAGATGCGCGCGGTGTTGGGGCGCGCGTAAATCAACGCGCCAGCAACACGAGAAACAATTCGTACACGACGATTTGGTAAATCGCGCTGACAATGACGCCGATCAAACTCTCCAACGGCTTGACCTCGAACCACACTTCCGTCAACTTGATCACGGCGTAGCAACCTGGGATCAGCGCGGGCACAACGCCAAGGATCAGGATCGGGAACGGCACGCCGGCGACGATCAGCCAGGTCACGCCGAACGCGACGAACCACCGCGGCAGTTGTGTCACCGCGTACACGCGCCACGCGTCTCGAAACTCGATCCGCCGTTCCGATTCGAGCGGCATCGCCGTGAGGTACAGCGCGCCCAGCGGCACTTCGAGCGCGGCAATCAACGGGACGAGCAATGCGCCCCAGGGAATTTGCCAATGAATCAACGCGCTGACGCCGAGCGGCAAGAGCATGGATGCCGCATACGATCCGATGTGCCACGCGGCTTCGCGTGCCGTGATCGGCAACGTCTCTTCGGCGACGAGCGCGCGCAAGGTTTCCGCCGGCGTCGCCAACATCGCCAGCAACCGCGTCGGCGCTTCCTCGACAAATTGCCGCGCAAATTTTTCTTCGCCGATGCGCTTTTTTAATTGCCCCGCTAACACGCCCACGATTTCGTCAAAGCCGTCCAAATCGGACGTGAGCAAAAAGCCGCGCCACAGCCATCGCCCAAACAACAAACTCGCCAGCGCATCTTGCAACGGCAATGCCACCGTCGCGCTGACCCAGACGATGTAGCGCCCGTTCGCCAATTCGGTGGAGCGAATGGCGCGTACCGCACTGTACGGAATCAAGCGCGTGCCCAAGCGCGTCCGCAGTGCCAAGCCCTTGTGTTGTAGCAAAACGCTCGGCGTGAGAAACGCGAGAAACCGCGCGGCGATGAGCGCGGCAAACAATCCCAGGTGCGCGACGAGCAAGTTCGGCAAGACGTTTTGGAACGGTTGTAAAAAATCAAGGTGCGGCAAGTGCAAGGGGTTGTACAGCCACGCATAGAGCGCGCGCGCCCATTGCAAAATATATTCGGCGAGGTTGATCGCCAAGAGCGCAAACCACAGCGCCGTGACCACGCGGCGAACCTGGATCGGATACTGGTGAAATTTCATCGTTTATCCTTCGGCAGAACGCGTTGGGATGAACGCGAACCCGCGAACCCGCGAACCCCACGGCTTTTCAAAAGTCGCTTGACATCACCCCTCACCCCGCTAGCGCGACATCCGTGCGGCGTCCCGCCGCGTTACGGACGCGCTAGCGCCTCTCCCCAATAGGGGCGAGGGAATTTACCCCTTCTCCCTTTGAGGGAGAAGGTTGGGATGAGGGTCGCCTGACTTTTGAAAAGCCCTGCGCGAACCCGCAATCTGGTTGACGCAATGCTATGGCTGTATTATACTGCGATCTGCGTAGGACAAGTTTGGGAAACTTGTCCTACTATTTTCGAGAAGGAAAAAAGATGAATCTGCTCAAAAATCGTTATTTGCTTGCGGCTACCTTTGGGCATTTCAGCGTGGATATGTATTCCGGTATGTTGCCGCTGATTTTGCTTGCGCTCACCCAACCACTCGGACTGTCTTATGCCCAAGTCGGTTTCGTTTCGATGATTTACAGTCTCTCCGGTTCGCTCAGTCAACCGCTGTTTGGCTGGATCGGCGATCAGCGCGGCGCGCGCCCGATGGCAGTGCTGGGCGTCGCCGCGATTGCGATGACGGTCGGCGTGATGCGCTTTGTGGATAGTTACTCGGTGCTGATCGCGCTGTCCGTGATCGCCGGGCTGGGTTCGGGCGCGTTTCATCCGCAGGGCGCGACGCTTGCCGCGCGCGCGCCGAGCGCGCAACGCGGCACTGCCGCTTCGGTGTTTATGCTCGGCGGCAACACCGGCTTTGCATTTGGACCCCTGTTCAACACCGCCATCTTTGCGGCGACCGGCGAGTTTATGCCGGAAACGCTCGCCGTGCTGGGCCTCGCCCAAGCCGCGATTGTGTTTTGGGCGCTCGCCGCACAACCGCACGCGTCACACGCCACGTCCGCCGCCGTGCCCGCCACGCCCGCCAAACGCGTGGCGATCAGCGTCATCGTCGTGTTGATGCTCGTCATGTTTTTGCGGTCGTGGATGCACTCGGCGGTCTCAACCTACGTACCGCAAATGTTCAAAGCGTTCGGCTATTCCAACGCCGATGCGGGCAATGTCTTGTTCAGCGTCTTGTTCCCACTCGCCATCGGTGGGTTGATCGGCGGCACCCTGTCCGACAAGATTGGCCGCCGGCGCGTGTTGATCGCGAGCACGATCTTGAGCGGACCTGCGATGTGGTTGCTCCTGCACATGAGCGGGAGCGCGGTGTACGGGGTGGGCATTGTGTTGGGCTTGACGATGGGCGCATCTACGCCGGTGACGCTCGTCATGGCGCAGTCACTCATCCCGCGCGGGCTGGGGCTAATGTCCGGCATCGTCCTGGGATTCACATTTATCGCCGGCGCGATTGGGGTTGCGATCAGCGGCATCATCGCCGATCAGATCGGCTTGTATCCCACGTTGAACATCAACGCGGCATTGCCGGTCACTGCCGCATTGTTGGCGTTCCTGTTGCCAAACGATCAACCCAAGCGCGACGACCTGCGCCAAGTTGCCGGTTAATTCGCAACGACCCACACGGTGCCGGCGCGCGCCGGGATCGGAATCCGGCGCGCGAATCCTTCGGTGACGCTGATCTCCTCGCGCGTCCATTCTTCGATCAACCGCGTCCCGTCGGGCACGAGGGCATCCACACGAAGATCGAGCGTGACCGGTTCGTGTGCGGCGTTGACGGCAAGGAATACGATTTCATTTTCGAGGTGACGCGCAAACGCAAAGGTTTTCGACTGCGCGTAGACGTTCGTCATTTCGCCGCGCCGCAACGCGGCGTATTTTTTGCGGAGCGCGGTTAGGCGTTTCACGAACGCGAACATTTCGTGCCCGCGCGCACTTGGCTCCCAGATCATCCCGCGCCGGCAATCCGGATCGCGCCGCCCTTCGAGCGCAAGTTCGTCGCCGTAGTAGAGCGTCGGCGCGCCGACATAACAGAATAGCGTGAGGAGCGCAAGTTGGAGCGCCGTCGTGTCGCCGCGCGCAATCGTCACAAAGCGCGCGGTGTCGTGCGTGTCGAGCAAGTTCATCTGCGCGAACGCGATCTCGCGCGGATACCAGGTCAGCATTTCGACGAGCGCGCGCGTAAACTCGGTCGTGTCGAGCGGACGAATTTCGCCGTAGGAATGTTCGTGCGCGAGCGCGCGATCAACCCCCGCATGATTCGCAAAGAACGCCAGCGTGAGGCGCGTGAATTGGTAATTCATCACCGCGTCGAACTGATCGCCCTGCAACCACCGGTTGGCGTTTTGCCAAATCTCGCCGACGATGTAGGCGTCGGGGTTGACGTTTTTCACGCGGCGGCGAAACTCGCGCCAAAATTCGTCGTCGTCAATTTCGCCGGGCACATCGAGCCGCCAGCCGTCAATGCCCTCACGCACCCAGTGCTCTGCCACGCGAAAAATAAACTCGCGCACCTGCGGGTTGCGATGATTGAATTTCGGCAACGCGCCGATGCCCCACCACGCATCGTAATTCGGCGCGCCGTCGTACGCGCGCACCGGAAAATCGTGAAAGTGAAACCAGTCGAGATACGGCGACGCTTTGCCGTTTTCGAGCGCGTGATTGAATTGCAAAAAACCGCGACTCGCGTGATTGAACACCCCGTCGAGAATGATCCGCATCCCGCGCGCGTGCGCCGCCGCGAGCAGTTCGGTGAACGCCGCATTGCCGCCCAGCATCGGGTCCACCTGAAAATAATCGTGCGTGTGGTAGCGATGATTCGAAGCGGACGCAAAGATCGGCGTGAAATAAATTGTGTTGATGCCAAGTTCGGCGAGGTAATCCAACCGCTCGACGACGCCGAGCAGATCACCCCCTTTGAAACCGAAAGCTGAAGGCGGCGCGTCCCAGGTTTCGAGATTGTGCGGCTTGTCCACGCGCGCGCTCTGCGCGAAACGATCCGGGAAAATTTGGTAAATAATCGCGTCTTGGACCCAAGCGGGAGTAATGAGGTTTGCCAAGTAAGACTCCGGGAAAAAATTTGCGTGGCGCACGCCAAGCATTTCGGCACGCGTTCCTGCGATGAATCGGATTGGACAATACACCGGATAGCGAAATTTGTCGAATCACCGACCCGCGCTCGTCTGCGTCCAATTTTCCTTGTCTTTTTGGCAAACGATTTGTTTCGTGCTATAATGCCGCTAATTTAGTGCGTGGCGTTTTTGCGCCACCGAGGTCAACTCATGGAAACGATTCTCGCTAGCCAAAAACACCAGGTCGTGATTAGCCCCGCCCATCCCTTCGTCATTATCGGCGAACGGATCAACCCAACGCGTCGCAAATCCCTGCTCGAATCGCTCGCCGCCGGCAATTTCGCCATCGCGCTGGAAGATGCGCGCAACCAAATCGCCGCGGGCGCGCATGTACTCGACGTAAACGCCGGCGTGCCCGGTGCGGACGAGCCGCAACTGCTCGCCGATCTCACCCGCGCGCTCAGCGCCGAAACCGATGCGCCGCTCTGCTTTGACAGCGCGAATCCCGCCGCGTTGGAAGCCGCGCTCGCCGTGTACCCCGGCAAGGCGCTGATCAACTCGACGACGGGCGAAGAAAAAATGATGAGCGTGGTGTTGCCACTCGCCGCAAAATACCACGCCGCCGTCATCGGCGTCATCACCGATGACAGCGGCTTGCCAGCAACACCCGAAGCACGACTCGCTGTAGCGCAACGTATCGTACAACGCGCCAACGATTTCGGCGTGCCCGCCCAAGACATTGTGATTGATTGCCTCGCGCTCACCGTCAGCGCGGATTCGCAAGCGGGCAAGATCACGCTCGACACGATGCAACTCGTGCGACAAGAATTGGGCGTCAATCTCTCGCTCGGCGCGAGCAATGTCAGTTTCGGCTTGCCCGACCGCAAACCGATCAATGCCGCGTACCTCGCGCTCGGCATCGCGCGTGGGCTGACTGCCGCCATCACCGATCCGACAGTGCCGGAACTGGCGACGATGATCCGGGCGTGCGATCTGCTGATGGGGCACGATGAGTACGCGATGCGTTGGATCAAGGCATATCGCGCCGCGCAAAAAGCCAAAGCGCAGTAAAATCAATCCCAGGTTTCGAAGAGACACGGCGTTGCCGCGTCTCTCTTTTTTTCTCACCCTGCTTCCGCGACCACCGGATTTTCGAGCACCCCAATTCGTTCGATTTCGATTTTCACCACGTCGCCCGCTCGCAAAAACACCGGCGGCGTGAGTGACGCGCCCGTGCCGCTTGGCGTGCCGGTCGAGATGAGATCACCCGGTTCGAGCGTCATCACTTGGCTGAGATACGCGATCAGAAACGGCACCGCAAAGATCAAATCGCGCGTGTTCGCCTGTTGCCGGCGCACGCCGTTCACCCACAGCGTCAAATTCAGGTTGCCAGGATCCCCGATTTCGTCTTGGGTAACCAGCGCGGGACCCAGCGGACCAAACGTATCGAAAGTTTTGCCCAGCGTCCACTGCGATTGCCGTTTTTGGAAATCGCGCGCGCTAACATCGTTAAAGATCGTATACCCCGCGACGTAATCGAGCGCGCGTTCCACCGGGATGTGGCGCGCGCGCTTGCCGATCACCACAGCGAGTTCGGCTTCATAATCCACCGCTTGCGCCGCGCGCGGCAACACAATGGGTTGCCCGTGCGCCAGTACGACGTTCGCGAACTTGGCAAAGATGTCGGGGTATGCCGGCGGTTCCGCACCGGTATGTCCGTGATAATTGTGCCCGACACAAATAATGTTGCGGGGTTGCGGCAAGGGCGCGAGCAACGTCACCGCCGCCGCCGATATGCAAAATCTTTCGTCGGCATACACCGCCGTAGCGCGTACTTGGGCGCGCGCCGGTTCGCCCGCCTGCAGAAACGCGATCATCTCTGTCGGCAAGCGCGGTTGCGCGCGGCGCAAATCGAGCACGTAATTGCCCAGCCACACACCGAGGCGCGGCGCATCATCATCCGCAAATGTAACCAGTCTCATCGGGCAAGACTCCCCGGGCTTGCATCCGTCCCACGCGCCCCATTCCCTGCTGGCGCATTCGGCAAACTCATTCGTTCCTCCTTGCGGTTGAAAAGACCCGTTCGCGTCGAGCAAGCAAGTCTCTTCGTTCGAATTTTTCGTTCCGCACTCGGTTGTCGGTCGGCAGAACCAAAACCACCTTGCTCACGCACAAGATCATTTCCAGTATACGCCGGGTCGGATAAAATTGGCAAGTTCAATTCATTTGATCGGCAGGGCTTTTCAAAAGTCAGGCGACCCTCATCCCAACCTTCTCCCTCAAAGGGCGAAGGGGTAAATTCCCTCGCCCCCATACGCATCAAGCTAACCCCTTCTCGCCACACGCGAGCAAGAGTTGATACAAATTCGGTTTCGTTTTGCGCGGGTTCAACCGTGCCCCTTTCGCCAAACAGGCTTGAATCGTATGAAATACCTTGGTCATCTGTTCTTCGGAACCTAAGGCGCTCGCTAACGAGATCACATGTTGGCGAATCGTTTGCGCGGTTTTCAACCAACTGCGATTGGGGTGTTGCCATCCGCACGTGATGGCGACCCAGTGTTGCATCAGCATGATTAACAACTTGGCATACACCTCGCACAAAATGCGATATGGCTTGGCACTGCGCGATTGAGCGACGTGTCCATCAGACTTCCAGAGTTTGAAGAGTAGTTCAATTTGCCACCGTGCGCGTGCCAGCACGAGCCCTTCCGCCACACTCAAGCGTTCGGGAGGGACATTGGTGAGAAAGATGACCCAATCGCATAACGCTAACTGGCGTGCACTAGGCGTGCGTCCTTTCTCGATCGTTTCGGCGCGCAATTTGCGTCGTCGCTCTTCAGCGACCTGGGGCGGCACGCGGACCGCCACGAGCCGACAGACGAGCCGATGCTCGCTGACCTGGACGGTGCGATCCAGCACGGTTTTCTCCGTGGCAGGCAATAGGCGCAACAAATCCAGGGCTTGCCCATCCGGGTCAAACAGCAACAGAGTGGCTTGGTAACGCGTTAGCCAAAATACGCCTTGGCGATCATACGCCGCCAATACCGGAATCGGTAAATAACCGAGATCCGCAATGCGTAATGCCGCTTTGGGCAACGCGGCCGTTTGCATGGGCGCAGTTTTATCAGAGGCTCGCCCTGCCTGCAAGTCCAAGTGAGTCAGTTGTCCATCGCTGAGGTTGACCTGAACTTGCGCTTTGAGTGCGGCACTCGTCCCTGCGGGCGTACTGCCCCCGCAACCCTGCCAGAGGTGCGCGATAGCATCGGGTAAGGTGATGGTCGTGCCGTCTTGGAGATAGACGCCATTGAATCGTTGTAACAACGGAATCATCACCGGCTCAGCGACAATTACGTTTTGCACCGCACGTTCCAGAATCTGTTTCAGACAATCCGCCGCCGCGGGTGTAAATCGACTATCCAGACCTTGCGCGGTGATCGGCACGCCCAAGCCCGTAGCAATCTGTGCCAACTGTTCGTAGGTGGCATCGGGATTATCCCACCAACCGAAGACCAAGGTCTGAACAAATTTCGCACCCGTCAATTTGGATTGCCGTTGCACAAAACAGGTCGCACGCGCAGCGTGGTCGGCAACCGTTGTGAGAACGGTTTGGAAAATTTGGCAAAGTTGTGATACACTCGTCATTGGAAGCCTTTGAGGATGAGGATGTGTCGCAACTTCTATCATACCTCAAGGGCTTCTATTTTCTAAATCTTAGCTTGATGCGTATGGGGGTAAATTCCCTCGCCCCTATTGGGGAGAGGCGATAGCGCGTCGTCTGTGCGGCATTCTGCCGCGTTATGGACGCGCTAGCGGGGTGAGGGGTGATGTCAGGCGACTTTTGAAAAGCCGTGATTTGATCGGACGCGGGCGAACGCGGACGAAAAATCATCCGCGTCCGTCCAATCTCTGCCCTGGCTTACGTTTGCCGTTCGGTTATCGTTGCCATGCCCGCATCACCAGCACAATCACTGCGCCGACACCAAGCAACACAAGCGCAATCCCCCCGTTGAGCGCGTCCGACCACCCAGGTCCGATGGATGATCCAATCGTGCGAAACGGTTGCAACATGGCAATCCCAAGCGCGGAGACAATAAAGATCAGCAACACAAGTTGGGGCGTCGTTTGCGTTTTCGTATCCATTGAATTTTCCTCACCTCGATCCATTTACCGAATCATTTTTTGCATCACGCTCGATGCAGTCAAGAACACCGATTCTTCGGCGCGGTGTTCGTCCGTCAGCGCGGCAAGCACGAACAGCGTATCCCCCTTTTGCGCGACGAGCGCCGCATAGCGCCCGGCGTTCCACTCGCGCCAAACCCAGATGGCTTTATCGCCGAAACCGGATGCGGAGCGCACGCGCACCTCGCTGGCATCGCGCGCCGCATTGGGAAAATCATCGAGCAGATCGCGCGACCATACGCCTGCGGCGGACAGCGCGATCAGTTTGTTGATCAGGACGCCATCGCTACGCGGGTTCGCCGCATGAATCACACCGGCAATGCTCAGCAATTGCTCGATGCGCTTGGCGTCGGTGAATTTGCCGGCGATGACGGCGTGGTCTGCCCGCGCAGAAACCGGCGTCACGCTGGGCACGTTTTTCGCCGCGGGTTTGTTCGGCGTGAAGGCGACACTGCCGTAACCGCACAAGCCCCGCACATCCACCAAACTGTTCGGCGAGGGAAACAAGATCATTTCCTGCGGCGCTGCCTGAATCGGCTCACCGAGAATTTCGGACGCGTCGCCGCGCGTCAGTTCGGCGCAAGCGGCGAGCGGAATCGCGGTGGCATCGCGCGAGGTCGGCGTGCCCGGCGCGGCGACTGGGTTGACGACGAGCAGGGTTGCCTCGTACTCGTCGAGCGAAATTTCCTTGCTGGCAAATTCTATTTGCGGGTACGGCGTGAGCGCCTGCGCGTAAACGGTGAACGCCACGCTCCGCACGACCGGAAAGTTGGTCAGCACGCCGTTGCCGCGAACATCCACCGACATAGACTGACTGGCGTCGTTGTGCGTCAGGCGCAAGGCGAGCGTGGCGGCGCCGCTGGTCGCGCAGGTGGCACGCGTTGGGCAACGCGAGTCTTGGGCGACGGAATCGAACGTAATTCGCAGCGGGCTATTTTCAAACTCGACCGTTTTGCCAAGTTTGATTGTGAACGGTTCGTTCACACGCGCACGCGTTCGCGCAAGCGAGCCGGCGGTAACACGCAGGGTGACGCGATATTCGGGGCGCGGCATTGGCGTGTTTGCCGGATTCGGCGGCGGCGCAACATCGAGCAATTCGACGAGATAGCCCCCCAGCGTGCCTTGCCGCCGGTAATCCCCTAGCGCTGTGCTGAAATCAAACTGCGCGAGTTTGGCGTTATGCACGACGGTGATCAACACGCGCACCCTGCCGGCTTGATAGCACGCGATGTTGGGGGGACAGCGCGAATCTTCGAGCACGTTCGTGAAATAGACGCGCAAACTGTTCGCCTCCGGCACCGCCACCGATTCACTCACCTTGAGCGTGAACGGTTCGTTGAGGCGCGCGATCACGCCAATCGGCATTGCCGGCGCGGTGGGAATGGAAAGGGTCGGCGATGCGCGCGATGCACTCGGCTGGGGCAGCGCGGTTGGCATGGAATTGGTCGGTATCGCATTCGTCGCACTCGACTGGGAAAGCGCGGTTGCCGTTGGGGGCACCAGAGTTTGGCGCGCGGTTGCGGTCGCGCGGGGTGGCTCTTGAGCCGGCACAGCACAGCCGATCAAGAGCAAAACGAGCAAACTCGCGCCGATTATTTTACTGAACATCTTTTCACCTCGTATGAATTAAGTGCGGGTTCCGTTTTGCCATAACCCCAATGATATTGCGCCCAACCAACATTCGGATAAATCACGTCGGCGTCATTCGCATCCACCTGGACGGCGATGACCTGCCCGATGCGCAGATGTGCCCACTGCGGCATGGTGATCAACCAAGTTGAACCGGCGCGGTACGTCGCGCCATCGCGCAGCGGAATTTGAAATTCCAAAAAGACGTTGACGCGATGACCGTCGCGCGCAACTTCGGCTTGCCCGACCCGCGTGAGCACGGCGTTCGTCAGGCGCGCGTGAGCGAGCACCAGCGACGTGCCTTGTCCAAGCGCATTCCAATTGAGTACTCTCTGCGCGACGACGAACACAAGCCGGCCCAGAATCAGTGCGCCCAAACCCAAGAGCAACGGCAAGACGAACACATTTGAAGTTGGCATTTGGGCGTATAGCCCGGCGATAATGGCGACGGTATCCATCTGCAATCTCCTTTCGGGGTGTGACCTGACGCGGCAACGCACGTATTTTATCGTCCAGAGCTGAGTGCTTTATAAACAATAGACGCGCCTTGTGTCTGCCAAGTTCCCGATTTGCTAGCGAAAGGTCGGACAAATTTTCGATTTGCCAGCGTTGTTCACATGGCATTTTACCAGCCACCCGTGACAAGATCGCGACAAAAAAAATGACACCGTAGCACGGCAACCGAGGCGACGAGATTTCACCAGAGGCGCAGAAAACACCGTGAAAAATAAAAGGAAAACTCTGCGCTCTGCGGAGATTCCGCAAGTTATCGGTCAGCGTGCTACCCTGCCAAAAAAATCCCCGTTTTCGCTTCAAGCGGAAAACGGGGAGGCGTTCGCCAGATTGCCAAATTTGTTTTACGGTGCGCCGCCAATTGCCAGCGCAATGGTTTGCTCCGGCGTCAGCGCAACACCCTGCGCCCATGCGTTGGCGTACTCCGCCGCGCCGAGTTGCTCACGCGCAAGTTGTTGCGCGTGCTCGTACCGTCCGCGTTCGCGCGCGTCAATCTGCGCGTCGAGCGTTGCCAAAATTGCGTGGATGCCGCCGGCGAGTTGGGCGGCGTGCTGGGGGTGGTACGTTTGCGCCGTAATTTGAGCGACGCCGATCAAGCAGTTGGCAATCGTGCGTTTGTCGCCCAATTCGCGCAAGCCCACCAACCCTTCGGCGTAAAATCGTTGCGCCTCTGCATATTGCGCCGCCCCGGCGGCAACATCGCCCAGGTTGCTCAGCACCATCGCAATTCCCCGCCGATCATTCAACTCACGCCGCAACCGCAAACCTTCTTCGTGCAATTTGCGCGCGGCGGGAAAATCGCCCAGGGCAAGCGTGGCGTTCCCCAAGTTGTTCAACACCACGGCGATCCCGCGCTTGTCGCCAATCGCGCGCATGATTCGCAAGCCCTCCTCGTGAAATTCGCGCGCGGCGGTATAGTCGGCTTGGGAATGGGCGAGATTACCCAAGTTGGTCAGAGTGGCGGCAACGCTCCAGACTGCACCCGCCGCACGATAAACGGCGAGCACCTGATCGTACAATACGCGCGCGGTGGCGTAATCGCCTTGTTGTTGTGCAATGTTTCCCAGGTTATTCAAAGTTGTGGCAATCGCGCGCGAATCATCCGATTCGCGGCTCAGTTGCAGACTTTCCTCGTACCACTGACGGGCTTGAGCATAATTCCCCAATGATTCGGTGATGATTCCCAAGTTGCGTAGCGCAGTCGCCAAATGCCGCTTGTCTCGCAAAGCGCGCGCACGTGAAATACACTCTTCAAATCGTTCGCGCGCTAATGCCCACGCGCTTTGCATTCGCGCGATACTGCCGAGCAGATTAAGTACGGTGACAATGCCCGGCTCGTCGCCGAGTTCGTCGAAGAGAGCGCGGCTTGTCTCCGCCAGTTGGATTGCCGCTTCCAGGTCGCCTTGTTTCGCGGCGAGCGTCGCCGCATTCACCTGCGCCCAACCATAACACGCCCCAAACTCGCCCACTAGCGTGTGTTCGAATGTTGGGCGGCTGGCTTCGAGCATTCGCCGCAAGACTTCGCGCCCCTCGGTTAAATAACCACGCACATCCCAAAACTCGCTCAACGCGTTGCCCAAGCGCAAGGCATATTCGTGCTGTTGGCGCTCCATCGCAAAACGCAGTGCCACGCGCAAGTTGGCGTGTTCGCGTTCGACAAGTTGTAACATGGCAATCTGACGCGCGCCATTCAACTCTGGAGCAATCTGTTCCGCCCATTGCAAAAAATAGTCGAGATGATGCTGGCGCACCTCATCGGCTTGCCCCGATTGTTCTAATTTTTCGCACGCATATTGTTTGATCGTGTCGAGAAACCCATAGCGCGTTTCGCCGTCGCTCGTCGCCTGCTCGCGCACGAGTAAGGATTTGGCAACCAAGCGGGCAACCAAATCGAGAATCTGGGATCGGGCAAGCGAACCGAACGCGCACACGGTTTCGATGGCAGGCAACGTGCGCCCGCCGCTGAAAACGGCGAGCCGGCAAAACAACGTGCGCTCGGTGGGAGAAAGCAACTCGTAACTCCAATCCACGAGCGCGCGCAACGTTTGTTGGCGCGGCAACGCAGTGCGGTTGCCGCCGGTCAGCAAACTGAAACGATCATCGAGTCGCGCCGCGATCTCTTGCGCGGAGAGCACGGCGGTGCGCGCTGCCGCCAGTTCAATCGCAAGTGGGATGCCGTCGAGACGGCGGCAAATTTGCGTGACCGCGTTAAGATTGTCCGCCGTTAATTCAAAACGCGCATTCACCGCACGCGCACGCTCGACAAACAGTTGCACACTTTCGTATGTGAGCATCAATTGCTCGCGAGTGGGCGCGAACGGAGGCACGGTGAGTGTGGGAACGTGCCACACACTTTCGCCGGCAATGGCAAGCGGCTCGCGGCTCGTCGCCAAAATTTTGACGTTGCCGCACGCCTCGTTACTTAGGATCGCATCCGCAAGTTCGGCGCACGTAGCGGTGAGATGTTCGCAGTTGTCGAGGATCAAGATCAATTGCTTGCCGCGTAACGCGGTCAGGATCGCTTCGGTTTGGGTCTGCCTGGGTTTTTCGCTGATACCTAACGTTTTGGCAACGGATTGTGCCACAAGCGTCGGGTTGACAATGCTGGCAAGTTCGACAATCCACACGCCATCGCGGAATCCGCTCAACAAATCCATTGCCATTTGGATCGCGAGGCGCGTCTTGCCGCTTCCGCCTGCGCCGGTCAGCGTCAAGAGTCGCGAACCCAGAAACAATGCCTTGACTTGACCCAGTTCCGGTTTGCGCCCCACAAACGAAGTATGCGGAACGGGTAAGTTGGTGATGCGCGCGGCGTCGGATGAGGTGAGCGTGGGCGTTTGTTTGATCCAATGTGAAAGCGCCTGGGTCTCCGGCGATGGTTCAACCGCAAGTTCATCGCGGAGAGCACGAGCACACGCTTCGTATTGATCCAGCGCGGCAAGCCGGTTACCGCGCGCCATTTCGCAAAACATTAAATGCTGGTGAGCCGTTTCGTTTGCGGGTTCGCTGGCAAGAACTAGGCGCGCATAGTGGATCGCACGCTCGTATTCGCTGTGTGAGCGCATCTGTTGTGTCAAGCGCAAGAGCGTTTTGATATACCGATCGCGCAGACGTTCGCGCTCCGCCAAGACCCAATCGTCATACAGTTCGGGCAAGAGATCGCCACAATACAATTCGACAGCGCGTTCAGGCGCAGTCGAGCACGCCTGCAAAAATTCGAGCACGTCCACACGCAACGGGAAATTGGGATTGAGTTCGACGCGTTCGCGGTCGGCGAGGATGGCATCACTCCCCAGGGTTTTGCGGAGCACGGCGAGACTAGTTCGCAATGACGTGCGCGCTTGGTCGTCGGAGGTATCACCCCAAAAGAGCGCGGCGAGTTGTTCGCGCGTGTGCCCTTGGGGTACAGAGCGTACGACGAGGTACGCGAGCAACGCTTCGACTTTGCGGCGCGGCAAGCGAATCGTTTCACCGCCGGCACTGAGGTGAAACGCGCCAAACAATTGGAGCGTGAACAGAATTGACGGACGCGCAGATGCGTGTGCCATTCGATTTCACCGGGGATGGAAGAGTTGGAAGAAAGTATAAAGCGATCCGGGTGTGCTGTCAAAACGGCTCGGTAAGCAATTTGGCGAAAAAGAACTGCCGCGACACACACCCTTTGGTGAGTCGTGCGGTTTGTGTGCTATAATATCGCCGCGCAGGAGGATGGGAAAATGGATCAGCAAACCCACAACGCCATTCGCGCGCCGCTTGCCGGCGCATCGTCGCTTGCGCGCACGCTCGACGATCTGACACGCGCCGGCGAATTGTGCGAGCGACTCGCCGACGCGCGCGTGCGCTGTACCGCGTGCGCTCATCGGTGCGTGCTCGGCGATGGCGCGCGCGGGATTTGCCAAGTGCGTTATAATCGCGGCGGGCAATTGTTCGCGCCGTTTGGCTACGTTGCCGCGCTCAACCCCGACCCAATCGAAAAAAAACCGTTCTACCACGTTTTGCCCGGCTCGACGACGTTGACGTTCGGGATGCTCGGTTGCGATCTGCATTGCGCGAATTGCCAAAACTGGGAAATCTCGCAAACGCTCCGCGACGCCGACGCGGGCGGCGCGCCGCTGCGCGTCTCACCGGAGCAAATCGTTGCGCTCGCGCGGCGCACGCGTTCGCAATTGATCGGTAGTTCGTACAACGAGCCGCTGATCACAAGCGAATGGGCGGTCGCCATTTTTCAGCAGGCGCAAGCGTTAGGAATTCGCGGCGTCTATGTGTCCAACGGGAACGCGACGCGCGAGGCGTTGGAATTTATTCGCCCGTACGTCGTCGCGTACAAAATCGATCTCAAGACGATGCAGGACAAGCAGTACCGCCAACTCGGCACGCCGCGCAACCGCGTACTCGACACGATTGCGCTCGCCAAGCACATGGGCTTTTGGGTCGAGATCGTCACGCTCGTGATTCCCGGCTTTAACGATTCGGACGCCGAGTTGATGGACGCGGCGCAATTCATTCGTTCCGTCTCGCCGGAAATTCCCTGGCACGTCACCGCGTTTCATCCCGATTATAAGATGACTGCCGCCAATCCCACGCTGGCGACGACGTTGATTCGCGCGGCGGAGATCGGGCAGGAAGCCGGGTTGCAATTCGTCTACGCGGGCAATTTGCCGGGAAGCGTAAAAAATTACGAGAACACGCACTGCCCCGCCTGCAACGCCGTGCTGGTCGAGCGGTACGCGTATCGCATCCAACGCGATCAACTCAGCGGGCGCGGCGCGTGCCCCCAGTGCGGCGCAAAAATTCCGGGGATTTGGGCGTAACGCCGAAAAAAACGCGCGCGGCGCGGTTGCGATTTTCGGTTTTGACGCAACTAGGTGGGTGTGTTAGAATGATGCCCGATTTTGAATCAGCCATTGCTGGGAGTAGTTAAGGAGCGAGCCAATGCAAACGCGTAAACTGCGGATCGCGCGTCACTGCAAGCCGCGCGAATTTGTTGTCGTGATCGAGCGCGACGAGGACGGCTGGTACGTAGCAAGCGTGCCCGCATTGCGCGGCTGTCACACGCAAGCGCGTTCGCTCGATACGTTAGCGGAACGCATCAAAGAAGCCATTCAATTGTGCCTTCAAGTCACCGAAACGGAAACCGGTTTGGAATTTGTGGGTTTGCAGCGAGTGACCGTATGACCAAACTACCGCGCCTTGCCGCAGAAAAAATCATCAAGGCGCTGCGCCGCGCGGGGTTTCAAGAAATCCGCCAGCGTGGCAGTCACGTCACCTTGCGGCATCCCGATGGCGGAACGACGGACATGCCGCTACATCGCGGCGAACAAGTGTGACCGGGTTTAATGCGAAAAATTTTGCGGGACATTGAACTGACTCCCGAAGAATTTCAATATCTGCTGAAAGGATGAGAACTATGCCTATCATTGAGGAAATCGTCGCGCGAGAAATTCTGGATTCGCGCGGCAACCCCACGGTCGAAGTGGATGTCGTGTTGGACGATGGCGCGTTCGGGCGCGCGGCAGTGCCCAGCGGCGCATCCACCGGCACGCACGAAGCGCTCGAATTGCGCGACGGCGACAAGAATCGTTTTGGCGGCAAAGGTGTTCTAAAAGCAGTGCAGAACATCAACGCAACCATCGCCGAAGAACTGGTCGGCTGGGATGCGCGCGAGCAAGAAGCGATTGACGCGTTGCTCATTGGGCTGGACGGCACGCCGAACAAGGGCAACCTCGGCGCCAACGCGCTTCTCGGCGTCAGTCTTGCCGTCGCCAAAGCCGCCGCTGAGTCGGAACACTTGCCGCTGTACCGCTACATCGGCGGCGTCCACGCCAAGGTTTTGCCCGTGCCGATGCTCAACATTTTGAACGGCGGCGCGCACACCAACTGGCAATCCACCGATTTGCAAGAGTTTATGATCGCGCCCGCTGGCGCGTCCAGTTTCGCCGAAGCGTTGCGCTGGGGCGCGGAAATTTATCAAGCGCTCAAAAAAGTTTTGAAGGACAAGGGTCTTTCGACAAACGTCGGCGACGAAGGCGGTTTTGCGCCCGCGCTCAAATCAAACGTCGAAGCCATCGAAGTGATCCTGACCGCCATCGAAAAAGCCGGCTACAAGGCGGGTGAACAAATCTTTCTCGCGCTCGACGCCGCCGTGTCCGAGCTGTTCGACGGCAGCAAGTACACGCTCCGCAAAGAAGGGCGCACGCTGACCGGCGACCAAATGGTGGACTTTTACGAAAACTGGGTGCGCCAGTACCCCATCGTCTCGCTCGAAGACGGTTTGGCGGAAGACGACTGGGACACCTGGGTCACGCTGAACAAACGGCTCGGCGGCAAGATTCAACTCGTCGGCGACGACCTCTTCGTGACGAACGTGCAACGGCTGAAGAAAGGGATCGAAATCAAAGCGGCGAACTCGATCCTGATCAAGTTGAATCAGATCGGCACGCTCAGCGAAACGCTGTCCGCGATTGAACTCGCGCACCGCTCCGGCTGGACGGCAATGGTGTCGCATCGCTCCGGCGAAACCGAAGACACGACGATTGCCGATCTCGTCGTCGCCGCCAACACCGGGCAGATCAAAACCGGCGCGCCCGCGCGCAGTGAACGCGTCGCCAAGTACAATCAATTGATGCGGATCGAAGAAGAACTCGGCGAAGCGGCGCACTATGCCGGCAAAGCCGCGTTCAAGAAATAAATTTTCGGATTGTCAATTGCCGAGCACAGAGCGATTGTCCGCCCGCTGCGCTCGGCAATCAAGACCTTGAGCCGGAGGACGCATGGCAGAGTATCATCCACGCGGAATGTACTTTGAAGATTTCGCGGCTGGGATTGAAATGGTCACCCAGGCGCGCACGATCACCGAAACCGACATCGTGAATTTTGCCGGCGTCTCCGGCGATTACAACGCGATCCACACCGACGCCGAGTTCGGCAAGACCACGCCGTTCGACGGCCGCATCGCGCACGGTTTGCTCGTCCTATCCGTGGCGACCGGCTTGGGGATGCAACTCGGTTTTCTCGACGGCACGGTGATCGCCTTTATGGGCTTGGAGTGGAAATTTAAAAGCCCGGTCAAGATCGGCGACACGGTGCACCTCGTCGCCCAAGTCAAACAGACGAAAGCGATGCGCGCGCTGAACGGCGGCATCGTCGTGTTTAATGCGCGCGTTCTGAACCAGCGCGGCGACACCGTCCAAGTGGGCGAGTGGACGATTCTCGTGAAAAGCAAAGCATAAAAACGGAAGGAGGCGCGAAACGCCAAACGCCAATTCTTCCGATTCATTTTACTTGCGGCGGTCAAAATGAAAGCAATGGTGCTGAAACGTCCGCGCAACGTGGACGAAAACCCGCTTGAATGGGTCAACGCGCCGATACCCTTACCCCTGGCGGATCAGGTGCGGATTCAGGTTCGCGTGTGCGGCATTTGTCACACCGATCTGCACACAGTCGAAGGGGAAATCGCCTTGCCCAAATTGCCGGTGATCCCAGGGCATCAAATCGTCGGCGTCGTCGAAAGTCTAGGGCAAGCCGCAACGCGGTTCCGCATTGGAGATCGCGTCGGCGTGCCCTGGCTCAACTGGGCGGACGGCACGTGCGAGTTCTGCGAACGCGGCGAAGAAAACTTGTGCGACCAGGCGCGTTTTACCGGGCAGCACGTGGATGGCGGTTACGCCGAATACATTGTCGTCCACGAAAATTTTGTGTATCACCTGCCCGAAAATTTTAGCGACCCGCAAGCCGCGCCGCTCTTGTGCGGCGGCGTGATCGGTTATCGCGCGCTGATCCTGGCGGGCGTGCAAACCGGCGACCGCGTTGGACTGTATGGTTTCGGCAACAGCGCGCACATCGTCTTGCAATTTTTGCGCCACTGGGGCTGTACCGTTTACGTCTTTACGCGCCGCGCCGAACATCGCGCGCTCGCGCAGACGCTCGGCGCAACCTGGGTCGGGCACGCCGACGACGCGCCGCCGCAATTGCTTGACCGCGCGATCATTTTCGCGCCGGCGGGCGAACTCGTGCCCGCGGCGTTACGCGTGCTCCGCAAAGGCGGCACCGTCACGCTCGCCGGCATTTACAGCACGCCGATCCCAACGCTCGCGTACGAAACACTGTATCACGAACGCGTCATCCGCACCGTCGCCAACAGCACGCGGCAAGACGCGAGCGAAATGTTGCTCGTCGCGGCGGAAATTCCGGTGCAAACTCAAGTCGAAATCTTTCCGCTCCACGACGCCAACCGCGCGCTCCAAATGCTCAAGCGCAGCGAAATTCGCGGCGCGGGCGTACTGCTGATTTCAGAATAGATCGGGTAACTCTCGTGCTAAATTTCCTGGAACGTTTCGAAAAAATCATCACGTTCGCGCTGATCCTGTTGCTCGTCGTCGTCCTGCTCGCCGCGGTTGCCGATTTAGCGTGGACGCTGATCCAAGATTTGCTGTCCCCGCCCGTTTTGCTTTTGGGCGTGGACGAGTTGCTCAACATCTTTGGATGGTTTCTGCTCGTGCTCGTCGGCATCGAACTGCTCGACACGATCAAGGCATACCTGGTCGAGCACGTGGTGCACGAAGAGGTGATCGTCACCGCGGCGATGGTCGCCGTGCTCCGCAAAGTAATCATCCTTGACATCAAGAAACTGGATAGTTTGACCTTAATTGGGTTAGCCGTGATCATTGCGGCCGTCACCGCGGCGTATTGGATCGTCAAACGTACGCACACGCACAAACCGCATGACACGAAAGAATAATGGGAGGAGAGAGATGGCAAGTGAACGGTGGGCATTGATTCTGGGCGCGTCCAGCGGGTTCGGCGCGGCATGTTCGCGTGCACTCGCGGATGCCGGGTTTAATATTTTTGGCGCGCATTTCGATTTGAAAATGACGCTTCCGCGCGCACTCGCGGTGAAAGCGGACATTGAAGCGAAAGGACGCCAGGCAATTTTCTTCAACAAGAACATCGCCGATGATCGTAACCGCGCAGAAATTATCGCCAAAATCCAAGAGTATTTTGCAAGCGTCGGCGGCGGCACCATTGAGATCGTTTTGCACTCGGTCGCCTTCGGCAACTTGAAGCCGTTCATCACGGACAAACCGGAAGACGCGGTCGATCGCAAAGCCATCGAAATGACGCTCGACGTGATGGCGAGTTCGCTCGTCTACTGGACGCAAGACCTCGTGCGCGCGAATTTGCTCACGCGCGGCGCGAAAGTATTTTCGATGACAAGCGCCGGCTCGCATCGCGTCATTTCCGGTTACGGACCGGTCTCCGCCGCAAAAGCCGCGCTCGAAGCATACACGCGTCAACTCTCGCTCGAGTTGACGACGCGGGGCATTGCCGTCAACACGTTCCAAGCCGGCGTGACGGACACGCCCGCCCTCCGCATGATCCCAGGTCACGAAAAAGCCGTCGCGCAGGTCCAACAGATGCACCCCGACGGACGGCTCACCCAGCCGGAAGATGTTGCGCGCATTCTCGTCGCGCTCGCCGATCCCAAATTGGATTGGATGACCGGTACCGTGATTCGCGTGGACGGCGGTGAAGACAACTGGTAATCAGCCGGGAATGTTTTGACCGACGAACGTTTTGAAAGATGGACGTTTTGACAAACGTCCCTACTAGAAAAATCCGGTCCGCCGCTGGCGCGACCGGATTTTTTTGCGGTTGACGCCCAAACGCAACCGTGCTATAACGACGCGTGCCGAGAACCGCACGCAGCTCAACCGGCTCTCGTGATTCCCGATCCCCGTGAGGAGGAACGCCGAATGGCATACCTCAGCGAATTGTTAGGCAGAGATGTGCGCGACGCCAAAGGCGCACTCGTCGGCACCCTGGCAGATGTGTTGATTGTCTCCGAGGTGAACAACGATCCATACCCGCGCATCGTCGCGCTGGCTGTGAAACGCGGCGGGAAGGACCCGGCGCTGGTGCCCTGGGGCGGCAACGAAGACCTTGCCGGCAATAAGATCATTTTGCAAAAACCGGCGACTACGCCGTACCCCGCAACCGGCAATGAAGTTTTTTTGAACCGCGACGTGATGGATAAACAAGTGATTGACATTCACGGCTTTCGCGTCGTACGCGTCAACGATCTCGAACTCGCCAAGATCGGCGCGGACTATCGCCTCGTCAATGTAGATATTGGCGCGCGCGGCTTGCTCCGCCGCCTGGGTTGGGAAGACACCTTTGAGCGCGTGGCGGAAACCCTGCGCCGCGAACTCCCTTCCCGCGCCATCCGGTTTAACGATCTCGAACTCGTCCCGCGCGGCGATCTCAAGGTGCGCGTCGCGCGCACCAAACTGCGCGAGTTGCACCCGGCGGACATTGCCGAAATTTTGGAAGATATGAGTCCACGCCAAGCCGGCGAATTGATCCGCGAAATGTCCGACGAGCAAGCGGCAGACGTGATGGAAGAGTTGGAGCCGGAATTTCAAGCCGAAGTGTTGGAGACGTTGCCGAACGAACGCGCGGCGGACATCGTGGAGGAAATGGAGCCGGACGAAGCGGCAGATGTCCTGCAAGAAATGGAAGAAGATCGCCGCGCCCAAGTGTTCAATTTGATGGAACCGGAGGAAAGCGCCCAAGTCGCCGAACTGCTCGAACATCCCGAAAACACCGCCGGCGGCTTGATGACGACCAAGTATCTCACCGTGCCGCTCAACGTCACCGTCGCGCAGGCGCTCGAATGTATTCGGCGCGAAGCCGGCGCAAAAGAAGCCGAAACCATCTACTATGTCTATGTCGTTGACGCGGACGAACACTTGCTCGGCGTATTCTCGTTGAGCGACCTCGTGCTTGCCGCACCGGACATGGCGGTGGATTCGATTATGCACCACAAAGCCGTGCGCGTGCGACTGGACGCATCGCCGGAAGACGTGCTCGAATTGATCGCTAAATACAATTTGCTCGCCGTGCCGGTCGTGGACGACGACAATCATTTGCAAGGCATTATCACGGCGGACGACGCGCTCGATTTGATTTTGCCGGACGATCTGAAAATTCAAATGCCGCGCTTGTTCTAGACCCAACTCCCGGTTCAACGCGAAACCTGGCGCGGCATGGCGCGCGTCGGATCGGCTTGCGGAGGCGACCCATGACGATGACATTGCGAAAATCCAAACCCTGGCGCACCCGGTTGCTCTTGATGCTGTCGGTGATCGGACCGGGGATCATTACGGCGAATGTAGATAACGATGCGGGCGGCATCACCACGTATTCGGTGGCGGGCGCGCACTATGGCTATTCGCTCTTGTGGATGCTGACGCTCGTCGCGCTGGCGCTGATCATCGTGCAAGAAATGAGCGCGCGGCTCGGCATCGTGACCGGCAAGGGCTTGGCAGATCTGATCCGCGAGAGTTTCGGCGTGCGCGCGACGGCAGCGATCATTGCGTTGATGGTGGTCGCCAACCTCGCCAACACTGTCAGCGAATTTGCCGGCGTCGCCGCGAGTATGGAAATTTTCGGCGTGAGCAAGTACCTCTCGGTGCCGCTCGTTGCGTTCGGCGTGTGGCTGTTGATCGTCAAGGCGAGTTACAAATCGGTCGAGCGCATCTTTCTCGTCGCCAGCGCGATCTATTTTTCGTATGTCTTGTCCGGCGTGATCGCCAATCCGCCGTGGGGCAAGGTGCTCCAAGCGGTCGTCACACCCAGTTTTCATTTCGACGCCGGCTACGTCACAATCTTTGTCACGATCATCGGCACGACGATTGCGCCCTGGATGCAATTTTATCAGCAGGCATCCATCGTGGACAAGGGCTTGAAGGTAGACGAACTGGGTTATGAACGGCTCGATGTGATCGTAGGTTCGGTGTTTGCCGTGATCGTCGCCGGGTTTATTACGATTGCGTGCGCCGCAACCTTGTTCGCCGCGGGCGTCAACATCAAAACGGCAGAGGACGCCGCGCTCGCGCTCAAGCCGTTAGCGGGCGAGTATGCGGCGAGTTTGTTCGCGCTCGGCTTGCTCAACGCCTCGGTGTTCTCCGCCGCGATCTTGCCGCTCTCGACGGCCTACGTCGTGTGCGAGGCGTTCGGCTGGGAAATGGGGGTTAGCCGCGATTGGAAAGATGCGCCGGTGTTTTTCTCGGTGTACACCGCGCTGATCGTCGTGGGCGCGGCGATCATCTTGTTGCCGATTCCGTCGTTGATCGAAGCAATGCTCGCGAGTCAAACGCTCAACGGCGTATTGTTACCGGTCATTTTGATCACGATGCTCAAATTGATCAACGACCCGCGCTTGATGGGCAAGTATGTCAACGGACGCATCTTTAATGCGCTGGCATGGGCAATGATCATTGCGCTGATTTTCCTCACGGTGATTTTGGTGGCAACGAGTGTATTTCCCGGCTGGTTCGGCAAATGAGCGGCATCATGCCCATTCCTTTTTTTACATTGCGCGCCAAGTAGGGTATAATAAATTCAACCCTGGTATTCCCACTCTGTGGAGGATTGCTGTGCTACTCCGTCGCTCGACATTTGGCTTGGTCATCGCTCTACTCCTCATCTCTGTCGCCATTGCCTATGCAGAAAATGGTATCCAGTGGACAACCACCGGCGGCCCGCCAGGCGGCTTGATCAACGTGATCGCCATTGCGCCGAGTAATCCCCTGACCTTGTACGCCGGCTCGAATAACGCGGTGTTTATCACGCGCGATGAAGGCGCACACTGGACGGCAACTTCCAAGGGCTTGCCGGACAATCCGACGATTTACGCGCTGGCAGTGACACGCGACCCCGACACGGCTTTTGCCGGCACCCGCGATGGGATCTATCGCACACGCGACGCCGGCACAAGTTGGGCTCCCGCCGATCAACGGTTCGCCAACCAATTCGTTTACACATTCTTGATCGATCCGCAAACCCCGCAAGTGATTTACGCCGGCACAGCACTCACCGTATTGCGGAGTGACAACAACGGCGAGACCTGGAATGACATCGGGATGGAGCTCAAGTCGGTCCGCGTCTCTGCCCTCGCGCTGGCAAGCGACAGCACGTTGTATGCGGCGACGGATGGCGGCGTATATGCAACCAAGGATCGCGGCGCGCGTTGGCAAGCCATGTCGGATGGATTGCCGGAAAGCGCGCGCCCGCAATCTATCGTCGTCACCAAAACCGGGCTGATCGTTGGCACAGCACAAGGACTGTATCGCAATCGTGACGGCAAAACGTGGAGTCTCCTCGGCAGTGGCACGAGCACGGCGCAAGCCCGACCGCTGATCAACAACGCTCAGCAACCCGATCGGCTCTTTGCCGTGCTCCCGCAAGGCATTGTGCGCTCGACCGACGGCGGCGGCGCATGGGGCTTGCTTCCCAAATCGCTCGGTAATCTGTCTATCGTTTCGCTGGCATTGGGCAACACCAATACATTGTATGCGGCGACCGTCCAAGGGATTTGGAAAACGACGGACGAGGGTCAAAACTGGACGCCGCTCAATACAGGGTTGATTAACACAAACGTCAACCAACTCGCCATCGCCGCCGGCAATCCCAGCGCTTTGCTCGCCGCCACCAGTTTCGGTTTGTTCCGCAGTCCCGATCACGGCGCAACCTGGGTCGAGGTCAACGGCGTGCCCGATCCACGCATCACCTCGCTCACCACCGATCCGCAAAACCCCGCCACTGTCTACGCCGGCAGTTGGGGCAGTTCGCTGTTCGTGTCGCAGGATAGCGGCGCAAATTTCACACGCCTCGTCGAAAACCTCGCCGCGAATGCGCCGCTGGGCAGTCTTGCGATTGTGCGCGACGCGGACAATCGCACGGCGTTGTACGTCGGCACCTGGGGCAACGGGTTGTACATGAGCACGGATGGCGGACAAAAGTGGACGCCGCAGACCAACGGTTTGGGCAGTTCCGCGCGCGTAAATGTCTTGACCCTTGCGCCGCCCAACACCTTGTATGCCGGAACAGATCGCGGTTTGTACCTGCTCAACAGCGCTACGCCCAACGCCACGTGGCAAAACGCATCCACGCAATTGCCCGCCGATGAAGTGCGTGCGGTGCTCTTCGATCCGCACACGCCAAAGACGGTGGTGGTAGGTTATGTCTCCAACGGCGTCTATCGCAGTGACGATGCCGGCGAAAAATGGCAAGCCCTGGGACGCGCCACGTTTCCGGCGCGGGAACGGTTGTACGCGCTCACATTCAACCCAAGCGCATCCAATATTCTGTACGCGGGCACGGATCGCGGCATCTATCGCAGCGACGACAGCGGCGCAACTTGGGTTACCGCCAAAACCGGCTTGGCGCTGAATGTCGAAGTGCAAGCCATCGCCATTGACCCGCAAAACCCCGAAACGGTGTTCGCCGGCACCAACGGCAATGGCGCGTTGCGCGGCGCAGATTCGTTTCGCAGTACCGTACCGAGCGAATGGCTCACCGCCATCGCGCTGGGCGGGGTGACACTCCTGCTTGTATTTAGCGTGGGCGCAGGTCTATGGCGCACCCGATTCAGTCCTGCCGCCAAAGCGCGTGCATGGCAGCAAGAGTGGGCACAATGGGAAAACGCAATCACTTTGGCATTGCGCACGAGCGGCGAAGCGAACAGTAGCACGCTTCACAAAATGCCGCGCCGCAACCTAGCACGCGCGTTGCAATATTACGTCACCGTGCATCCTACCGATGCGTTGAATTTGCAAACCGTACCACCCGTTTTGCGCCAGGATAATTTCATCACCGCGCAAAAATTTCTCAGCCATTGGAAAGCCGCTTGGGAAGAGGTCGGCAACGAAGAAGCGTTCAAGTCCGTCACCGGTCAAATGGTGGATCAACTCTGTTCGTTGCTCGGCTTTACCCGCATTGACGAGCGCACGTACAAAGGGTTGATCGGATACGTCGTGCGCGCGCCGGCATTGCGACTAAAAATTCCACCGCGCTTTCCCATCATCTTTGTGCCGCGCCGGCAAGCGCAAGAAAGCGATCTCGAAGCCCTGCGCGATTTGATGGGCGTGCTGAATATGGTCAGCTACTTTGCGCTGATCATTGATCTGCGCGATGCGCCGCCCAAAGACCCGCGCCAATCGTTCAAACACTTGGTGCGCGAAGCCGCGCACGACTTTATCGTGTTGGATGGTAGCAACATTCGTAATTTGCTGGACGCCCGGGATCATGCACGCCGTCTCGTCGAAATTATCTTGAGCCAGGTTGATCTGACCGTTGTCTCGCCATACGTCACCAGCGGGCCCGTGCCCACCAACATGTTCTTTGGCCGCGAGCATGAACTGAAAACAATAGTTCGCACCGTGCGCGACACCAACTTTGCCATCGTAGGCGGACGTAAAATCGGCAAAACATCGGTGCTCTCGCGCGTGTTCCAACTGTTGCAAGATGCGCCCGAATATCAACCGTTTTATCTCGACTGCCAAGCGGTGCTCACGCACGAAGAGCTATTCGAAACAATTGACACGATGTGGAAAATGCCGCTGGCGACGCCGACCCCCGAAGCATTTCGCCGGCTCATCACCGACTTGCCCGCGCAATATCCCTCGCGCACCATCGTCATGCTCTTCGATGAAATTGACAGCTTGCTGAACTATGACATTAAAAACGGCGAACCGCTCTTTCGGATTATTCGTGCGCTCGCGCAAGAATTGCCGGTGCGCTTTGTGTTTTGTGGCGAAAAAGTGCTCAACGCCGCGCTGCATAATCCGCAACTCGTCTTTTTCAATTTCTGCAATTTGATCCCGCTGACCTATCTCTCCAAAGAAGAAGCCCGCCGCGTGGTCATTGACCCGATGCAAGAAATGGGCATCACCTTGGAGGAAGGCAACGATCTCGCCGATCAAACGGTTGAACTTGCTGCGGAGCACCCGAACCTGGTGCAATACATCTGTCAACAATTGATCGAGCGCATCAATCATCGCCGCGAACGCATCATCACGCGCGCCGATATTGATTCGATTGCGCGCTCGGCGCAATTCGCCGAATACTTTGTCGAAATTTCCTGGGGCAACGCCACCCCACTCGAACGGTTGATCACGTTATTGATGTTGGAACATCCTGCCGTCACCCAACCCGAAATCGCCGACCTCTTGCGCGCGCGCAACCTCGCGGTGCCGCCCGCACAACTGGAAGCCGCTTTTGAAGGACTGACCCTTTACTCGATCTTACGCCGCGACGGACCCAAGTACACCTTCGCCGCGCACGCCTTCCCCGAAGTGTTGCGGCGTAGCCAAGATGTCGTCGGGCTGGTCGGAAGTTTCACTCAAGAAATTCGTAGCGCCCAGGGAGCGACCCCATGACCCTGCCCGACTCGACCGAACACTCGCTTTTCAAGACGTGGGGACCCCTTGACCCGGTGAACGACAGCGCCATCCATGTCGCTCGCCCCGAATTGGAACGCCTGGTGCGCGTGGCACGCGCCAACACGATTGACGCGTACCTGGCATTGCTCGGTTCACGCCAAACCGGCAAGACTACACTGCTGTACCAAATGCGCGCGCGCCTGCGGCAATACGGCATCGGCGTCGCGTTGATCGATCTCACGTTGCTGGACAATCAGCCGGAGGATCAACTCTACGCGTTCATCGCCAGCGAAATGCGAACCGAGCTCGCGCCGATCTTTCCGCGCGGCACCGTCCCCAAAGACCTCATTCGCCCCACCAACTCGATCACCTTTCGCCAATTCCTGTTCGACGTGGCGCGGCAAGCCCAAACACCGCGCATCGTGATTTTGCTGGACGAAGTCGAAACAATCCGCGAAAGCGTGGCGACGCCGTTCTTCGGCACAATCCGCCATGTCTTTTCCAGCCGCCGCAAAGAAGAAGACGCCGCGTTTGAAAAATACTTGTTCGTGTTGAGCGGCGCGCACGAACTGCAACGGCTCGCGGCGGAAGATCGCAACTCGCCGCTCCACAATATCACCGACCGCATCTACCTCAAAGATTTTGACGTTGCCGGCGTCCAAACGCTCGTCGCCAATTTTGCGCGGCTCAACATCGCCGCGCCGCGTGAAACTGCCCAACTGAATTTCGATCATACTGCCGGGCATCCGTACCTCACGCAAAAAATGTGCCAGGTAATTGAGCAGACCCATCCCCACACCATCACCGCCAAAGTGGTTGACCAAACTGCCGCCGAAATTCTCCGCAACGACGGGCACGTCGAACGCATCTTGCGCCAAGCGCAAGAGCATACCGACGCAACGATTCAGGCAACGCTCCGCGACATCGTCATCGGCAAACCCGTCAACTTTAATCGGCACACCAAAGCCACGGTGAAATTGGAAATGTTGGGATTGATCCGCGAAGTCGAGTCGCAGTGTGTCGTTCGGAATGCTATCTACCTCGCCGCATTGCAGGATGTGTTTGACATTCCGGCGGAACCACCGCAAATCACCCCGCCGCGCCGGTTTCCCTTGTGGCGCGTCTCCCTGCTCTTGATCGCACTGGTGACGTTGCTCGTTAACCTTCCGTTTCTCTACGTTTACGCCACCGATATTCTCCTGACATCGCGCTCGATCAACACGCGCGCGGAACTGTCCGCATTCGGCGCGACGGCTATCGTGCGCTACGATCCAATTCTGCGCGCTAATGCCGACACACCGACTCAAGTTCGCGTCGAAGTCGAAAAATTCAGCGAGCCGCTCATGATCACGTTGAACAAGGATCAGGCGGACGACATTTCGCTCGAGGGTGCCGCGCGGCGCGAACTCAAACCCCCGGCAAGCCAGGAACGTTTTGCGATCACGCTGAATCAACATGGCGCTGGCGTCATTCCGTACAATCCGTTCAATCCGCGCACGGAGGAACGGCGCGTCGAATTGATCGTGCAACCGGCGAATCGCGCGATGCCCACGCACACCATCCCGCTCACCTTTCGGGTGGATTTTTATTCTGGCTTTATTATCTCCATCGGCATCTCGCTCGTCAGCGCGCTCGCGTTTGTGCTCACCGTCCTCGGCAATCTGCAAAAAATCCGCGATGGCTGGGACAGACTCACCCGACCGAACAAATAAAAAAAGTTGGGCAAGCCCGAAAACTTGCCCAACTTTTTTGTTCGATTTTAGGGTCGCGGCATCAGCGTCGGCGTGGTGCGCCGCGTGGGTGTGCGCGTCACGGTTGCCGTGAGCGTCACGGTCGTCGTGATCGCCGGCGCCGGGTTCGTGAGATCGACCGTGGGGGTTAGCGAAGGCGGCACACGCGTCGGAATGGACATTTGCGTCGGCGTCGCAACGAGCGTCCCACCCGGCACTTTGATAAACGTGGGAGGCACCAAGGTTAAAGTCGGCACGACCGTCGAACGCGCCATCATCGTCGGCGTTGGCTCGCGCTGGGTCAGCGCCGGACGCGCCAACCAACTGATCGTCCCGGCGCAATACATCACGAATGCGCCGATCATTACGATGGCAAAACAACCGTACCCCAGTTGTTGCCCCGCAGACAAACTCGCCCACCACCCGCCGGTAGGCGGCGCAGCCCATTCGGGATCGTCGTTATACACTACGCGCGCCTCGCCGCATACCATTCTGGATTGTATCGCACCGCCGCGCCAACCTCCCCATTAGTTCGTTGCGCGGCTATTATAACAAGGGGTTGTCAAAAATCCAAATCGCGCTATACTCACTCGCGCAGAGAAATTTAGAGTTCTGTTATCAACACAGCGAGGAAAAGTATGACCGACGAACGCCCGCAAGTTGAATTGAATGTGCACGGCGGCGACGCGCGCTTGCCCGCCAAGTGCGCGTCCGAATCGCAAGTAATGCTCAGTCAACAAATGATGCCATCGGATGCCAACCCGCTAGGCAATGTGCACGGCGGATATGTCATGAAGTTGGTGGACGAAGCCGGCGCGCTCGCGGCGATGCGGCACGCGCGCCGTCCCGTCGTCACCGTAGCGATGGACTCGATCACGTTCTTGTCGCCGGTCCGCGTGGGGCACGTTATTATGTTGCACTCGGCGGTGAACTGGGTCGGCAAATCATCCATCGAGGTCGGCGTGCGCGTCGAGGCGGAGAATCCGATCACTGGCGAGATCACGCACACCAACTCGGCGTATGCCGTGTTCGTCGCGCTCGACGACGCCGGCAAACCCTGCACCGTGCCCCCGCTCATTCTCGAAACGGACCAAGACCGGCGGCGCTGGGATGAAGCCGAAGCGCGCCAACAGTTGCGGCTGACGCGCGCGAAGAAAAAGTGAGCGCGCAAATTTTCGACGGGCAGCACGCGGAGTTTTAGAGATGGATGATATTTACCAGGCAAGAACGTTTCTCCTTTTAGCAGACGACAACGCCCAAACGATTCCCGCAAAGCGCATTTTAGCCAGTCCTTTGGAGCTAGCGCGCGACCTCGTCACTTGTTTGTTCGAGGAAGATTTCCAATCGTTGGAAGATGCCTTGGATAGCATCAAAAAATTTGCCGCCGGAATCAACCGAACCGCAACTCTTGCGCCGGATTACGCAACGGCGCGCTATTATTCGCTGATGTTCTCTTTTCATCAGTTTTTTCACAGTTCCTACCGCGCTCGCCAAGGCAAGGTGTTGGAAGAAGTTTTCAAAACAATTTTGCGCGAACATACCCAATTTTCTCTGGTGCCCGATAGCGTAAAAAAAGAGATGCTTCCACTCTTGGAAAAGTCTTTTGGCAAACCGGTTCCGCATAATGACATTGATGTAATGGGCGTCAATCCGCAATCGCACAAAATGATCGTGATGCAATTGCGCTCTCGCGATGACACGGGCGGAACAACCGCCAAAGGTTCGCTAGTAGATTTATTGCGCGGGCTACTTCGGCTCAAGGTTACGCCGAAAGATAAAATCCTCTATCTGATTTGCGTTTGGGATCAACGGGATGCTCAACAGCGTGAATCCACCATCGAAAAAATCTATCACTCGCTCAAAGATCATACGCCGCTCGACCGCAAAGCATTTGAACAAATTGGCAAAGGCATCCCCGTAGCCAAACGCATTACTTTGAAAATGGCATACGGCACAGATGAAATTCTCCAAAGCGTTTTCGATTGGGATGATCCGGATGGTTCTCAATCCGCATCCGCTGTGCGCGATATTGTGCAAACAATTGAAAGTTGGGACGATCTATGGGTGGCTTATGCTCTTGCGAGCTTGGAAATTGATACGTTTGCGCTCCGTAATGTCTCCAATATTCGTTTACTGAACCAAAAATTCAGTCGCCTCGGTCTTGCCTTCGATTTCAAGTCTTACGCTCAACTTTGCCAGTCTATCGATCTGGCTACGCAGCGGCTTGTCACTGAGTGGAAAGAAGACAGTCTGCCGGTGCGTTCACCCGGGGATCAATCCTTATATATTCGCGATCTCCTTTTTCTCAAAGCGATTTACGAACGCGCCCGCGCGACGCCCCCACCCACACTGGCAGAACCACGCGGCACTTACCGGCAATCGCCCTTGTTAGATTTTCCCCGAGCGGAAATCACCGGGCAACCGGAGCCGGTTAGTTTTCGCGCCCTGATCCCGGAAATCACCGACACCAATTATTTGACGCACGGGTTGTTTTATTATCCCGCCAAGTTCATTCCGCAGGTAGTGCGGTATTGCATTCGTGAGTTTACGCCGTACGATGGCTGGGTCATTGATCCGTTCGCTGGATCGGGCACCGTCGGCTTGGAAGCGCTACTGTGCGAACGCAATGCAATCTTGCTCGACCTCAATCCGCTTTTGCAACACATCGTCGCTTTGAAAATGCGCTTTCGGCGAACCGACTTGGACGCAACGACGCTCCAGCGCCAACTCGCCGAAATGCGCTCCAGCGCACAGACCTTCCATCCCGACTGGTCAAACTTGGCGTACTGGTATCCGCCGCAAATGCTAGAGACGCTCAGCCGCTACTGGGGCTGGCAAAAACAATTGGGAGCCGATCCGTATGCGCTCGTCATCGAATCGGCGTTGCTCAAAGCGAGCAAACAATTTTCGTATGCCGAGCACAAAACCCCCAAACTCTTCAAGTCGAAAACCAAAGCCGCCGAAATTGCCGCACGCTTGCAACAAGACTGGCACGCCCAACTGGATGCGTTCATTGCCGAGACCGCGTTAGAAAACCTCACGCGCGCACAACAACTCGCCGCGACCCTCGCGCACAACCACAACCAAGTGGTCACATACACCGGCATTGATTCGGCAACGTGGCAACCCGCGCAGAGCCAAGCGGTAGATTGCCTGATCAGTTCACCGCCCTATTTGCAAGCGCAGGAGTATATTCGAACTTCGAAATTAGAACTGTATTGGTTGGGGCACACCGAAGCCGAGATCAAACAGTTGAGCCGCCTGGAAATTCCGTACCGCAAAACGACGCTGTCGCCCGAGACGCCCACACTCAACGCAGTGCGAGCGAACCTCACGCGCCCCGATCTCCGCGCACTGTTAGATGCGTACTTTGGCTTTACGCTGCAGGCGTTTGAAAACGCTATGCGTTATTTGCGCGGCGGCGGCACGGCATGCATTTTTGTCGGCAATCCCAGAATTGACGGCATCGAGGTTGCAACTTGGCGCGTTTTCGCGGAGTATTTCGGCGAGCGCGGTTGGACGTTGCAGCGCGTCCTTGAAGATCGGATCAAAAATCGGCAACTGTTCGGTCGCCGCAAAAACAAAAACCCGGAAGGGATGAAATCCGAATTTCTGATCGTTCTAAAGAAAAATTGAACGAAGGAGAAGATAATGCGACTCGCACAACGAATGAACTTGCTCGGCACCGAAACCGCGTTCGAGGTTTTGGTCAAAGCCAAAGCGCTGGAAGCGCAAGGCAGAAATATCATCCACCTTGAAGTGGGCGAACCGGATTTCCCGACGCCGGAAAATATCATCGAAGCGGGCGTGCGCGCAGTGCACGATGGCAAAACGAAATACACACCCAGCGCCGGCATCCCGGAATTGCGCGAAGCCATCGCCGCGCACACGAGCGCCACACGCGGCGTCAACATCACAGCAAACCAAGTCGTCGTGACGCCCGGCGCGAAACCGATCATGTTCTTTGCCATCCTCGCGCTCGTCGAGCCGGGCGACGAAGTGTTGTACCCCAATCCGGGTTTTCCGATCTATGAAAGCATGATCAATTATTGCGGCGGCAAGCCGGTGCCGTACATCTTGCGCGAAGCCAATCACTTTCGCTTCGACCCAGACGAGTTTCGCGCCAAAGCCAATCCCAAAACGAAAATGATCATCCTCAACTCGCCGCAAAACCCGACCGGCGGCGTGCTGGAAACGGCGGACTTGCAGGTGATTGCCGAAGTCGCGCTGAAATACGACTGCGTGATCTTCACCGACGAAATCTATTGGCGGGTGCTGTACGACGGCGCGTTTAGCAGTTTGCTCAGCGTGCCCACGCTGGCAGATCGCACGATTGTGCTCGATGGATTCAGCAAGACGTACTCAATGACCGGTTGGCGGCTGGGCTGGGGCGTGATGCCGCCCGAACTGGCGGCGCAGGTTTCGCGTTTGCAAACGAACTCGACCTCGTGCGTCGCCGGGTTTACGCAGTACGCCGGCTTGGAAGCATTGACGGGACCGCAAGACTCGGTGGGGAAAATGCTTGCCGCGTTCAAAGCGCGGCGCGATGTGATTGTGGAAGGGCTTAATGCGATTCCCGGCTTCAAATGCCTGAAACCGCGCGGCGCGTTCTACGCGTTTCCCAACACCACACACACCGGTTGGGATTCGCGCAAGCTGGCGGATTACTTGCTGAACGAAGCGGGCGTCGCGTGTCTCAGCGGTACCGCATTCGGCGCGGCGGGCGAAGGATACTTGCGGTTCTCGTACGCCAACTCGCTCGAAAATATTCAAGAGGCGTTGCGGCGCATCCACGCCGCCGTCGAAAAAATTATGGATTGAGAAAAGACCAGTCCGCAAGATTTACAAAATCCTGCGGACTGGTTTTATAGGCGCTCAGTCGCGGGCAAGTTTCCCGGCGTGCTTTTCCGCTTCAACTTCAAGCCATAACGCAATCGCCTCTTTAATGTTTCGCAACGCTTCCTTTTCGGTACGCCCCTGGCTCATACACCCTGGTAACGCCGGACAATCCGCAATCAAATAGCCATCCTCGCCCGGTCGAATGATAACGGCAAGTTTCATTAGCAACCTCCGCGCCTGATTCTCGCACGCCGTTTACCTTGGACCTGCTCACGACGCCGAGTGCTCTTGCTCTTCCACCCGCGTATACAGTTCCTCTTTGAGCACGCCGACGAACGGCAAGTTCCGGTAAATCTCGTTGTAATCCAAACCATAGCCGACGACGAATTCATTCGGAATATCAAACCCCACGTAATCCACCGGCACCTCAATCTCGCGGCGGCTCGGTTTGTTGAGCAAAGTGCAAATTTTCAACGATGCCGGTTTGCGCGTCCGCAGGTTGCCGATCATGTATGTCAGCGTGTGCCCCGTGTCAATAATGTCCTCGACGATCAGCACGTTGCGGTTCTCGATGTTCGTGTTCAAGTCCATCACAATTCGCACGACGCCGGACGAAACCGTGCGCGCCCCGCCATATGACGAGATCGCCATAAAATCAAATTCGTGCGGAATCCGAATCGCACGGACGAGATCGCTGAGAAACAGAATCCCGCCTTTGAGCACGCACACGAGTAGCAAATCCTTGCCCGCGTACTCCCGGCTGATCTGCGCGCCCAGTTCGGCGATGCGCGCGGCAAGTTGCTCGCGGGTGATTAAAATTTTGGCAATGTCTTTTTCGAGGTCAGCCATCAAGTGCTCCCGTTGAAAAACCCGCCGGCTGGAGCGCGGCGGGTTTCGGCGTTACGGTAAAAAGGGCAGGAACCGTTTGAGTAAAGACGGTTGCGCTGTCGCCGTTGGCGTTGGCGTCGGCGTGGGCGGCGGCGCTTCGATGAGCGCGGGCGGCGGCGGCGCAACCGGTTCCACGACAGGAACTGGGGTGGGTGTGGCAGTCGGCGTCGCAGTCGCCGTTGGTTCCGGCTTGGCGCCCTTGCGCGTCGGCGTCGCGGTTGCCGTCGGCGTGGGCAACAAGTTGGCAGGAACGATCATCGGCAAATCGCTCGTGTCATCATCCGTCTTGACAAACTCGGCGGAGATCCAGCCGCGCGATTTCGCATTCGGATACGCAATTTGCCACCAATTGCTGTCGTGACTGATCGCCAGCAACTCGACCGCTGCGCCCTCCGCCAACCGTCCCAGCACGTTCGCGTTGTTGCTCGGTTCGGAGCGGACGCGGATCGTGTTGGTGATCGTCGCGCGCACGCCCATAATCTCGCCGTTCACACCGCCGGTTTCCGGCACGGGCGCAACTGCGGGCACGGTCGAGGAAACTTCAGGTGTCGCCGTGCGCGTCGGCGTGGGTGTGCGCGTGTTGGTCGGCGTGGGCGTGGGCAAGCCGCTTTGAACTTGGCGGCGTATTCGCGCGTAATGTCGAGATACAAATTGCCGTACGTTACGCTCGGCTCGATCATCGTGCCTTCCGCCCACTCGTTGAAACTCGTGATCATGATCCAGTCGGGGTACGAGGAAAACGCCGCACGCCACGTCTCGCGGAAATAGTCGCCGTTCTGACGATCCCGCACCACTTTTTCCGGTTGCGTCGTCTTGCGATTATCCGCGCCGGGGTTGACCGTCGCCACCCAAATCTTGTCCGCACCAAATTGCCGAATGCGGGGGGGCCACTTGTTCAGCTCGGCTTGCGGATTGGGCGCCCAGGCGACCATATACAAGTGGTGCCCGTCAAAGACGCGGAGGTACGAAACGTCCAGCCCCTCGTCAATCCAAATTGTTTGGCGATTGGGATCCACCGCGTCGCGGATCGCCTTCCACTCGTCCACCGAGTACATTTGTTGCCGCCAAAAGAAAATGACCGGCTTGCCATCCACCTGCAAGTACGCTGAGCGGCGCGCGTGTGTGTTGATCAGGTAACGCAAATTGCGGATCACGTCGTCTTTGGATTTAAAGAAGGGCGAGGTCAATTCAAAATCAACGGCGATTTTGAAATTGGCGGCGGCGGCTTGTTCGAGCAAAACGCGGAGGTTGTCTTCCGTCGGATTGCCGACGCCCCACCACGATGCCACGAGCGCATCAATGCCCACGCTTTTGGCTTGCTGAATGTGCCGCGCCATCGTGCCCGGATCGCGCGAGGCGTACTTGATCGCTGGAATGTCTGGCACCTTGTCCGGTTTCCACGTGCTCTCGTCGTACCAAATGTAATAAAAGGCAAGGACGAGGGGCGAGCGCGCGGCAAACGCGGGACTGGCAAAAACGATTCCAGCCAAAACACTGAGGAAGAGGGCGAAAAGGGAAATTCGTCGCTTCATGAGTGGTGCTATTCTAGCACAAGTTTACTCAGATGCAAAATCGGGCAATCGGGGCTTTTCAAAAGTCAGGCGACCCTCATCCCAACCTTCTCCCTCAAAGGGCGAAGGGGTAAATTCCCTCGCCCCTATTGGGGAGAGGCGATAGCGCGTCGTCTGTGCAGCATTCTGCCGCGTTATGGACGCGCTATCGGGGTGAGGGGTGATGTCAAGCGACATTTGAAAAGCCGTGTCGGGCAATTGGGCGTGGCACGGCAAATCGGCTCCGGCGGCGGTAGCGCGTGGCAAACGGTTGCGCCGTTGGCTATTTGCGCCACCAGTCCTTGCGCGAGCGCGGATCCAAAAATGTGCCCGCATCCCGCACGGCGAATCTCACGTCGCCGCGCGCGCGCGCAAACGCTTGCCCGGCGCGTAATGCCGGCAACGTCCCGCGCCCGGCGTCGTTCGCTTGTTGGTACAGCGCGACGAGACTTGGCTCGACCGAAACGCCCTCAAAGTACAGCACGTAGCCGCGAATCGTGCTATCGTCGCGCGTATACGTCACCACGATGCGTTCTGCGTCTGCAAACACGACGAGCACGCCGTAGCCATCGCCGATGGTGTAGCCGGATTCCGGGACGTGGAGCGTATCGCCGCTCGTTGCGGCGAGCGCGATCAGCGTCACGTCGGGATCGGTGATCAGCGCGCCGGTGTGATCGCGCACCTGGTACGTCGCGCGAATCGTCGGCGCGCGCCGATCCGCGAACAAGGTGTACAGACGCGGCGCGTTGGCGTCCGCTGGACCCTCAATCTCGACCAGCGTGAGCGCGGCGTTCGTCGGCGCAAAACCGCGCACGGTGAGGTTCACATCCGAGACAGTTGTTTGCGGCGCGTGCCGCGCGCCGATGACGGCGAGCGTGCCGTACTTTTCGCCGGGAATCGCCGCGCTACTCGTCGCCGTTGGCGTGGGCGTTGCCGGCGCGGACGTTGGCGCGGGCGTCGCCGTCGCGGTCGGTTTGCGCGGCGGCGTGTTCGTCGCCGTGCGCGTGCGTGTGGGCGTCAGCGTGAATGTTGCAGTTGGGGTGAGGGTTGGCGTGGCGGAGGGAACGGCAAAGGCAACTTTGGTTGGCGCGGGCATCTCGGTCGGCGCGGGTTCAGTTGCGCGCGGCGCATCCGCGCATCCGGCGCACAGCCAAGCGATGCCGACGAGGATCGCCCAAAGCAAGGTGAGGCGATTGTTCAAAAGTCAAACTCCATCGGAAGCGATTGTAACACGATAAGGCGCAGGACACAAAAAGGGCGAGGCATTTTTTGAATGCCCCGCCCCAGTTTGCGGCTCAACGTCCTTGTCGGCGCGCGCGCGGCACGCGGTTGAACACCGGCGCAAGTTGCGGCTCGGGCAACCAGTGCCCCAAGCCGGCGATCCGCGATTTCAGATCGCCGATCCACTTGCCGAGTTTAGCGCGAACGCGCTTGCTCACTTGACGACGCTGCGATGGTTTCGCCATATTTCACCTTCGTTAAAATTGTAGCACGCGGCACGTCGAGCCACAATAGGACAATCGGGCAGGTGTGCCAGTTTACAGCGTGCGCGTCACTTTGGTCAACCCGCGCGGATGATCGGGATCATAGCCCTTGGCACTCGTCAAGTGGTGCGCGAGCAATTGCCCCGGCACGACGGCGGTGAGCGGCGACAGCCATTCGGGGAGTGATGCCGGCAACGCCAGCGGCGCGCGGCTGAACGCCAACGCGCGCGGCTCGTCCGAGATCATCACGAGGTCTGCGCCGCGCGCTTTTAACTGGCGCGCGAGATCGAGCAGATCGTCGAACACGCGGCCACGTGGCGCGACGCACAACACGGGGTAGCCGCCCTGCACAACGGCGATGGGTCCATGCAAAAAATCGGCGGAGGAAAACGGCTCGGCGGTAACATACGCCAGTTCTTTGAGTTTCAGCGCGATCTCGAAAGCAGTTGTGTAGTTGTAGCCGCGCCCGATCACGAGCATCGTCGTCGCCACTGCCCAGCGCGATGCCGCCTGTTCCGCCGCATCGTTCAGCGCGAGCGTGCGCGCCATCGCGTCCGGCACCGCGGCGAGTTCTGCGCGCCGTGCGGAATCTTGCGCGAGCGCGGTGGACAGCAACGCGAGCGCGCCGAGTTGGGTCGTGTACGTTTTCGTCGCGGCAATCGTTTTTTCCTCGCCCGCATTTTGCAGGATGACGTGCTCGGCGGCGCGCGCCAGCGGCGAATCGGCAAAGTTGGTGATGGCGAGCGTCGGCACATTTTGGCGGCGCGCTTCCGCGACAACTGCCACAATGTCCGGCGATTCGCCCGATTGCGAAATGCCGATCACGAGCGAATCGGTGAGGCGCGGCGGCGTTTGGTAAACGGTGTAGAGCGAGGGCGTCGCCAGCGCGACCGGCAAACGATTGAACGCGGCGAAGACGTACTTGGCATACGTCGCCGCGTTGTCCGACGTGCCGCGCGCGGCAATCGTCACGTACTTGATCCCGGCGCGATGAATCGCCGCGGCGATCCGTTCGACGTTTGCGGATTCGGCGGCGAGAAAGCGCGCGAGCGCGGCGGGCTGTTCGGAAATTTCAGAAAAGAGTAGGGTCATTTTGGTTCTCCAAGACGCTTTCCAACTCGTCGGCGAGCCACGCCAGTTCATCGTCGCTTTGCGTGCGGAGGCGAACGACCAGATGTTGCAGTTGGTACTGCGTGCCGAAGAGCAACACGGCGACCGGTTCGGTGCGCGTTTCCAAACGCGCGGGCAACACCACCTGCCCCCCTTCGAGGACGAGTTCCTGATACAAAAATCGCGCCAGGCGCGGCGCGATCCCTTCGAGTTTGAGCGTGTGAAACGTGCCTTGGGCGAGTTGTTCGCGCCGCAGGGTCTCTTCCCCGCCGATGCGTTCAATTTCGGCGCGAAGTTCGCGCGGCGAATGTAACCGCAAGGCACACAGAGCAAATTCCATTTTCAGTTCGTGTCCAGTAAGGTAGGACAAATTTACAAATTTGTCCCACCGCGCTTGCATCACGCTATTCCTTTTGTTTCGCTTCGAGCAACACCCACTTGGGGTGAGACAAATTTACAAATTTGTCCCACCGCGCTTGCATCACGCTATTCC
>CAIKBD010000195.1 GCA_903825565.1 uncultured Anaerolineales bacterium | reverse complement strand
TTCCCGGATGTCACCCTGAGCAAAGCGAAGGGTCTCGCGCGACGAACAGGAGATTCTTCACTTTGTTCAGAATGACAACTTGGTGACGCGCCGATGCGACGCGGCAAGTTATTTTTTACGAACCCTTACTTGCTCAGCGCAAACGTAAAGCGCGGCGTTTCGATGGTTGTGCCGGCGTTCGTCGCGCGCGCCCAGTACGTCAACGCAAAACCCGGCGCGCGATAACCCAGGTCGGCGTCGCACGCGGCGGTGCGCGCGCAGGTGAACGTCTCATTGCCGCTTGGCGTTTCGACGACGATTTCGATCAGCGCGAGCGGCTGGGCGGCTTGCGCGTGCACCCACACGCGCACGTGCTCGGTCGCCGCTGGGTTGTTCATGCCGCGAAACGCTTTGACGCCCAACGCGCCTGCCGGGTTGACGACGATCCATTCGGGCTGGGTGGCGACGCCGCCGCAACCGGTGATCGTCAGTGTGTAGGTGAGCGACGCGGTCGGCGTGACGACGAGTGAGCCGGCGAGCGGCACCTCACCGATGCCGGGGGCAATAGTCGCGCGCGTCGCGTCGCGCGTGTCCCAGGTGAGCGTGCTGGGGCGGAGCGCGTCCGCCGTCATAATGTTCGGCGATGCGCCAAAGGCAACGATGCGCGGCGCGGCGGGGCAAGCGGGCGTGGGGGGCGCGCACCCGGCAACGAGGAGCGCGAGGAGCCAAAATGCGCCAAACCGTTTCATCGAATTTTTTCTCGCGGCGGATTTATTCCAGTTCGTGCTTGGCAGTGCGCGTCATCAAATCGAGCATCGCTTGGCGCGGGTCTTTGTTTTCAAACACGACAGCGTGCACCTGCTCGGTGATTGGCATTTCGACGCTGAGGCGGCGTGCCATTTGCAACGCGGCTTTGGCGGTCGGCACGCCCTCCGCGACCATTTTCATCGAGGCGCGAATCGCGTCAATCGTTTCGCCGCGCGCCAAGCGTTCGCCCACTTGGTGATTGCGCGAACGCGTACTGCCGCATGTCGCGATCAGATCGCCCATGCCGGCAAGCCCGGCGAGCGTCAATGGGTTTGCGCCGGCGACGCTTGCCAGGCGCGTCATTTCGGCAAGCCCGCGCGTGAGCACGAGCGCTTTGGCATTGTCGCCGAAACCGAAACCGTCCACCGCGCCCGCCGCAATCGCAATGATATTTTTCAGCGCGCCGCCCAGTTCCACGCCGATCACATCGTCGTGCGTGTAGACGCGAAAGCGCGGCAACATCAACGTCGCCTGCGCGAAACGCGCGGCAGCGAGATTGGGCGCGGCGATCACGCTGGCGGCGGGCAAGCCGTTGGCGATTTCGCTTGCGAGGTTGGGCCCGGACAAGACGGCGATGCGGTCGTGAAATGCGGGCGGCAATTCCTCGGCGAGAATTTCCGACATGCGTTGTGTCGTGCCGATTTCCAATCCTTTCGCGCAACTGAGCAGGATCGCTTCGGCGGGGAGCCACGCGCGGATGTGGCGCAGGTTCGCGCGGAACGTTTGCGCGGGGACGACCATCAGCGCGAGCGCGCACCGTTCGAGTGCGCGCTCGGCAACGGCGGTGATCACCAACTCGGCGGGAAAGCGCAAGCCGGGCATGAACTCGCGATTTTCGCGCGCGGTTTGCAATCGCGTTGCTTCTTCGGCAGTGCGTGTCCAGAGTGTGACGGGCACGCCTTTTTGCGCGAGCAAGACGGCAAGGGTTGTGCCCCAGGAACCCGCGCCGATGACGGCGACGCGTGCCGGGCTAGCCATTTTTTGCGTGCGGCGCGGCGGGCTTTTTCTCGACGAGGCGTTGCCCGAAACGTTTTTCGGTGCCGTTGCGCAGGCGTTCGATGTTGGGGAGGTGCACCCAAAAGATGATCACGCTCGCGATCACAGCGATGAGAAAATAACTCCACGGCGTGTAACCGAGCCAGCCGAACACGAGCATTTCCAACGGAAAAATGATCGTGACACTCAACGAAGCGAGTGACGCGTACCGCCAATAGTACAGGATGAAGAGCGGAAGCGGCGCGGCGATCAGAACGGGCGGGAACAGGGTTGCCGCCGCCGCCACGGTGGTTGCCACGCCGGCGCCGCCGCGGCCTTGGGTTGTGAGCCATTGGAGCCAGCCGCGCGGGGGCGGCGCGTACTGGGTGTCGGGATCGGGTTTGGCGAGCAGGGCGATCCAGATAGACCAGTTGTGACCCAGCAACACGCCCAACACGGCAGTCGCGTGCGCGCTGTGGATTTCGGGCACCACCACGCGCGCGAGCAAAACGGCGAGCACGCCTTTCAAAATGTCGCCGCCAACGGTCAGCGCGAACGCGCGCCAGCCGACGGTTCGCAAAACGTTGGTGCCGCCGGTGCGACCGCTACCGTGTTTGCGAACGTCAATGTTCCACATTTTGGCGACGAACAAGCCGGTGGGAAATGCGCCGAGCGCGTAACTGCCGACGAGACTCAACAAATTGATCAAAATAACATTTAGCACAGTAACTCCTTTAGCGAGCGCGAGCAATCCGCCAATCGCTTAGTATAACCCCGCCCGGTGAATTTCGGTGCGGATGCGCTGGTTGCCCGGACGCGGCAAAAGTGTACCACGCGCGGGGCGCGGTGTCAAATTCAAAATTCGAAATTCAGAATTTGGAGTATAATGCGGGGAGAGGCAAACAAAATGAAACTAGCGGTCGGCGCGGATGAGCGCATGCATGTAACGGACAGCGTGATCGCGGAATTGGGCGCGCGCGGGCACAGCGTCGAATTGTTTGGCGCGTTGCGCGAGGCGGGTGAATCCTGGGTCGAGACGGCGATGGCGGTGGCGGAACGCGTGGCGCGCGGGCAAGCGGACGAAGGCATTTTGTTTTGTTGGACGGGGACGGGCGTGACGATTGCCGCGAACAAGGTGCCGGGGATTCGCGCGGCGCTGTGCCACGACGCCGAGACTGCCAAAG
>CAIKBD010000194.1 GCA_903825565.1 uncultured Anaerolineales bacterium | reverse complement strand
GCTTCGCCCAAGCGGTCGCCGACGGCGCGGAACAAGTCGAGGGCTTGGGCGTAGGTGGTCAGGGCGGCGTCCATATTTTTGCGGAATTGCTGGACATCGCCCATCGCCTTGAGCACGTTGGCTTGCAAGTTTTGATCTTGGTCGGCGTCGGCAAGTGCGCTTTGGAAGGTCTCTAACGCTTCGGGACGATAGCTCTGGCTTTCTAACTTGCCTTTGCGAAAGTACACCCATCCACGCGCGCGCCCGCTCACGCGCCCAGCGCGGATGGGTTCGAGCGCAACGTTGACAAGTGTTTCCAGTTCGGCAAAGCGAAAGGTGTTGTTCAAGTCCGCGCCGAGATTTCGCACAGCATCTGCGCCTTTGTCTGGATCGGCGACGAGCAGGTGGCAGGTATACGCTATGCGAAACTCAATCTCGTCGCGCCCAGCAAAAAACTCCGCCGCGCGCGCGGAAAGTGTGCGGAACTCGTCGGGGTTTTCGCGCCACAATTGGTCGAGCAGCAATTGCCGCGTGCGCTCGTGGATGTTGTGTCCGCGTTCGGGAAACACTTCGACGAACGAGAGCGTTTGCAAATCGGCGTAGAGCGCGGCGGCGCGGTCAGCCAGTTCGGGGCGGAGCGCGGCAAGCGTGGCGGCATCGAACCAGTGTGGAATTGCCGCCGCCCAGGTCATCGCGCGGAGGTCGGGCGGCATTTGCGCCAGCAGGTTCGCGGTGATGATCCACGCGCGTTCGTCTTCGGTGTGGGCGGTGGCAAGCCGGGCGAGCAGTGCGGCGAGATTCATTTGCTCCACTCCAGCGCGCATTGCCTGAACAATTTGCAAATATCGTCGGGGATGCCTTTCCCCGCCATCACTAGCGCCTTGACGGCATCGCGCGAAAACGGGAGTTGCGTTTCCTGGGCAAAGGCGTACCATTCATCCACGTCTTGGATTTCGCGCAGTTCGTCGCGCGCGCAAATGTCTTCCCATTCGAGCAAGGTTCGTTCCGGCACCTCGCGTCCGCCGATGACGACGCGTAGGTGCGGGATGGTGGCGGCGTGTTCGAGGAATGCGCCGCTCAACCATTTTTTCAATTCGTCGGGGGCTTGATCAAACGTGTCGAAGATGACGACGAGGTTGGCGCACGCGGCGCGGAGGTCGTCAAAGAATGCGGCTTCGAGCAACTCTAGGCGAATCTTGCGCGTTTGTTCGTCCACGTTCAGCATAATCGAAAGGTCAAACTTGCCGAGCGAGGTAATGTGGGCGATGTTGATGTTCGGATCGAGGCGCGCGAGCGCGGCGTAAAAACGGGGGAGTGCGTCCGCGCCCAACTTGTCGCGGAACACACCCAGGATTTGGGCGATGCCTTTTTCGGCAGTTTTCAAATTGAAGCGAACGACACACCGATCCGCCGGGCACTCGTGCGCCAAGCGCTGAAGCAAATCCGTCTTGCCGCGTCCGCCGTCGGCGCGGAGTAGCAGGATCCGCTTGTCGGTTGTGCCGGCGAGCATCGCGCGGAAAAATTCGATTTGGTATTTGCGGTCGGCAATGGTGATGGATTTCATCGGCGCGGTTTCTTGGGATCGGCTTTAACGCGAATGTCGGTTTTGCCGGTCAAAAGGTTGTCGTCCATGTTTACGTCGTCGCGCGCGATCTCGATTTTGGTGTTGCCGATTGATTTGGTGTGGGTGATGCTGACGCCGGCGCGTGGCGCGTTCGCCGGCGGCGACGCGTCCGGCGCGGCTTCGGCTTTGACCTCGATCTCGTTTTGCGAGCCGCGCGCGGTAATCGCCGTCAGGCGATCCCGCAACATCCACACGACGATCACGATGCCCACGACGACGATTAAAGCGATCAGAACGGTGCTGTCCATTGCGCCTCCTGGGGTAGGACAAATTTATAAATTTGTCCCACACGTGGCAGATTATAAAACGACATCACGTCCCCGTCAAATGAATTGCGGCGCAATGCGAAGAACGTTTGGAACGCGAAATGATGGAACGCGAAAACCGCGAAAGATGGAACGCGAAAACCACGAAAGGGCGCGAAAGCCGCGAAAGGTTGGAGCGCGAAAGGTTGTTGATTGAGGCGACTCTTCGCAATTTGTGGCGTGGCTTTCGCGAGTTAGCCGGTGGTTGGAAACTGCCGCCGGCTTTGTGGCGTGGCTTTCGCGAGTTTCGCGCGCTTTCCCGGGTTTCGCGATCCAAGACCCCCTACGCCGTCAATTCCTTGACCACTTCATTAACGAGTTTGCCGTCGGCGCGACCCTTGAGTGTTGCGGCGGCTTGGCGCATCACCTTGGGAAATTCGCGCGTGCCGAGCGCGGCGATGATCGCGCTCACTTCGGCGGCGACCTCCTCGCGCGTCAGTTGCTTGGGCATGTACGTTTCGAGCACAGCGATTTCGGCGCGCTCTTGCGCGGCAAGTTCCGGGCGATTGCCCTGGGCGTACAACTCGGCGGCTTCGCGCCGTTGCTTGATCTGCTTTTCGACGACGCCGATCAGTTCGGCTTCGCTGGCGGGTTTGTCGGCGGGGCGCGTCAATTCAAATTTGGCGATGGCATCCTTGAGCAGGCGAATCGTGCCCACGCGATTTTCATCTTTAGCGCGCAAAGCGGTTTTCAAATCTTCGTTCAATTGCGTCTTCAAGTCCATGTGGGTTGCTCCTTGTGTGTGTCGCGGCGCATTGTACCGCAGGGCGCGATGCAAGTCAAACCATTACCCAATTCATTAACCTGGACGCGGACGAGCGCGGATGATTTCGCGGAGCGTCCGTGCTCGTCTGTGTTCATCCGTGTCCGATTTTTTTGTGCCGCACTCAAAACTGTGGTGCACACCCGGATGCCAAAAACTCCTTGACGAAACGCCCTCATTCGTGTTACAATCCCCGCAATCCAGTGCTCCTCCGTTTTTTTGTTTTGCCGACGCGTCCGCGCGCCTTGAATCTATCCAACAGGAAGGGAGGGATTGCCGCGCATAAATTTTACCCACATCTGCTTTCGTGTTTGTACGGAATTGAAAACATTTGGAGGAGAAAGTATGTCTTCGCGTAAATGGCTCGTCTTGTCTCTGCTTGTTTTGGTGGTGATTGGGGTGGCGTGTCAGCCCGCACCGACGCCGGTGCCGACCAAAGCCGCCGCCGCGCCGACTGCCGTGCCCAAACCCACCGAACCGGCGGGACCGAAAAAAGGCGGCACGCTGACGATGGTCGCCTGGCAAGAACCTGAGCACCTCAACCTTGAGCTTGGGACGCAAACTGTCTCCAGCCACGTCTACGAATTCTTTGGCGAAAATCTTGCTCAAGTCAACGACAAGGGTCAATGGATTCCCGAACTGGCGACCGAAATACCCACCACCCAAAATGGCGGGGTGAGCGCCGATGGCAAGACCATCACCTACAAGCTCCGCAAGAACGTCAAGTGGCACGACGGTTCCGATTTCACCTGTGCCGATCTGCAATTCACCTTGCAAGTTATTCGCACGCCTAACAATGGCGCGCTCGACACCGGCATCTTTGCCGATCTCGATCAAGTCGAATGTCCTGATCCGAACACGGCTGTTTTGAAATTCAAGAATTTCTATGCCTCGTGGATTCGGCTTTTCAGCGGGATTGGTCCCATCTTCCCCAAGAATGCGGGCAAGCCGGAAGATCTCAAGACGTGGGCGTACAACCGCAAGCCCAATGGCACTGGCCCCTTCAAAGTGACCGAGTTTGTCACGGGCGACCACATCACGCTTGAAAAGAACACCGCGTACTGGCAACCCGACCGCCCGTACCTCGACAAGGTGATCGTGCGGATCGTGCCGTCGTCCGAAGTCGCCATGCAATTGTTGAAGAACGGCGAAGCGGACATTATGTGGAACAATACCGAAGCCGATATGCCCGCGCTCGAAAAGATGACGAACGTCAAACTGTTCGACGCCCCGCAAGCCGGCGGCGAACGCCTGATCCTCAACGCGGTCAAGCCCGGCGATCCGGCGGACAACAAGACGCCGCACCCGATCTTGGGCGATGTCAAAGTGCGCCAAGCGATTGCGTTCGGCATTGACAAGAAAACGATCATTGACAAACTGCTGAACGGCAAGGGTTTGCCGGGCAGTAGCGAATTGAACGTCGATCCGTACAACTGCACCGACATCAAAGCGTATGCGTTCGATCAAACCAAAGCCAAAGCGTTGCTCGATGAAGCCGGTTGGAAAGCCGGGAGCGATGGCATTCGCGTGAAAGATGGCAACCGCTTGCGCCTGAAATACCAAACGACGACCGGCAACAAACTGCGTGAAGATTCGCAGGTGCTCATCGTCGAAAATATGAAGGCGATTGGCGTCGAATTTTTCATCGAGAATCAACCCTCGTCGCTGTTGCTGGGCGGCTGGGCGGCGAACTCGCCCCGCAAGAAAGGCAATTACGACATTCTGATGTACACGACGAATGCCAGTATTGATCCGCACGCCCAGATGTACACCTACTTTCATTCCAAATCCATCCCGTCCCCAGACAATCAGGGCGGCATCAACTATAGCCGCTGGAACGATCCGGACACGGACAAACTGATTGACCAGGCGGGCAGTCTTCCCGATTGGCCCGCGCGCAAGGACTTGTACTGCAAAGCCGCGGCGCGTGTGGTGGACGGTGCGACGCACATCTACCTCTACCAGCGCTTCAATCTGCAAGGTTTCAACGCCCGCGTTCAGGGTTGGCTCGCCACGCCCTGGGGCGGTCCAGCATGGAATGCCGCTGACTTGTGGGTCAAATAGTTCGCTAGTTTGATCGGTTCATAGTTGGATAGTTGGGTAGTTTCGCCTACCCAACTATCCAACCATCCAACTATCCAACCATCCAACTATTGCCCTATCCAACTATTGCACTATGACTAGATATATCATTCGCCGTTTGATCCAAGCAATCCCGGTCTTGTTCATCATCAGCGTCATTGTCTTTTCACTGATCCAGATTTCGCCGAACAATCCTCTGTCCGCGATGCAGAACAATCCCAATATTACGCCGGAAGATTTGTTGCGGCTTGAGCAAGAGTACGGGCTAAATGATCCCTTGCCAGTCAAGTACTCCAAATGGCTGGGGCAAATCGTGCAAGGCAACTGGGGCGACTCGTTCGTGACGCATCGCCCGGTGCTCACCGAAATTGGCGAACGCCTGCCGAATACGCTGTACCTGTCGCTCATCGCGTTCGTACTCGCGCTGATCATCGCCATTCCATTCGGCCTCATTTCCGCCGTGCGCCAATATTCGCTGTTCGATCATGCCGTGACGACCATCGCGTTTATGGGACAATCCATTCCCATTTTTTGGTTTGGGCTTATCCTCATCATTGTTTTCTCGGTGAACATGCAAAACCCCTTGGCGGGCACGGCGCTCTTTCCGCATCCACCCCCGCTGCCCATGTTTCCCGGCGGCGGCATGACGACGCTCGGCGAAAGCCCGCCCGACCCGTTGGTGGATCGCGTGTGGCATTTGGTTTTGCCCGTCTCCATGCTAGCGGTATTTCAACTCGCGCAACACGTGCGGTACATGCGCGCGGGCATGCTCGACGTGCTCAAAATGGATTACATTCGCACGGCAACCGCGAAAGGTCTGCGCGAACGTGCCGTCATCCTCAAGCACGCGTTCAAGAACGCGGCGATCCCGCTGGTCACGATCATCGCGCTCGAAATTCCCGCGCTCTTCAACGGCGCGCTGTTTACCGAAACGATCTTTTCCTGGCCCGGTATGGGGCGGCTCTTTTTCAACTCGGCAGAACGCGGCGACTATACCGTGTTGATGGGGATTTTGATGATCAGCGCGACCTTGATCATTTTCTTCAACCTGGTTGCGGACATCGCCTACGCTTTTCTCGATCCAAGGATTCGATTTGACTGATGGCTGCTATAACCTCTCCTCAGACTGCGCTCGCCAAAGCCGCGCAACGATACGACAGTCTCACCTCTATCGCGTGGCGGCATTTTCGCAAGCATCGCCCGGCCATGTTGGGCGTCGGCGTCTTGTCGTTGCTCGTGCTCGGCGCGATCTTGGTGCCCGTTGTCACGGCGTACGATCCCGGCAAAACGCACATCCTCGATAAATATCTGCCGCCGTCCGCCGAGCATTGGATGGGCACAGACGGCTTGGGGCGCGATTTGTTCGTGCGCTCGATGGATGGCGGCCGCACCTCGTTGCTCGTCGGTCTGTCCGCAATGGTGCTGGCGATCTTGATCGGCACGACGATTGGCGCGTTCGCCGGCTTTTACGGCGGACTGACGGACAATGCGCTGATGCGGCTCGCCGACATCATGTTGACCATCCCCACGCTGTTTCTCGCCATCGTCCTGATCCAACTGCTCCGCGCCGGGGTCATTCCGTTTCTCAGCGCCGGCATCGCGCCGATTGTCTTCGTCATCGCGATCACGTCGTGGATGCCGACGGCGCGGCTCGTGCGCGCGTCGTACCTGTCCATCAAGCAAAAAGAATTTATCGAAGCGGCGCGCGCGGCGGGCGCGAAAAATTGGCGTTTGATTATTCGCCACATCTTGCCCAACGCGATCAGCCCGATCATCGTCGCCGCCACGCTACGGATTGGCGCGGCGATCATCACCGAAGCCGGCTTGAGCTTCCTGGGGATGGGCGTGCAACCGCCCGCCGCGACCTGGGGCAACATGCTCAAGAACGCGCAGTCGGAAATTGATTACGCGCCGTGGACGGCAATCTTTCCCGGCTTGTTTATCTTTTTCACCGTGATCTCGGTGAACTATATCGGCGACGGTTTGCGCGATGCGCTCGATCCGCACCACGTCGAATGAGTTCTCGTTTGCCGAACGGGCGCGCCGGGATCGCACGGTGCGCCCGTTTTTTGTTTGACTGTCGAATGTAAGTACTGTCTAACAAGATTTGTAATTTTCATCAAATAGAATATAATCGGGCGGGAGAAGACACACTATGACTCTCTGTGAAATTCAACAAGGTAGCCAAGCCAAAATCGTTTCCATCGGCGGCGGCCGTACCGCGCAACAGCAACTCCGCGAGCTGGGGTTGTTTCCCGGCGATACGGTGCGCGTGTTGCGCCGCGCCGCGTTTCAGGGCCCACTCCTGATCGAGTGTCGCGGCACGCAGATCGCGCTGGGGCGCGGCGTTGCCGCCAAGGTGGTTGTCGAATGACGCGACCTCCTCGGCTCGCGCTGGTCGGGCAACCGAACTGTGGCAAGAGTACGCTGTTCAATCAGGTTGCCGGCTACAAGGCATTGACCGGCAACTTTCCCGGCACCACGGTCACATTCACTTCCAGCCGCGTGCGCGTCGCGGGGCAGGTGATTGAGTTGGTGGATTTGCCGGGCGCGTACTCGCTTGCCGGCGCCAACCCCGCCGAAAGCGTCGCGCAAGATTATCTGCTGACGCAAAACGTGGACGCGATCATCAATGTCGTGGACGCGTCCCGGCTCGAACGCGGTTTGGATTTGACGCTCGAACTGCTCGAACTGGGTTTGCCGGTCGTGTTGGCGTTGAATATGATGGACGAGGCGCACCGCCAAGGGATCACGCTGGATCAGGAAAAATTGAGCGCGGCATTGGGCGTGCCGGTCGCCGCGCTCGTTGCGCGCAAAGGCGTGGGCGTGCGCGAATTGTTTGCGACGGCGGTGCGGGCGTGCCGCCAACCGACTGCGCCGAATCGCGCGCGCTACAGCCGCGACGTGGAAGCCGCGCTCGCGGAGATTGCCGCGCCGCTTGACCGGCGGTTGGGTTTGCCGCCGCGTCTCGCCGCGATCAAATTGCTCGAAGGCGATCCCAAGATCACCGCGCTTGCCCGCGAACGCGCGCCCGCCGCCGTGGCGCACGCCGCACAATTCCAACGCGCGCTCACGGCTTCGCGCGGTCGCCCCGCCGAGGTGATCATCAATTCGGAACGCCACACGGCTGCGCTCAATCTCTGCGAGGCGTGCGCGACGGTGGCGCGCTCTCGGACGTTCGATTGGCGCGACCGAATTGACGATGTGCTCTTGCACCCGGTTTGGGGCTATGTGGCGCTCCTTGCGATCTTGTTCGCGTTTTTCCAATTCGTGTACGGCGTGGGCACGTTGATCGAAGAGCCGACGCTCGCGCTATTCGATAATGTGCTGGCGACGTTGGAAACGGAATTGCGCGGCATTCCGCTCGCGCTGGAGTTGGTCAAAGGGATCGTCGCCGGCATTTCCGGCGGGTTTGCCATCGTGTTGCCGTACCTCGTGCCGTTTTTGATCGGTCTGGGTTTGCTCGAAGACATTGGCTATTTGCCGCGCGTCGCTTTTTTGGTGGACGGGTTGATGCACCGATTGGGCTTGCACGGCAAAGCGGTCATTCCGTTCATCCTGGGTTACGGGTGCAACGTGCCGGCGGTGATGGCGACGCGCATCCTCGAAGAGCCGCGCGAACGCGTCATTGCCGCAACCTTGGCGACGATGGTGCCGTGCGCCGCGCGCCTGACGGTGGTGTTCGGGCTTGCCGCGTTTTATTTGGGACCGGCGTACGCGTTGGGCATTTACGTGCTGAACTTGATCATCGTGGCGCTCACCGGCGCGATCCTGATGCGGCTTTTGCCGGAGGAAACGCCGGGGCTGATCCTCGAAATGCCGGTGTATCGTTTGCCCACGCTGAAAACGATCGTGGCGAAAAGTTATTACCGCGTGCGGGAATTCGTCGTCGTCGCGTGGCCCATCTTGATCGCCGGGAGCATCGCGCTGAGTCTGCTCGAATTTCTCCAACTCGATCACTGGGTCAACGCGCTCTTTGCGCCGGTGACGTGGTTGCTCGGCTTGCCGGACGCGGTCGGCACGACGCTGATCTTTGGCGTGCTCCGCAAAGAGTTGGCGCTTGTGATGCTACGGCAAGCGTTAAACACATCGAACGTCGCCGCGGCGCTTTCCGCCGGGCAGATGTTGACGTTTACCGTGTTCGTCGTGTTTTACATTCCTTGCCTTGCCACACTCGCCGCGCTCAACCGCGAATTGGGGCGGAACAAGATGTTGGGCGTGGCAATCCTGACCACCGGCATTGCGCTCGTCATTGCGTTCGTGGTGCGAGTGGGGATGGGCTTGCTCGGAGGGTGACGCGCGCCCCGCGAAAAATTCCCTGACGCATTTCGCCCGGATTTGTGCTATAATGGATCGCAACAGGCAACCCTCACTCGACACTTGTAATCCTTTTTTTCGAGAAAGGAACATTCCAATGCCCAAGCCGAAACCAGCGACCCGCAAATCTCCACGCGCGACCCAAGCGAAACCGGCCAAGACCAGTCGCGCGCGTCAAGCGCCTGCCCAGAAAGCCGCTCCCGTATCGCCCGATTACGCCGAGTACCTTAAACGCTATCGGCTGGAAGGCGAGGGCCGCCCGCGCTTGAGCGCCAAGGAATTTGATCGACTCGATGACGAGTACCTCGAACTGCTCGACCTCGATCTGGATAGCGGACTGGACGACGAACAAACCATCCGCCTGCAAGAACTCGAATACCTGTTGCTCGAATCCGATCAATGAGCCACACCATTCTCTTCGTCTGCACCGGCAATGTGTGCCGCTCGCCGATGGCAGCGGGTCTGTTTAACGCGCACGCGCAACGCGTCGGCGAACATTCTCTGTACGCGGCGCACTCTGCCGGCACCTGGGCGCTGGAGCAGCAACCGGCTTCCGGCAACGCCGTAGTGGTGATGCGTCAGCGGGGAATTGATCTGCGCGCGCATCGCGGACGCACGGTGTCCGCCGCGCTTCTCGCCCACGCCGGCGCGGTGATCGTGATGACGCGCAACCACTATGACGCGCTTGCCGCTGAATTTCCGGCGCACGTCGCCAAACTCCACTTGATGAGCGAACTGGCGAGCCGCACGTTTGACATTGCGGATCCGTACGGCGGCTCGCTCGACGAATACGCCGATACCGCCACCGAACTAGCAACCTTGATCGATCACGGTTACGAAAAAATCAAATCGTGGATCTCCAACAACGAACCCGCGCCCTCGGCAAACGCGTGAGGGCACAACTGGTCAACTTGGTGCGCGACCCGCGCCTCCACCTGCGGCTTCAATTTGGAAGCGCGCTCGGTTTGGGCGTCGGTTTGCTCTTGTCTGCCGCGATCATTTCCGGCATCACCCCCACGCGTCTGTCCGATTTCCTCTACCAACCCCCGCCACCCACCAACCAAGTCGTCTTGATTGTCATTGACGATCCCAGTTTGAAAGAGATTGGGGCGCTGCCCTGGTCGCACAGCACGCTTGTTGCGTTGCTCGAGGCGATCAGCGCGGCGCAACCGCGCGTGATCGGTCTCGATCTCATTCTGCCCGAAGCAACGGCGGACGATGATCAACTCGCGCGTGCCTTGAATCGCACGCCCAACGTGATCTTGCCGCTGGTCGGCATCGAAGTGACGCGTTACCCGGCGCTTGCCGACACCTTTCCGCGTTTTGATGTGGCGTTTGTTCCAGCGCCCTTTTTGCCAAACGCGCCGGCGCGTTTGGCGCATACGATGGTGACACCCGATTCGGATGGGATTGTGCGGCGCGTGCCGCTCGCCATTCACGTCGGCGCGCAACAGTACTCCGCGCTGGGCATCGCGGCGCTGGAGCGGTACGACCAGCGTGTGCTCGATCCGCAGATCGTCAACGGACGGGTTGGCTTTGGCGCGCGTTCTTTGCCGGTGGATGAGCAGGGGCAACTCAAGGTCAACTTTGTCGCGCCCAGCGCGCTCCCAACTCTTGCCGCCGCCGACATTTTGCGCCGCCGCGCCAATCTCGCCGGCTTGCGCGACAAGATCGTTTTGGTCGGCGTCACCGGTTCGACGACGCCGGGCAATTATCGTCTGCCGATTGCGAACAATCACCGCGCCTACCCGGTCGAAATTCAAGCGCACTTGATCGAGACCGTGCTGGGCGAGCATCTGTTGCTCGAGCAGGATCGGCTCACCGAAATTGTCATGATCTTTTTGCTAGCCATTTTAGCCGGTGTGACCTTGTTGCACTTTCGTCTGCTGTCGGCGATGGCGCTCATGATCATCTACCTTTTGCTTTACCTCGGTTACGCCTTTCAAATGTTCAACAGCGGCGTGATTGTGCAACCACTCTATCCGCTCGCCGCGCTGGGCTTGGTTTTTGTGGGCGCGATGACGTTTCGCTACTTTTCCGTCGAGCGGCGGCGCGCCGCCACGCTGCGTTTGCTCCGGCGGTACGTTGCGCCCGATGCGGTGGAACGCGTCGCCGATGATTTCACGCAGGGCGCGCTCCCGCTCACGGGGAACGTGCGGCATGTCTCGGTGTTGTGTGTGGACTTGGGGGATTTGACGCAACGACGCACCGTCGCGCCGACGCAGTTGATCCATCTGCTGAATCAGTACACGATGTTGGTGGCCGCCGTGGTGTTTCGACACGGCGGATCGATCACGCAACAAACTGGCGAAACAATCGTGGCGATGTGGAACTTGTTGCTGGAGCAAGCCGAGCACGGGCAAGCGGCGGTGGACGCGGCGTTGGAGATCAAACACGAAATCGCCGAATGGGAGAGCAAGCCGGACGCGCCAGCCCCGCTCAAAGTTGGGATCGGCGTCACCACCGGCGATGTAGTGGCAGGGCGCATCGGCGCGGCGGCGCGCGTCGAGTATGTTATCGTCGGCGAGGCACTGACGATTGCCCAGCGGCTTGCCGCCAAGCCCGAACGCGGTTTGTTTGTGGATTCGGAGACGTTTGCGCGCGTCGGCGCGCGCGTGGATACGCGCCAGGTCAAGCCGATCAAATTGCGGCGCAAGACCGATCCGGCGCAGGTGTGGCAAATCGTGTTGCCTGTCGAATTGGACGAGGCGGCGGCAGACGGCGAAACAACTGGCGAACCGGCAAACGCCACAAACGAATAACCCGGCGGATCACGCAAGTGATCCGCCGGGTTATTCGTTTAGGCGCGGTGCGTTTCCAAGTCGCGCAACATACGCCATCGCACAAAGGCATAGTACGCCATCAACACGCTCAACCCCAAACCGTGTCCGCCGTCACGCCAGCCCTGCAACGAAATATAGCGCCGCCAAAACTCGCGCACGGGTTGTCCGAGCGCGCCGCGCCAGCGGGCGTGTTTGCCTTCCGCAAACCAAACTTGGGCTTCGTAGCGCGTGTACTTGATCTGCTTGGCGCAAAATTGCGCGAGCGTTTCATAGTTGTAATGAATCAGCGGCTCGCGCAGATAGCCGACTTTGCCTTGCCAGATCACAAGTTCGTGCACCTCGCGCGTCGGATCGAAATGCGCCAAGCCCTTGCGCAACACGCGCGGCTGGTAATCGGGCGACCAGCCGGCGTGGCGAATCTCTTTGCCCCAAATGATGTTGCGGCGCGGAATCCAGTAGCCGGCGGATGTGGAATGACGGAGCGCGGATTGAATTTCCGCGCCCAGCGCTGGGGTGGCGCGTTCGTCCGCGTCTATGAAGAAAACCCATTCGCCGCGCGCCAGTGCGAGGGCGTGATTGCGCTGGTTCGGAAAATTGTCGAGCGTGCGTTGTTCGACGCGCGCGCCCAGTTCGCGCGCCCACACGCCGGTTTGATCGGTGCTATGATCGTCCAGCACCAACACCTCATCCGCCCAAGCGCGCACCGAAGCGATGCAGGGACGAATGTGTTTTTGTTCGTTGTGCGTCAAGATGATTGCCGTCAAAGACATGAACGCATTATAACCAACGTCCGGCGGCGCGTCAAAGCGAGTGTTTACGCAGTCACGGCTTCTCAAAAGTCCGAGTGTCCTTGTCATTTCGAGCAAAGCGAGAAATCTCCGACACTGAAAACAAGATTTCTCGTCGCAAAAACCGCTCCTCGAAATGACAGAAATGGCTTGGCAAGCGACTTTTGAGAAGCCCTGTTTACGCAGTGCGTTTCCATGACGCGCCAGCCGGCGCGGTTATCCCAGCGACGCGTGGATAAGCACGTGGATAACGTGTGGGTTATGTGTGGGTTAGCGTGGGATAACTTGAATACATGTTCTAATGGGGACGTGCTGGACTGTTTTCCAGTCACCCGTGCGGCGGCGGCGCGTGCAATTTGACACGCGCTTTAATTACAGTATCATACCTGCCATGCACGAACTGGCGGTGACCGAAGGCATTTTAAAAATTGCGCTCGACGCGGCGAATCAAAACGGCGCGCGCCGAATCGTCGCCATTGATCTCGTCATCGGCGAATTATCCAGCATCGTGGACGATTCCATCCAGTTTTATTTCGATCAACTCAGCCGCGGCACGCTCGCGGAAAAAGCCGCGCTCCGGTTTCAGCGTGAGCCGGCGCAGGTGGTCTGTTTGGATTGCCGCCATTCCTTTCCGGCGCGCGCGCCGCTAACCCCGCAATGCCCCCAGTGTGGGAGTGCGCGCTTGCGCGTGTCTGGCGGGCGTGAATTTCACATTGTCAGTCTCGAGGTCGAAGATGAACCTGCCGATTGTTAAGCAAATTTTGAGCGCGAACGATCTGGTCGCGCGCGAGAACCGCGCGACGTTCGACGAGTTGGGCGTGTTTGTCGTCAATGTG